>NZ_JBVJIN010000044.1:0-49541 GCF_055586285.1 Actinokineospora sp. NPDC051303
GGAGCCTTCGGCCCCACGACCACGGCAAGTTTAGGGATCTTCCTTCACCCCCAAAGAAACCACTCCACCCCATCGAGCACTGGGCGAGCGCTGGTCCGGCTTCGTGGGGGCGGGTCCGCTGCTGCTCGGTCCGCCGCATCAAGCACCTGGTAGGGCCGGGTACGGCTTCGTGGGGGCGTGGGTTTGGGTTTGCTGCTCCACGCATCGAGCACTGGGCAGGGTTCGTGCGGCCTGGATGGAAGGTCGATTTGCTGCCTCCCCCGAAGAAACCACTTCACCCCATCGAGCACCTGGCGAGCGTCGGTGCTGCCTGGCAAGAGGGGCCGGTTTTGCTCCTTGCCCCATTGAGCACCTGGCAGGCCGGTGCGGTTTCGTGGGGGGCGGGTGTCGTTCGGCGCCCCACCGCCACCCCCACCGCAAAGCCCACCCTCCCTGGGGGACCGTCCCTGATCCATCCTATCGTCGCAGGTCAGCTGACGGAAGAGGGTGCGCCGCGCCTGTGGATAACTCGCGATCATGGACGGGGGCGGGGTGGGCACTTGGTGTGCTCAGGAAGGGGGTGCTTCGGTGAGTGACTTTCTTGCTCTGGTTGCGACTGTGCTGTTGTTGTTGGGGAACGCGTTCTTTGTGGGAGCGGAGTTCGCCGTCATTACTGCGCGGCGGGATCGGTTGGAGGCGTTGGCTCGGGAGGGGAAGGGGCGGGCTGTCGTCGCGATTGAGGCGGGGCGGCAGTTGCCGTTGTTGATCGCGGGGGCGCAGTTGGGGATCACTGTTTGCTCTTTGGGGTTGGGGGCGCTTGCTGAGCCGGTGATCGCTAGTTTGCTGGAGCAGCCGCTTGGCGCGCTTGGTTTGCCTGACGCTGTGGTGCATGGGGTGGCGTTCGCGATCGCGTTGGGGGTTGTGGTGACGTTGCACACGGTGGTTGGGGAGATGGTGCCGAAGAATCTGGCTATCGCGGGGCCGGAGGGGGCGGCGATGGCGTTGGTTCCGGTCCACTTCGCGTTTTGTCGGTTGGTGCGGCCGTTGTTGGGGTTGTTCACTACCGTGTCTACCGCTGTGTTGCGGCTCTTTCATGTCACGCCTAAGGACGAACTGGAAAGTGCCTATACGCCGGATGAACTGGCTACGTTGATCGCCGAGTCGCGGCGGGAAGGGTTGTTGGACGACTCCGAGCACCGGCGGTTGGCCAACACGCTCTCGTCGGCTGAGCGGACGGTGGCCGAGGTGGTGGTGCCGTTGGAGAAGCTCAAGACGGTGCCGCATCCGCCCACGGTGGGCGATGTCGAGGCCGCTGTCGGTGAGACCGGGTTCTCGCGGTTTCCGGTGCGGATGCCGGATGGGTCGCTCAACGGGTACGTGCATGTGAAGGATGTGCTCGACCAGGTCGAGGGGGACCCTCGGGCTCGGGTGCCGTGGTCGCGGGTGCGGGGGCTGCCTGAGCTGCCCGCCGACTCCCGGCTCGATGAGGCGCTGGCCGCGTTGCGGCGGGCGCAGAGCCACCTCGCCAAGGCCGTGTCCGCTGACCGGACGGTGCTGGGCGTGGTGGCGTTGGAAGACCTGGTGGAGGAATACGTGGGAACGGTGCGCGACGGGACGCACATCGCCAATGGCGCTTGAGGTTCTGACCGAGGCCGAGTGGCATGCGCGGCGGGACGCGCACACCCGGCGGGTGCGGGTGTGGACCGGGCCGCATCAGGCTCGGCGGTCGCGGGGGGAGAAGCACCCGGTTCTCGACTTCCTGTTCACCTACTACAGCCACCGGCCCGCGCACCTGGAGCGGTGGCACCCGGGGGCGGGGGTGGCGCTGGCGGGCCCGTCCGCGCGCGAGTACCTGCGGTGGAAGGCGTACGTCGAGACCGAGGACGGGGTGACCGTCGACGTCGCGGGGATGCCCGAGGCGCGGCGGCGGACGGCGGTGTTCGTGCGCGACCTGCTGGTGGCCACGGCCGCGCGGGCGCCCCGGCTGGGGTGTTTCGGGCTGCACGAGTGGGCGATGGTCTACCGGCTGACCGAGGACGAGATCCGGCACGCCGACTGGCCGCTGCGGCTCGGGTCGGCGGGCACGGACGCGGTGGTGGAGGCGCAGACCATCAAGTGCAGCCACTTCGACGCGTTCCGGTTCTTCACCGAGCCCGCGCGGCCGCTGAACACGCTGCGGCCCACCCGGGAGGGGCAGATCGCGCTGGAGCAGCCGGGGTGTCTGCACGCGACCATGGACCTGTTCAAGCACGCGTACAAGCTCGACCCGTACACGCCTTCGGAGCTGGTGGCCGACTGCTTCGCGCTGGCGGTGGACGTGCGGGCGCTGGACATGCGCGCCAGCCCGTACGACCTGGGCGCCCTGGGGTACGCGCCGGTGCCGATCGAGACCGAGCGGGGGCGGGCGGAGTACGTGCGCGCCCAGTCGGAGTTCGCGCGGCGGGCGGAGCCGCTGCGGGCGGCGCTGATCGGGGTGTGCGAGTCGCTGCTCGCGGAGGCGCCCGCCTCCTAGGATCGCCTCATGCAGCGAAACTTCCCCGCCCGGGCCCTGGTCGCGATGCTCTTGGTCGTGCTCGCCGGATGCTCCGGGCAGACCAGTGGCGACACCCCGCCCGGCGATCCGCCCGGGTTGGGCAGCGGGCCCGTCCAGGCCCGGGTCGCGGTCGAGTTACGCCCGGTCCTGTCGGTGGCCGAGCCGGAGCCGGGCATGTCCACCGCGCCGAATCCGGAGCCGGGCGTGTCCACCGCGCCGAATCCGGACGTGCTGGTCGGCCCGGACGGCGCGGTCTACACGCTCGCCCCGTCCATCGACGACTTCACCCGGTTCGAGAACGTGGTCGCCGAGGACATGCGGGAGAACGGCGGCGGGTGGGTCGTGACCATCCAGCTGCCGCCCGACAGCGCGCGGGTTTTCGCCGACTGGACCACCGGGCACGTGGACGAGCGGCTCGCGATCGTCGTGGGCGGCAGGCTCATCTCGGCGCCCACGATCATGTCGCCGATCACCGGCGGCACGGTGCAGATCGCGGGGAGCTTCACCGAGCAGGAGGCCAAGCGGCTGGCCAGGGACATCACCGGCGGATAGGGAGACGGCTTGTGGCTGAGGCGAGCCCGAAAATCGTGGAGATCTACACCGACGGGGCGTGCGTGCCCAACCCCGGCCCCGGCGGCTGGGGCGCGGTGCTGCGCTACGGCGGCCACGAGCGGGAACTCAGCGGCGGCGAGGTGGAGCGGACCACCAACAACCGGATGGAGCTGATGGCCCCGATCCAGGCGCTGGAGACGCTCACCCGTCCGTCGCGGGTGGATGTCTACACCGACAGCACCTACGTCCGCGGCGGCATCACCGGCTGGATGACGAAGTGGAAGGCGAACGGCTGGCTCACCAGCGGGAAGAAACCGGTCGCCAACGTGGACCTGTGGCAGCGCCTGGACGCGGCCGCCGCGCGGCACGAGGTCGAGTGGCACTGGGTGAAGGGCCATAGCGGCCACCCCGAGAACGAGCGCGCCGACCGGCTCGCCCTGGCTGGCCTGCACGCCGCGCTGCGGGCGGCGGGCATCGAGCCGCCACCGGAGCGGCGGCAGGCAGGCCAGTCCACGGCGAGGCCGCGTCGGCCGGTGTGATCGCCACCCCGGAATCCCCTCCGGGCGGGCGGTGTTGTGCCTGCCGAGACCGTGACGCAGAAGGGGGACCGGGCATGTCGTTCGTCATGACCGCGGCGGAGCGCGAGGCATTCCTGTCGGGACCGCACGTGGGGGTGCTGGCCGTGGAGCGCGCGGGCGCGGCGCCGCTGGCGGTGCCGGTCTGGTACGACTACGAACCGGGCGGCGACCTGCGCGTCTGGATCGAGCGGGGCACCAGGAAACACCAGGCCATCAAGGCCGCTGGGCGGTTCAGCCTGGTGGCGCAGACCGAGGTCCGGCCGTACCAGTACGTCTCCGTGACGGGAACCGTCGTGGCGGACGACGATCCGCCCACCCGTGCGCAGGCGCTGGGCATCGTGCGGCGCTATTTGCCCGACGACCAGGCGGCGGCCTATGTGGACGATGCGCTCGATGAACGCGCGGTCCTGGTCCGGCTGCGCCCGGAGAAGTGGCTGAGCAACGACCAGAGCAAAGGCTGACCGGCGGACCCCGGTGCGCGGCTTCGCACCGGGGTCCTGCTGCCAGGTCGGGGTCAGCCGTTGAACGTGTCCGGGTTCGGACCGACGCGCTTGCCGTTCTCCAGCCCGGCCAGGACGTCCATGTCGTCGGGGGCCAGCTCGAAGTCGAAGATGTCGATGTTGGCGCGGATGCGCTCGGGGGTGACCGACTTCGGGATGACCACGTTGCCGAGCTGGATGTGCCAGCGAAGCAGCACCTGCGCGGTCGACTTGCCGTACTTGTCGGCGAGGGCGGTGACCGTCGGGTCGGCGATCAGGTTGCCCTGCGCCAGCGGGCTCCACGCCTCGGTCGCGATGCCGTTGGCGGCGTGGAAGGCGCGCAGCTCGGCCTGCGGCAGGTTGGGGTGCAGCTCGATCTGGTTGACCACCGGCACCGTGTCGGTCTCGGCCAGCAGCCGCTCCAGGTGCGGCACGTGGAAGTTGGACACGCCGATGGAGCGGGCGCGGCCCTCGGCGCGGATCTTCTCGAACGCGCGCCAGGTGTCCAGGTAGGCGTCCCGGCCGGGGGCGGCCCAGTGGATCAGGTACAGGTCCACGTAGTCGAGCTTGAGCTTGGCCAGGCTCTCGTCGAACGCGCGCAGCGTCGAGTCGTAGCCCTGTTCGGAGTTCCACAGCTTGGTGGTGATGTAGAGGTCTTCCCTCGGCAGGCCGGACGCGGCGACGGCCGCGCCGGTGCCCGCCTCGTTGCCGTAGATCGCGGCGGTGTCGATGCTGCGGTACCCGGCCTCGATCGCGGTGGCCACCGCGGCGGTCACCTCGTCGTCGGACACCTGCCAGACCCCGAACCCGATCTGCGGGATGGTCGTGCCGTCGTTGAGGGCGACATTGGGGACGTTCGGCATGAAGCGGATTCCTCCGGTCACTGGATCGATTCGTCTTCTCTCGCAGCAACCTCGGGGTACCCAGGTTTCTTCCCGCTACCGCGTGCGGTCCCTCACCGTCCCCGTGGGAGGGACCGCACGCGGTGGGTCAGCCGCTGTACGCGTCGATCGGGGGGCAGGAGCAGACCAGGTTGCGGTCGCCCTTGGCGCCGTCGATGCGCCGCACCGGGGGCCAAATCTTGCGCGCGTCCTGCCCGGCCGGGAACACGGCCTCCGCGCGGGTGTACGGGTGGTCCCACTCCCCCGCGATCGACGCGGCCGTGTGCGGGGCGTTGGCCAGCGGGTTGTCCGCCAGCGGCCACTCCCCCGCGGCGACGCGTCCGATCTCGCCCGCGATGGCGATCATGGCGTCGCAGAAGCGGTCCAACTCGGCCAGGTCCTCGCTCTCGGTCGGCTCGACCATCAGCGTCCCCGCGACCGGGAACGACATGGTGGGCGCGTGCAGGCCGTAGTCGGCCAGCCGCTTGGCCACGTCGTCCACGGTGATGCCGGTGGCCTTGGTGATGGGCCGCAGGTCGAGGATGCACTCGTGGGCGACGAACCCGCCCTCGCCGGTGTAGAGGACCGGGAAGTGCTCGTCCAGCCGCCGGGCGACGTAGTTGGCCGCCGCGACCGCGGTCAGGGTCGCGCGGCGCAGGCCGTCCGCGCCCATCATCCGCACGTACGCCCAGGAGATGGGCAGGATCGATGCGCTGCCCCAGGGCGCGGCGCTGATCGGGCCGACCCCGGTCGCCGGGCCCGCGGCGGGTTGCAGCGGGTGGTTGGGCAGGAACGGCGCCAGGTGCGCGCGCACGCCGATCGGGCCCACGCCGGGGCCGCCGCCGCCGTGTGGGATGCAGAAGGTCTTGTGCAGGTTCAGGTGCGAGACGTCCGCGCCGAACCGGCCGTAGCGGGCGAGCCCGATGAGGGCGTTGAGGTTCGCGCCGTCCACATAGACCTGGCCGCCCGCGTCGTGCACCAGCGCGCACACCTCGCGCACGGTGTCCTCGTACACCCCGTGCGTGGACGGGTAGGTGATCATGATCGCGGCGAGGTCGGCGCTGTGCTCGGCGACGGTGGCGCGCAGGTGGTCCAGGTCGATGTTGCCGGAGTCGTCGCACTTGACGACCGCGACGCGCATCCCGGCCATGACCGCGCTCGCGGCGTTGGTGCCGTGCGCGCTCGACGGGATCAGGCACACGTCGCGCTCGCCGTGGCCCTGGGCGCGGTGGTAGGCGCGGATCGCGAGCAGGCCCGCGAACTCGCCCTGGCTGCCCGCGTTGGGCTGGAGGCTGACCGCGTCGTAGCCGGTGAGCCGGGCCAGCCAGGTCTCCAGGTCGGCGACGATCCGCAGCAGGCCCTCGGCGTCCTCGGCGGGCGCGAACGGGTGCAGGTCGGCGAAGGCTGGCCAGGTGATGGGCTCCATCTCCGCGGTCGCGTTGAGCTTCATCGTGCACGAGCCCAGCGGGATCATGCTGCGGTCCAGCGCGACGTCCTTGTCCGAAAGGGACCGCAGGTAGCGCAGCAGCGCGGTCTCCGAGCGGTGTGTGGCGAACACCGGGTGCGTCAGGTAGTCCGACGTGCGCAGCAGCGCGCCGGGGAGGGCGTCGGCGGTCTCGGCGTCGAGCGCGTCGACCGCGTCGGCTGAGTCGAGGCCGCCGGGGACGCCGAAGGCGGTCCACACCGCGCGCAGGTGGTCGCGGGTCGTGGTCTCGTCAGTGGCGACGCCGATGTGGTCGGCGTCGACCAGGTGCACGGTGACGCCCTGCGCGCGGGCGGCCGCGGCGACCGCGGCGGCGCGGCCGGGAACGCGGGCGCGCACGGTGTCGAAGAACTCCCCGTGCACGACCTCGACTCCGCCCGCGCGCAGCCCCGCCGCCAGGACGGCGGCCATCCGGTGCGCCCGGGTCGCGATGGCGCGCAGCCCCTCGGGGCCGTGGTAGACCGCGTACATCGAGGCGACGACCGCGAGCAGGACCTGCGCGGTGCAGATGTTCGAGGTGGCCTTCTCGCGGCGGATGTGCTGCTCGCGGGTCTGCAACGCCAGCCGGTAGGCGAGCTTGCCGTCCGCGTCGGTGCTGACGCCGACCAGGCGACCGGGAAGCTGGCGCTCCAGGCCCTTGGTCACGGCCATGTAGCCCGCGTGCGGCCCGCCGAAGCCCATCGGCACGCCGAAGCGCTGGGTGGTGCCCACCACGACGTCCGCGCCGATCTCGCCGGGCGCCCGCAGCAGGGTCAGCGCCAGCAGGTCGGCGGCCACGGCGACCTTGGCGTCGCGCCCGTGCGCCTCGGTGACGAGCGCGGCGTGGTCGCGCACCGCGCCGCTCGCGCCCGGGTAGGACAGCAGGACGCCGAAGAAGTCGCCCACCGGCAGGCCGTCGGCCAGATCGGCCACCACGACCTCGATGCCCAGCGGCTCGGCGCGGGTCTCGACCACCGCGATCGTCTGCGAGAACGTGTCGGCGTCCACCACGAACCGGTTCGACTTCGACCGGCCCGTGCGGCGCAGCAGGGTCATCGCCTCGGCCGCGGCGGTCGCCTCGTCCAGCATGGAGGCGTTGGCCGTGGGCAGCCCGGTCAGGTCGGCGACCATGGTCTGGAAGTTGAGCAGCGCCTCCAGCCTGCCCTGGCTGATCTCCGGCTGGTATGGGGTGTAGGCGGTGTACCAGGCGGGGCTCTCCAGCACGTTGCGCCGGATCACCGGCGGGGTCACGGTGCCGTAGTAGCCCAAGCCGATCATCTGGGTCAGCACCCGGTTGCGCCCGGCGAGGTCGCGCAGCTCGGCCAGCGCCTCGACCTCGGTGGCCGGGTCGGGCAGGTCGATGGTCAGGTCGCCCTCGCGGATGGAGTCCGGCACCGCGTGCTGGGCCAGTTCCTCCAGCGACCCGACGCCGACGACGTCGAGGATCCGGGCCAGCTCGGCGGGCCGGGGGCCGACGTGGCGGTCGGCGAACGGGGTGCCGTGTTCCAGCGCGGCGAGCGGAATCCGGTCAGTCGTCATCGGTGCGGGTCCTCCGGCGTTCGGGGTCGGGCCTGACGGCGGGCGACGGCGCCCGCGTGGCCCTCCCCCTCTGTCCGTGCCCGCGAACAGGCGCCTGAGAGCTTCGTCCGGCCCTGCCCGGACTTGCACCTTCGGCGGAGTCGCCCGGCGGTGACCGGGAGACTCGCTTTCCAGAGGCGTCTCGACCACGCGGTCCGTTTGCCTGAGAGGTTCCGGGGAGGATTTGCTCCTTCGGCGCCGAGTCGGCCGGTGGGCCGCTCGGACTCTCCCGCGTGGGTTTCGCGACGACCTGGCAAGTCTATCTCGGTTGCCGCCGCTGCCAGGCACGCGGTGGACTGCGTTCATGACCACAAAAAGTCCGTTGAACGTAAAAACCGTGCTCGCCGCGCTCGATCGGCAACTGCGCCGCGACCTGCCCGCGGGCGACGCCCGCACGACGGTCGTCCGCACGGCCACGCTGACCCAGCACGTGGCGGACAGCCCGCACGGGTGGTCCGGGGTGCTGTGGTCCAACCTGGACGACGCCGACCCGGAAAACGCCGATCAGGTGATCGCCGAGGTGGTCGCCGGGTTCCGGGCTGGCGCAGGCGCGGCCGAGTGGAAGCACTACCACCACGACCGGCCCGCCGACCTCCCGCGACGACTGGTCGCGGCGGGCTTGGCGCCCGGCCCCGACGAGGCGGTGATGGTCGCCGAGGCGGCCGCGGTGCCCGATTTCGCGCCGCCCCCGGGCGTCACGCTGGTCGCGGTGTCCGATGCGGACGGAATCGCCGACGCGGTCCGGGTGCACGAGCAGTCGTTCGGCGGCGACTTCGCCTGGCTGGGGGCGCGGATGCGCGACGCGCTCCCGTCCGGATCGATGGACGTGGTGCTGGCCGTCGCTGACGGCACGCCGGTAAGCGCGGCCCGCACCGAGTACTACCCGGGCGCCGAGTTCGCGGGCCTGTGGGGCGGTGGCACCATTCCCCAGTGGCGCGGAAAAGGCGTCTACCGCGCGCTGGTAAGCCACCGCGCCCGCCGGGCGGAGGCTCGCGGCGTGCGCTACCTCCAGGTGGATGCCCTGCCGACGAGCCGCCCGATTCTGGAGCGCGTCGGCTTCACCCAGGTCACCACGACGACCCCGTACACCCTGTCCGACCGCGAGCGGTCCTAGTCAGCCCGCGTTGCGGGCCTTGCGGCGCTGGGTGAGCTCGTCCTCGGTCGGCTGCTCGATCTCCAGGCCGTCCGCGCGCTCGGCGGGGAAGTCGTGAATGGTCCCGCTGATCTCGCGGATGGCGCCGCTGACGGCGATGCCGAACACCCCTTGGCCGCCCTGGAGCAGGTCCACGACCTCCTCCGGCGACGTGCACTCGTAGACCGTCGTGCCGTCGCTGAACAGGGTGATCCTGGCCAGGTCGCGCACGCCCCTGCGGCGCAGGTGCTCGACGGCGACGCGGATGTTCTGCAGCGACACGCCCGTGTCGAGCAGGCGCTTGACGACCTTGAGGACCAGGACGTCCTTGAACGAGTACAGCCGTTGCGATCCGGAGCCGTGCGCGCTGCGCACGGTCGGGACGACCAAGCCGGTGCGGGCCCAGTAGTCCAGCTGCCGGTAAGTGATCCCGGCTATCTGGCACGCGGCGGGCCCCCGGTAGCCGACGAGCTCGTCCGGCAGTGAGGCATCCGGGAACAGCTCGCCCTGCTCTCCGGCGTCAGCCCCGACGGGACTTTCCTCGAACACGCCTGCCTCCCCTCGACCGGCCACCGATGACCGGCGAACGAGACCGCCCGTTCCGCTGTGGAACCGTCGGCCGGGCGAACCAGCCGGTGTGTGCGGCAACCGAACCACACCGACGCGATTCGCTCGTCCCTGACGGTAAGACGGGCGCGCGGGGAGGTCAACGCGACGCGCGGGAGCGCGTCGCACTCGCGCGCTGAACCCCGGGCCGACAGCTCGGCCGGGCGCGCTCGACGGGACTCAGGTGTCCGCGCCGCGAAAGTCCTCCGGCGAGACCGAGTCCAGGAACTCCCGGAACTTCTCGACCTCGTCCTCCTGCTCGTCCGGGATGATCAGCCCGGCCTCCTGCAGGACCGAGTCCTCGGCGTGGATCGGCACGCCGATCCGCAGCGCCAAGGCGACCGAGTCGCTCGGGCGCGCGGAGACCCGCACATCGCCGTCGAAGACCAGTTCGGCGAAGAAGGTGCCCTCGCGCAGGTCGGTGATTCTGACCTGTTCAAGCTCCCGGCCCAGTGCGCCGATCACGTCCTTGAGCAGGTCGTGGGTCAGCGGCCGCGCGGGCCGCACCCCCTGCTGCTCCAAGGCGATCGCGGTGGCCTCGACCGATCCGATCCAGATCGGCAGGTACCGCTCTCCTTCGGTCTCACGCAGCAACAAGATCGGCTGGTTCGCGGGCAACTCCACCCGCACACCCACGACGCGCATCTCGCTCATCGGGCTCGCCTCCCTCCGCTCGCTGGGGCATCGGCGTCCCGTCCTATCGAGGATCGCTCATCGCCTGCTTCGACGCTACCCGCCATCCGGACCCCACGCCTGACTATTCCACGCTGATCAGATCACAATGAGCAACGCGATGGGGCGGATTCTATTTCCCCGTCACCCTGCGCAGGCCCGCGTTCACCAGCAGCGAGTGCAGGGTGACCGACAACGCCGCGAGATCGCGAGCGATCTCGTCGGCGCGGGCGCGCGCCGACGGGTCGCGCTGCAGGTACATCGGCGCGACGACCTGCTCCAGCAGACCGACCTCGCGGTCCGCCGAGGCCCGGAACGCGCGCAGGTGCCTTGGCTCGATGCCGTAGTCGGCCAAGGCGGCCACGGTCCGGGCGATCGGCGCGGCTTCCGCGTCGAACCGGCCCTGCGCGTCCGCCTTGACCAGGCCGTACTGCTCCAAGTCGAGCAGCGCCGCTGCGTCGATGCCCGCCTCGGCGATCAGCTCGTCCCGGGTCAGCCGGGCGGCGGGCCGCTCGGCTGGGGTGAATGTCTCGGGAGCGGGCGCCCGCTCCGGCACCGACGCGAGCCGGGGCGCCGGGGCGCCGCTGTCGGCCCGGTCCAGTTGCTCCCTGATCACCTTCAACGGCAGGTAGTGGTCGCGCTGCGCCGCGAGCACGAAGCGCAGCCGCGCCACATCCGCCTCGGTGAACCGCCGGTATCCCGACGGCGTGCGGTCCGGGCTGACCAGCCCCTCCGATTCCAGAAAGCGAATCTTGGAGATGGTGACGTCCGGGAAGTCCGGCCGCAGGTGCGACAGCACCGCGCCGATACTCAATCCCTCACGCGCGGGCCGCCCGGCCGCCGTCACGGTGATCCCTAGGCCCCCGCGCCGGGGCCGGTGAGGAACACCAGGCGGAACTTGCCGATCTGCACCTCGTCGCCGCCCGCGAGCACGGCCTGGTCGACCGGCTCCCGGTTGACGTAGGTCCCGTTGAGGCTGCCCACGTCGATCACGACGAACTCCCCGCCCTCGCGGCGGAACTCCGCGTGCCGCCGGGAGACGGTGACGTCGTCGAGGAAGATGTCGCTGTCCGGGTGCCGACCCGCGCTGGTCGTGTCGCGGTCCAGCAGGAAGCGCGAGCCCGCGTTGGGGCCACGCTTGACCACCAGCAGGGCCGATCCGGCCGGAAGTGCGTCGACTCCCGCGACCGCGGGCTCCGGGGCCGGAGCCGCCTCGCGGCCCTCAGCCTCGGTGAGGAAGTCGGCCCGGAAGACCGAAGTCCGCTCCGGAGACTGCTCCGGCGGGACGCCGGGCCCGTCGTTCGTGCTCACCTGAGCTCTCCTCCTGCTGGTCAATTGCGTTGAACAGTGCCAACGTACCGTGCGCGATCAGGAGCCGGGATGGTGGTCCCACCTTGGCCGCGGCGCGCCGGGCCAAGATCGTCTCACGGCTCGGTGAGCGCCTGATAGGCGTCCGCGTCGAGCAGCGCGTCGACGGCGTCGGGGTCGTCCACGGTGATCTCGAACAGCCAGCCCTCGCCGTAAGGGTCGTCGTTGAGCAGCTCGGGCTGGTTGACCACGGCATCGTTCACGGCCGTGACCTCGCCGCCGACCGGCGCGAAGATCTCCGACACGCTCTTGGTCGACTCGACCTCACCGGCCAAGCCGCCCTGCTCGACCTGCTCGCCGACCTCGGGAAGCTGCACGAAGACCACGTCCCCCAGCTGCTGCTGGGCGTACTCGGTGATCCCGACGCGCACCAGGACGTCGGTTTTGGTCGCCACCCATTCGTGTTCGTCGGTGTAGCGGAGTTCTTCGGGAATCACCTGGTCGCCTCTCAAGGACGTGTCCGATGCGGTGGACAGAGCTTAGGGCCTGTATCGAAGTACCGGCACGCGCCAGCCGCGCCGGTACTTCGATACAGGCCCTAGAGGGCGCTCGCCTGGTTCCGCCGCAGCAAGGCCATCCGCGTCTGCACCACGTAAAGCAGCCCGGACCACAGGAACAGCAGGACGCCCCACAGGGCGAACGCGTAGGCCACCGGCCGCGCCGCGGCGGCGAACGCCGAGCCGCCCTGGGCGAGCAGCAGCAGCGGGAAGGCGTACATGAGGTTGAACGTCGCGGCCTTGCCGATGTAGGTGACCTCCGGCGGGGCGAAACCGTTGCGCCGCAGCACCAGGACGCACACGCCGACCAGCAGGTCGCGGCCGACCAGGACGGCCGCGACCCACCACGGGACGATGTCGCGCAGCACGAACGCCACGATCGTGGCCAGCGTGTAGAGCCGGTCGGCGGCCGGGTCGAGCAGGGCGCCGAGCCTGCTCGCCTGGTTGAGCCAGCGGGCGATCTTGCCGTCGAGCCAGTCGGTGAGCCCGCTGAACCCCAGCACCGCGATGGCCCACCCGTCGGCCCTCGGGCCGAGCAGCAGGTAGAGGAACACCGGCACGCCCGCGAGGCGCAGGACGCTGAGCAGATTCGGGATCGTCCAAATGCGATCCGGTGGTCTGCTCAGGTCCCGCGCGGCTTCGGCCATGCGGGGAAGGTTATGGCTCAGTCGTCGCGGTGCCGCGACCAGCCCTGGCGCTCCAGGGCGGCCGGGCTCATCGAGCACGGCCTGCCGAACGCGTCGAGCCCGACCCAGCGGGCGCCGCCCCCGGTGTGCTCCAGGACGAAAGCGTGTCCGCCGCTCCACACGACGCTGCACGGCACGGTCGGCAGCAGGTGCGGCCGGGGCAGCGTCTGGGCGGACAGTGGTCTCAGGCAGGTGTCGTCGTCGCTCATCTCGGGATCCCCTCTCGACAACAGTGTCGGCGATGACGCCGGTCGCGTTAGCCCCTTTGACCCAATCTTGACCGGTGGACAACCACTGTTCACACAGCGGCACCGTCGGCCACACGACTGTCACACTCCTGTCGAAACGGTGTTACGGAGCGACTTTCTCCGCGGCGAAGGTCTCCACCATCGTCGAGCAGAACGCGGGCAGATCGTCGGGTTTGCGGCTGGTGACCAGTGGGGCGTCCGCCGAGGTGTCCACGACGACCTGCTCGTCCACCCACTCCGCGCCCGCGTTGCGCAGGTCGGTCCGCAGGCTCGGCCACGAGGTGACCCGCCGCCCGCGCAGGACGCCAGCCTCGACCAGCGTCCACGGCGCGTGGCAGATCGCGGCGACGGGCTTGCCAGAGTCGAAGAAGGACTTGGCGAAGGCGACCGCGTCGGGGTCCGAGCGCAGGAAGTCCGGGTTCGCCACGCCGCCGGGCAGCACGAGCGCGTCGTAGTCGTCGGCGGTGACGTCGGCCGCGGCCCGGTCCACGGGGAACGTGTCGGCCTTGTCGAGGTGGTTGAACGCCTGGACGGTCTCCGGGCCGGTGGACACCAGCTCGGGCGTGCCGCCCGCCTCCTGGACCGCCTTCCACGGCTCGGTCAGCTCCACCTGCTCGATGCCCTCCGGGGCGACCAGGAACGCCACCTTTCGGTCGGTGAGCACTGCCATGTCGGTTCCTTCCACTCGGGTACACCCCGGGGATTGCCCACCGACGCGGGTTCCAATCAGCGCGCTTGTGTCCCTCAGCCCGCAGAAAGGCGGGGGCTACTCCCCGGTGAACTTCGGCGGCCTGCGCTCCAGGAACGCGCCGACGGCCTCGCCGAGGTCGCGGCTGGGTAGGAAAGCGGCGTTCCAGGCCGAGACGTAGCGCAGCCCGTCGGCGACGCGGCGCTCGCGTTCGAGGTTGAGCACGTCCTTGGTGCCCTGCACGACCAGCGGCGGGTTCGCGGCGATCTCGGCCGCCATGGCGCGCGCGGCGGCGACCAGGGCCGCCTGGTCCAGGTGGACGTCGTTGACCAGGCCGATGCGCAGGGCGCGCTCGGCGTCGATGTCCTTGCCGGTGAGGGCGAGTTCGCGCAGGTGGCCCTCGCCGACGATGCCGACGAGCCGTTGCAGGCTGCCCATGTCGGCCACGATGGCGACCTTGACCTCGCGGACGCTGAACTTCGCGTCGGCGCTGGCCAGCCGGACGTCCGCGGCGGTGATCAGGTCGACGCCGCCGCCGATGCACCAGCCGCTGACCGCGGCGATCACCGGCTTGCGGCACGCGGCGACCGCGGTGATCCCGTCCTGCATCCGGCGGATCCCGTCGAGGAAGCGGGTGCGCGGGCCCGCGAGGGAGTCCGCGCCGAGCAGCCCGCCCCAGTCGGGCATCATGGCGGGCAGGTCCAGACCATAGGAGAAGTGCGTGCCGCTGCCCGCGAGCACCACGGCCCGGACCTCGGGGTCGGCGTCGATCCGCTCGAACACGGTCGGCAGCTCGCGCCAGAAGTCCGGCCCCATGGCGTTGCCCTTGCCCGGCCCGAGCAGGGTCACCTCCGCCACGTGCTCGGCCACGTCGACTTTCAGGGACACCAGGTTCTCGGTCATTCCCCTAGTATTACCCACCGGTAACATCTTGTCAGCAGTGACCTGTACCCAGGCTGTTACCGCATCACACCGCGTTTCCCCCGAACGTGTCTGCCCAAGTTGGGCTGGCTTGACGGTGGCGGGCGGTAGGTTCCGAACCGTTGAGCCCGGAAGCGATGGGAGTCCCCGGATGGCAAGCCAGAGCGTGATGTCCACGCCGATCTTCGACGAGCTCTTGCGTGAGATGAGCGCGAGCGCCGCGGCCGAGGAACCGGCGGAGGACACCGCTGAACCGGCGGGCCAGCAGGCCGAGGCGAGCGGGCGGCGCAGGCACCGTTCGTCGTGATTCCCGACCGCGGCCATGGGTAATCTCGCGGGCATGACGCAGGAGCGCGCGGGCTCGTTCACCGTCGAGGGCCACACGCTGCGCTACACCGACTTCGGCGGCGGCGACCGCCTGCTCGTGCTCACCCACGGGCAGCTGATGACCCGGCGCATGCACGCCCCGCTGGCCCGCTCGCTGGCCGCGGCCGGATACCGGGTGGTCACCCTCGATCTGCTCGGCCACGGCGAGTCCGACCGGCCCGCGGAGTCCTGGCAGTACTCGATGAGCATCTGGGCGGAGCAGGTCGTCGCCCTGCTCGACCACCTCGACGTGGAGCGCGCGGTCGTCGGCGGGACCTCGCTCGGCGCGAACGTCACCCTGGAGGTCGCCGTCGCCGCCCCGCAGCGGCTGCGCGGGATGGTCGTGGAGATGCCGGTGCTGGACAACGCGATCGTGGCCGGGCTGCTCGCCTTCACCCCGCTGCTGTTCACCGCCCGGTTCCTGCCCTCGGCCGTGCGCGCTGTGGCCTGGGCCGCGGGCCGGGTGCCGCGCGGCAACCAGTGGGTCGACGTCGTCACCGACACCCTGCGCCAGGAGCCAGCGGCGATGGCGGCCGCGGTGCACGGCATCTTCTTCGGCCGGATCGCGCCGCCGAAGTCGCTGCGGACCGCGATCGAGGTGCCTGGCCTGGTCATCGGCCACCGCCGCGACCCCATCCACCCGTTCGGCGACGCGCACATGCTCGCGGGCGAACTGGTCGACGCCGAGTTCGTGGAGGCGGAGAGCCCGGTCGAGCTGCGCCTGCGGCCCGCGCGCCTGACCGCGCACATCGCCCGCTTCCTCGACGCGCGCCACGCGGTCGAACCCGTGCTGACCGCGCAATAGTCATTTGACACGGTCGGGTCCGATTCAGAGACTCGGATCATGGACATGGGGGATTCACGCAATACTTTGCACGGGATGCGCGCGCTCGCGCACCCGCTGCGGATGCGCATTCTGGGCCTGGTCAGCGATCGCGCCATGAGCGCGGCCGAAGTGGCCAGAGAACTCAAGGACAGTCAACCCAACATCAGCTACCACCTGCGCAAGCTCGCCGACGCGGGCCTGGTCGAGATAGTCGAGGAGGTTCCCATCCGCGGCGGGCTCGCCAAGCGCTACCGGCACTACCCGCCCTCGGTCGCCGCGCCGCGCGGCCCCGGGGACGACACGGTGGCGGGCAGGCGCGCCGCGAGCGCGGAGGGCGCGCTCACCGACGCGGAGCTGTGGGTCGACCCGCAGGTGTGGCAGGACCTGGTGGCCCGCGGCCGCGACTTGAGCCACCAGCTGCGGGACGCGGCCCGGCCGCCGCGCACGCCCGGGACCGTCCGGGTGAGCACGACAATCTCGATGATCCAGATGGACATCCCGACCCGGGCCGCGGGAGACCCGCACCCCCGGGAGTGAGGAGAACCGAGCGCCGATGACGACGGTGGGGATGTTCGCGCCGCTGCGCGAACCGATGTTCCGGCGACTGGCCATCGGCCGGACGACCACCTACATCGGCAACGCGGTGGCCCCGGTGGCGCTGGCGTTCGCGGTGCTCGACCTGACTGGGTCGGTCGTGGCGCTGGGCTTGGTGGTCGGCGCGCGGTCGATCGCGAACGTGGTGCTGCTGCTCATGGGCGGCGTGCTGGCCGACCGGCTGCCGCGCGGGGTGATCCTGCAGGGCGCGAGCCTGGCGGCCGCGGTGTCGCAGGCGGTCACCGGGCTCGCGGTTCTGCTGGGCTTCGCCTCGGTGTGGCTGCTGGTGGTGCTGAGCGTGGTCAACGGCGCCGTGTCCGCGGCGTCGTTGCCCGCGGCGTCGGCGCTGACGCCGCAGACCGTGCCCGAGGGGATGATCCGGCAGGCCAACGCGGTCGTGCGGATGGGCGTCAACACCGCCATGATCGCGGGCGCGTCGGTCGGCGGCATGGTGGCCGCGCTGGCCGGGCCGGGCTGGGCGATCCTGGGCACGGCGGCGGTGTTCCTCGCCGCGTCGTTCTTCTACGCGCGGGTGCGGGCGCCGGAGATCGCCGAGAGCGAGCCGACGCGGCCCTGGCACGACCTGCGGGTGGGCTGGGCCGAGTTCACCGCGCGCGCCTGGGTCTGGTCGGTCGTGGTGGCGCTCATGGTGGTCAACGCCGCGGTGATCGGCGCGGTGCAGGTGCTCGGCCCGGCCATCGCCGACGCCACGATCGGGCGGCTCGCCTGGGGATTCGTGCTCGGCGCGCAGACCGTCGGCGCCCTGGTGGGCGGGATGGTGGCGAGCCGGTGGCAGCCCCGGCGCGCGCTGCTGTTCGGCACGGCGCTGATCGCGGTCGAGGCGGCGCCGCTGCTCGTGCTCGCGCACGCCCCGATGGTCATCCCGCTGCTGGCGGCCATGTTCGTCGGCGGGATGGCCGTGGAGCAGTTCAGCATCGCCTGGGACGTGTCGCTCCAGGAGAACGTGCCGCAGGACCGGCTGGCCCGGGTGTACTCCTACGACGCGGTGGGCTCGTTCGTCGCGATCCCGCTCGGCGAGATCGCGGTCGGCCCGCTCGCCGCCCACTTCGGCGCTGCGGCGACCCTGACCGGGCTGGCCGCGCTCGTGGTCGCCGCGATCGTCGGCGTCGCGGTCACCCCGAGCATCCGCGCCCTCGCGCGCGGCGACGCGACCACCGGCGGACTGGCCCCGGCGGTCACCTGACCTCCGGGTCGGTTCCAGGGTCGTGCTCGGGGATTCGCCGGACGCGGCGGCACCGGCGGCGCTGGTGAAGTCGTGGGGTGCGAATCCCTTCCGCCTTATGGCGCTCCCGCGGCCGCTTCGGCAAGCTCATGGTCGTCCTGCTCTCCGTCGCGGTGGCGACGACGGGCCTGTTCGCGGTCGCTTTCACCGTCGCGTACCAGAACGCGCGGCAGACCAACGTCGGCACGCTGGCGTTCGCCACCCCGCTGGCGATCCCGCCGCTGCTCGAACCGACCGTGGACGCCGAGGGCCGCAAGCATTTCGACCTGCGCCTGCGGACCGGGCGCACGGAGTTCACGCCGGGGGTGGGCACCGACACCTGGGGCGTCAACGGCGCGCACCTGGGGCCGACGCTGCGCGCCCGCCGGGGCGACCAGGTCGTCATGCACGTGGGCAACGGCCTGCCAGAGGCGTCTTCGCTGCACTGGCACGGAATGCGGCTGCCCGCGGCCATGGACGGCGGGCCGCACCAGGAGATCGCGCCGGGCGCGACGTGGAGTCCACAGTGGACCATCAAGCAGCCCGCCGCCACCCTCTGGTACCACCCGCATCCGCACGGCCGGACCGCCGCGCACGTGTACCGAGGGGTGGCGGGCATGTTTCTCATCGATGAGGTCGACGGGATCAGCGGGCTGCCCGACGACTACGGCGTGGACGACGTGCCGTTGATCATCCAGGACAAGCGCTTCGCCGACGACGGCTCGCTGGACGAGAGCCAGTCGGTGGGCGGCGCCACCGGCATCCTCGGCGACACGATCCTGGTCAACGGGACCCGGGACCCGCACTTCGAGGTCTCCGCGACCCTGACCCGGTTCAGGGTGCTCAACGGGTCCACGGCGCGGATCTACAACCTGGGCTTCGACGACGGCCGCGCGTTCGACGTGGTAGGAACCGACACCGGCCTGCTGCGCTCCCCCGTGCGCCAGGACCGGGTGGTGCTCTCCCCCGGCGAGCGGGTGGAGATCGTGGTGCGGATGGCGCCCGGCGACGCGCCGATCCTGCGCGGCTTCCCCGGTGGCATCGGCACCGGCTTCCCCGACGGCCGGTTCTCCGGCGCGGACGACACGTTCGACCTGATCCGCTTGCGCGCCAAGGCGTCGCTGACCGAGGCCGCGCCGCTGCCCGCCACCCTGTCCGCCGAGGCGGACATCACCGCCCCCGCGGACGCCACGACCCGGCAATTCACCCTCAGCGGGCAGTCCACGATCAACGGCGAGGAAATGAGCATGACCCGGATCGACGCGGTGATCCCCGCGGGCGCGGTGGAGGTCTGGGAAGTGCGGGGCGGCGGAAACCCGCACAGCTTCCACATCCACGATGTCACCTTCCGGATCATCGACATCGACGGCTCGCCGCCCCCGGCGTGGCTGGCGGGCCGCAAGGACACCGTGTACCTGCCGCCCGGCAAACGAGTCCGCCTCGCGGTGTCCTTCGGCACGGACGCCAACCCCGCGACGCCGTACATGTACCACTGCCACCTGCTGCGCCACGAGGACAGCGGGATGATGGGCCAGTTCGTCGTAGTCGCCCCGGGGCAGAAACCGGTCACGCCACACGCGCACAACTGATAGGTGTTATCCGTGACGGCTCCCACCCTGCTGCTGGGCATCGATGTCGGGACGACCGCGGTCAAGGTCGCGGTGTTCACTGTGGACGGTTGCCTGGTCGCCGCCCATTCGACCGGCTACCCGATCAGCCGCCCTCGGCCGGGCTGGGCCGAACAGGACCCGATGGACTGGTGGCACGGCTGCGCCGAGGGCGTCCGCGCGGTCCTCGCCGGGCTGGCGCCGGGGGCGGTGCGGTCGGTCGGGATCGTGAGCCAGGTGAACACCCACGTCTTCGTGGACGACCGGCTGCGCCCGCTGGCGCCCGCGATCATCTGGCAGGACCAGCGCTGCGCCGACCTCGCCCGCGACCTCGACGCCCGGTTCACCGCCGAGGACAAGACCCGCGTCTGGGGCGGCCCGATCGTCCTCGACGCCTCGTTCGTCGGGGCGCGGGCGGCCTGGTTCGCCCACGCCGAGCCGGATCTGTGGGCCCGTGCCCGGTGGGTGCTGAGCCCGAAGGACTTCGTCGCCGCGAAGCTGACCGGGCGGATCGCGACGGACCGGCTGTCCGGGGTGCGGGTGGCCGGGGCGTCGGGCTATCTCCCGGAAGCCGTCGGGCTCGTGGACGGGCTGGCGGAGCGGCTGCCGGAGATCATGGAGCCGGAGGCGCCGCTCGGGGCGGCCGCGGACTCGGACTCGCCCCGGCGAGCGTGGTCGTGGGCACGATGGACGCCTTCGGTGCCGTCTTCGGCACCCGCACCACCGAGCCGGGCCGCGCCATGGTGTCCTGCGGGACCTCGCTCGTCGTGGCGGGCGCGTCGCGGGAATCGGTTGGGGAGCCCGGAATCGTCAGCTTCCCGCCCCGCCACGGGCTCACCGTCCACGCGGGACCGACCCAGGCCGCGGGCGACGCGGTGCGCTGGTGGAGCCGCGTGACCGGGCTGAGCGTCGCCGACGTGTTCGCCTCGGCGGCCGAGGGCGCGCCGGGAGTCGTGTTCACCCCACACCTTCAGGGTGAGCGGGCGCCGCTGTGGGACCCCGATGTGCGCGGAAGCTTCTTCGGCCTCGACACGGCGACCACGCGGGCGGACCTGTCCCGCGCGGTCCTGACGGGCGTGGCCATGTCCGCCCGGCACGTGTTGGAGGGCGTCGAGCGGGCGTGCGGGGTGCCGCTGCCATTGGTCGCCTTCTCCGGCGGCGGCGCCAGAAGCGACCTGTGGACCCAGATCCACGCGGACATCCTGCGCCGTCCGGTCGAGCGACTGCGCGTGCGTGACAGCGCCGCTCTGGGCGCGGCCCTGGTGGGCGCGGTTGCCGCCGGGATCTATTCGGATGTGGAGACAGCGGCAGCGGCGACGGTCACCGCCGAGCGCGTCTTCCGCCCCTCCCCCGACGCCGACCGTCTGGAAACCCTGTACGCCGCTTATCGGTCTTCACACGAAGCCTTGCGTGAGACGCACGCCCACCTCGCCGCCTGGCGCTCGGCCTGAGGCAACCCCGGCCGCCGTGGGTCAACCGACCACCTCCGACCGCTCAGCCTTGTCGGCCACCGCGCTGTCGTTATCCGGGCCGTCGATCTCGGCGGTGTCCTCGGGATCGTCGGCCGGTTCGGCGGGGTCGAGGCGGTCGGCGACCGTCCCCGAACCACGCTGGGCTTGGCTGTCTTGCGTGCCAACGACTTCCCGCCGCGGAATGTCCACTTGGGCGCGACGCACCGATTCCTCCAGACCCGCGGTGAGGCTGTCGGTGCGGAACAGGTCGGGGTCGAACGCGGGCCCCGGGCTGACGTCCGGCGGCGCGGGGATCACCGGCAAGGAGCCGCTGTAGCGCTCGATCTCCCGGGTCAGCTCGTCGGCGGCGTCGCGGGCGCCGGTCTTGAGCTTGTCCGCCTCGGTGAAAAACGACTCCAGGATCTCCAGCGGGTCCCCGCCCGAGACCGAGCCGGTCACCGACGCTTCCAGGCCCGTGGCGATCGCCGCCCCCGCCGCCGAGCCCGCCGCCGCGGCGCCGTGGGAGATCGTGGCGGCTCCGGCGACCCCAGCCCCAGCCCCGACCCCGGCGGTGAGCAACCCAGTGATGGCTCCGGCGAACGCGGTGACCAGCACCCGGCCCAAGAGGTTGTCGTCCGCTGGGTTCTGGCTCTCGTGGTATTGCTTGGCCGCATCGTGAAAGGACTCGGCCAGGGCGGTCAGGTCGTTGCGGGCGGTCGCGATCAGTTCCCGTGCCGCGACGACACCGCCCTCCACCTCGCTGATGTTGGTCACGCTGAGGTCGAACGCCTCGATCAACCGCGAGAGGTAGTACTTGGTCTCGTCGGCCGCGGCCCCGTTCCAGTCGGTGAGCAGCCGCCGCGCCTCGTCCAACTCGACCCGGGCGCCCTGGTCGAGTTCCCGCCAGGTCCGGTCCAGTTGGTCGATGAGGTCTTGCAGCCCGGCGATGTCGGTTTCCGAGAAAAGCCGGAACACCGCGGCTACCTGGGGCTTGCGCTCATCGATCAGTTCCCCGTATGTCCCCGGGCCGGTGATGTGCGCGTACTTGAGGTACTCACACGCGTCGAGGGCCCGGTTCGCAGGCTCGATCAGGTCGTCGTGGATGCCCTCCAGCAACGCCTCCCGCTCCTGATCCGCCAGCAAGTCGTCCAAAATTCCCACTGTGTCCCCGCCCGTCAGTCGTCTCGGAGGTCGGCGCTCTCATAGGTCTTGACCACGGCGGCGAGCGCGCCACTCGTCGCGGACGCGCTCTCGTTCAGCCGCCTCAGCTGGTCACGCACGGCGCCGACGTGCTGCTGGTAGGCCCACGCGATGCCGTCGAACCCCAGGTTGTCCCCGAACGCGTGCGCCGAACCACCGCCGGTGATCCAGTCCCCCACGTCGAACAACCGCGGCTCCCCGGCGGGCACTTCCGCCTCACCCGTCCCGACCATCGCGGTGTCCGCCTTCTCCGCCGCGACCGCGATGTGCCCACTGGCCCGCCGCAGCTGCTCCAGGTGAACCTCGAACCCAGGCATTCCCACCCCTCGTCCAGTCATCTCGACTTCGCACTTGACGCCCGCCCGCGGGCGTCGACTGGTCCAGATTGGCATGATCATGCCGCTGTTCGCCGGTGTTTGGCGGAATAATTCCACACACGCGGAATTGCGGTCGCGCCAAGGTGCGCTGGGCGGGCACGGGCCGCCGAGCCTGAGGCAACGCCGATCAAGGCGCGACGCTGGTCGCAGCCCCAAGAGAACACCCGACTCCCAGCAGATCGGCTGAAGATCGCGTACTTGAGGTACTCGCATGCGTCGAGGGCCCGGTTCGCAGGCTCGATCAGGTCGTCGTGGCTGCCCGCCAGCAACGCCTCCCGCTCCACCGACGTCGACTGGCTGCGGTGTGTGCGGCAATGATCGGGTGGCGTCGGCGATGACCAAGACCAACCACCGACACCCCGAAGCCACTCCCGCCCCGGCCGCGGCTTGACGACCACATAAGAACACCGTCCGCCTGCTTCACACCGCAGGCTCGGTGGTCAGCGGATGCCCGCCGCGTCCATGCCGCGGAGTTCGCGCTTGAGGTCGTGGATCTCGTCGCGGAGGCGGGCGGCGAGCTCGAACTGGAGGTCGCGGGCGGCGTTCATCATCTGGTCGGTCAGCTGCTGGACCAGGTCGGCCAGTTCGGCGCGGGGCATGGACTTGACGTCCTTGTCGCCGACGATGCCCGCGCTGCGGGCGTTGCCCGGCTCCCCCGCCGCGCGTTTGCCTCGGGAGGTGTTGCGGCCGGAGCCGCCGACCGGGACGGAGGCGTTGTCGTCCTCGGCCTCGGTGAAGACGCGGTCGAGGATGTCGGCGATCTTCTTGCGCAGCGGCTGGGGGTCCAGGCCGCGCTCGGTGTTGTAGGCGATCTGCTTCGCGCGCCTGCGGTTGGTCTCATCGATGGCGTGCCGCATCGAGTCGGTGATCTTGTCGGCGTACATGTGGACCTGGCCGGAGACGTTGCGGGCGGCGCGGCCGATGGTCTGGATCAGCGAGGTGCCGCTGCGCAGGAAGCCTTCCTTGTCCGCGTCGAGGATCGCCACCAGGGACACCTCGGGCAGGTCGAGGCCCTCGCGCAGCAGGTTGATGCCGATCAGCACGTCGAACTCGCCGAGCCGGAGCTGGCGCAGCAGCTCGACGCGGCGCAGGGTGTCGACCTCGGAGTGCAGGTAGCGGACCCGGATGCCCAGCTCCAGCAGGTAGTCCGTCAGGTCCTCGGCCATCTTCTTGGTCAGCGTGGTCACCAGGACCCGCTCGTCCTTCTCCGCGCGCACCCGGATCTCGTGGACCAGGTCATCGATCTGGCCCTCGGTCGGCTTGATGACGACCTCCGGGTCGATCAGGCCGGTCGGGCGGATGACCTGCTCCACGAACTCGCCGCCCGCCTGACCCATCTCGTACGGGCCCGGCGTCGCCGACAGGTACACCGTCTGCCCGATGCGCTGAGTGAACTCCTCCCAGGTCAGCGGCCGGTTGTCGACCGCGCTGGGCAGCCGGAACCCGTGCTCGACCAGGTTGCGCTTGCGGGACATGTCGCCCTCGTACATGCCGCCGATCTGCGGCACCGTCACGTGCGACTCATCGATGACCAGCAGGAAGTCGTCGGGGAAGTAGTCGATCAGGGTGGCGGGCGCGGTGCCCGCGCCGCGGCCGTCGATGTGCCGGGAGTAGTTCTCGATGCCCGAGCAGAACCCGACCTGGCGCATCATCTCGATGTCGTAGCTGGTGCGCATGCGCAGCCGCTGCGCCTCCAGCAGCTTGCCCTGCCGCTCCAGGGTGGCCAGCCGCTCCTCCAGCTCCGCCTCGATGGCCGCGATCGCGCGCTCCATCCGCTCGGGGCCCGCGACGTAGTGGGTGGCCGGGAAGATGCGCAGCTCGTCGCACTCGCGGACGATCTCGCCGGTGAGCGGGTGCAGGTAGTACAGCTTGTCGATCTCGTCGCCGAAGAACTCGACCCGGATGGCCAGCTCCTCGTACGCCGGGATGATCTCCACCGTGTCGCCGCGCACCCGGAAAGTGCCGCGGGCGAACGCGATGTCGTTGCGGGTGTACTGCACGTCGACCAGCGCGCGCAGGAACAGGTCGCGGTCGACCTCGGCGCCGACCTTGAGCCCCACCGACCGGTCGAGATAGGACTGCGGCGTGCCCAGGCCGTAGATGCACGACACCGAGGCCACCACGATCACGTCCCGCCGCGACAGCAGGCTCATCGTCGCCGAGTGCCGCAGCCGCTCGACGTCGTCGTTGATCGAGGAATCCTTCTCGATGTAGGTGTCCGTCTGCGGGATGTACGCCTCGGGCTGGTAGTAGTCGTAGTAGCTGACAAAGTACTCGACCGCGTTGTCCGGGAAGAAGTCCCGCAGCTCGTTGGCCAGCTGCGCGGCCAGCGTCTTGTTCGGCGCCATCACCAGTGTCGGGCGCTGCACGCGCTCGATCAGCCAGGCCGTGGTCGCCGACTTGCCCGTGCCGGTGGCGCCGAGCAGCACGACGTCCTGCTCGCCAGCGCGAATGCGCTTCTCCAGCTCATCGATCGCCGCGGGCTGGTCGCCCGCGGGCTGGTAGTCCGCGACCATGCGGAACTTCACGTCGGCGCGCGGGATGTCGCTGACGGGTCGGTGCTCGGAGTGCGCCAGTACTGGGTGCTCGGTCGGGAAGGCCACGACAACGAGGCTACGCCCGCCCACCGACAATTCCGATCGGGCTGGTGGGCGCGGTCAGCAGCCGCAGTCGCAACACCCGCAGTCACCGCAGTCGCAGTCCCAGGAGCTGCGCGGTTTCCCGCTCCACGCGCCCGGATACGGATCGCGGCAGCACACCTGGCAGGTGCCGCACTCGTAGAGGCACGCGAAGCAGCCGAGGATGATGTTGCGCTTCGTGGGCGGCGTGGTGAGCTTGGGCCAGCGGTAGCACAGACAGCCCGATGGCTTGTGCGGCCCATCGCCGCCGCGTCCGCCGTGGTCGTGCGGCGGAGGCGGACCGGGGGGCTGATTACCGGGTGGCTGGTAACCCGGCGGCGGGTTGCCGGGCGGATAACCGGGCGGCGGGTAACCCGGTCCCTGGTGCGGCGGGTACCCCTGCTGCGGATAGCCCTGCGGGTGGCCGTGCGGATGAGGCTGCGGCGGCTGGCTTCCCGGCGGGTGCGGCGGCGCGGGGCGCTGCCAGCCGGGCGGCGGGGGCTGCTGACCGTGCGCCCGGAAAGTGCGGTGCACGGCCGCCCCAAGCTCGTGGACCAGGAGCGCGTGGACCAGCGCGCCGTCGTGGAACCTCGCCTCGGTCAGCGCCAAGCGGACGCCCATGACCGCGTCGTCGCAGAGCCGCCGGGCCTCGGCCAGCGACGTCCCGGTGGCCGCGAGCGGGTTCCACGCGCCGGTCGCGGCGTCCTCGGCGAGGTCCTCGACCGCGTCCAGCAGGTGCGCGACCCGCCCGAACAGCCGTCCCGCCTCGCGCAGCGGGGCCTCGTTGCCGGGCAGGCCCGCGAGCGTGGCCGTGTGGGCGAACGCCGCCGCGGTCGCCGTCTCGGTCGGCTCGGTCGCGGTGAGCACCGACATCCCGGTCCGGACCGCGGCCTCCACCTCGCCCTGCCTGCCGACCGCGTCGAGCAGGACCGCGGTGGCGAAGCCGACCCGGTCGCCGGAGGCCGCGCCCTGGCGGGCCCACCGGGTGGCGACCCGCCGGGCCGCGCCCGCGACCGGGCGCCTGCCGAAGACGCCGTCGCCGTCCTCGACGTGGTCGCCCACCTTGGCTGAGGCCAGCACCAGCGAGACCGCCGCGGCCAGGCGCGCGCCCGCGCCGTCGGCGACCGAGGCGGACCGCAGCCCGCGCAGCGCGCACGGGCCAGCCGTCCGCCGGTCCGCGACCGGGGTCTGGGCCTCGACCAGCGCCGAGATCGCCAGGCCGTCGTAGTTGGTCACCGTCCTGGCGAACTGGCCGTGGTCGTCGCGCAGCGCGAGGCACAGCCCACACAGGTGCGCCAACCACGTCGTCGCCAGGTCGGCGCGCAGGCGGTGGCGGCAGGGGCGCAGTATTCCGAACATCTCAGCAGTCACACATCCGCGGCCGTGGGGACAACGCGCCTGCCGGTCCAGGCCGGGGTGTCCGACCGCGACTGTCCAGAAGGTCCGGACAACCGGCCACGGCAGACGCGCCGGGTCGGCGCCGGAGCCTAGCGGGATTCACCCGTTCAGTTGACGAAAACACGCCACAAAGGCTGGGCTCAGGTCGGGGTGAGTGGGCACGATGTCGGCATGGCCGCGAACTTCCCGGTACCCGTCCCGACCGCCCGCCGCGACGACACCCACCACGAGGTGCACTCGCCCAAGGTGGAGGTGTTCGACGTCGCCGCGATGACCAACACGGACCCGAAGGGGTACGTGCGCAAGGTCGACCGGTACCGGGAGACCGAGCACGGGCTCTACATGGCCCGGCCGGTCAAGGGCCACCAGCGGATCGCCTACTTCGAGTCGCTGCTGCTGCCCGAGCAGGGGCTGCGGGTGTCCAAGTGGCGTGGGCGGCCGGGCGTCGACCTCGGCCACGATTTCTATGTCGACGTCGTGGACGTGACCGACGGCCCGGTGTGGCGCACCGTCGACCTCTACCTCGACGTGCTCGTGCGCACCGGCCGCGACCTGCGGGTCGAGGACTCCGACGAGTTGCTGGCCGCGTTCCGGGCCGGGCTGATCGACTTCGGCGCGACGCTGCGGGCGATGGAGCGCGCGCACCGCGCGGTAGACGGGATCGCGCGCGCGGGCTACGACGTCGACCAGTGGCTGGCGGGTCTCGGAATCCCGGCTCCGTGGCTGATTCGTTAGCGGAATGTGCGGGATCAACTCAACCCGAGGACTCGCGAAGGTGACTATATTCACCTGAAAGATACCTTCGCGGTGACGACTCGTGACATAACGAATCAGCTCTGGTGATCACTGAGAGCACGTCCGCGACTACCCTCAGCCCCGTGGGCACGGTCATAACGCCGCAGCTGGTCGACATTGTCGACACGGTCGCCGCGGTACGCAGCTTCTCCTCCGGGATGACCCGGACGCTCCGCGTTTGCCAGGTGGAACGCTGGGGTCTCCGCATGGAGTGCCCCACGCCGGAGGACCCGTTCTACGACTCCGAGGTCACCTGGCTGTTGCCGCACCTCAACCTGCGGCTCACCCAGCAGAAGCCGCGCTCTCGGCACGCCCGGGGCGGCCCGAGCGTGCTCAGCGCCGCCCGGGTGATGCGGGACGGCCGCTACTGGCGCACGACCGACCTGCTGCTCGGGCTGGCCGCGCCGGGCGGGGCCGCCGCGCGGATCGTGCGGTCCGAGGAGTTCGCCGCCGCCGTCGCGGGCCAGGTGCTGCGCGTCGGCGACGCCGACCTCGCGCTGTCCACGGTGCACAAGACCCTCGAAGAACTCAGCCGGTTCCGGCACGACCTGTCGTCGTGGCTGGCCTTCAAGCACATCTTCGAGGTCTGGCCGCCCTACTAGAGCCGCCAGCCGGTTCCCGCCGCCCACTGCTCGGCGCGCGGGACGGCGCCCGCGAACCACGGCTCCTTGGCCGTGCCGTACTCGGGGATGTTCGCGAAGTCCCCCGCGAGCCCGCGCTTGACCCGCTCGTACTCCTGCCGGGCGACCGAATCGCCGCGCAGCCAGTCCCGGAACAGCAGGGTGAGCCGGGCGAACGGCGAGTCCTGCTGACGGATGTGGACGTTGGCCCACCGCCCCGGGTCGGCGCTGACGTGGGTGCGCTTGGGGTGCGGCTTGATGTCCGGCGGGTGCGGGGTGTCCTCGTCGAAACCGGGCAGGCGGGGGAAACCCGCCGCGGCGAGCGGTCCGTCGAGGGAGAAGTCCAGGGCCGGGACCACGATCTGGAAGTCGAGGACGTCCTTGGCGGCCAGCCACGGGACCGCCGTCGAGCCGACGTGGTCGATGCGCAGCACCTTGTCGCCGGTGACCAGCCGCAGCCGGGCGAGAATCCGCTCGGCCTGCGCGGGCCAGGTCGGGTCGGGCGCGACGATGCGGGGCGCGCCGCGGTCGACGTGCCGGTGCAGGCGGACGTTGGACTCGAACCGGACGAGTCGATCGGCCCAGAGCGTGTCGACCGCGGCCTGCACCTGGTCGCGCGGGCCGCTGTTGTCCAGCCAGACATCGGCCACGGCGCGGCGCTGCTCGTCGGTGGCCTGCGCGGCGATCCGGGCGCGGGCATCGTCCTCAGCCAGACCGCGGGAGTGCACCAGCCGGTGGACCCGGGTCTCCACGGGCGCGTCGACCACGATCACCAGGTGGTAGAGCGCGGCCATCCTGTTCTCCACCAGCAGCGGCACGTCGTGCACCACCACCGCGTCCTCGGGCGCCTCGGCCAGCAGTTCCGCGGTCCGGGCGGCGACCCGGGGGTGCACGATCGAGTTGAGCCGCAGCCGGGAAGCCTCGTCGGAGAAGGCGATCGCGGCGAGCTTGGCCCGGTCCAGCGCCCGGTCGGCGAGAATGCCCACGCCGAACGCCTCGACCAGCTCGGCCAGTCCCTCGGTGCCGGGCTCCACGACCTGCCGGGCGATCACGTCGGCGTCGATGACCAGCGCGCCGTGCTCGGCCAGCCGTGTGGCCACTGTGGACTTTCCCGACCCGATCCCGCCCGTGAGGCCGATGCGCAACATGATCGGCATTCTTCCAGCCATCGTCCGATCGCGACCGAACAGTTACCTCTTGTGGGTGATGACACGCCGCGACGTTCCCCGGGTTTCTCGCCTTTAGTGGCTACGGTGTCGCCAGCCAACCACCCAAGCGGAGGAATCGATGCACGACATTCGGCACCAGGGAAGGCACCGGCTCGGTTCGCCGGGCCTGGTGCACTGCATCGAGCATCGGCCGGTGGCCGACGCGCTCGCCGAGTACCGCCGAACCTGGTGGTCCGCCATCCTGGTGCCCGCCCGGCACAGCCTCGCGGGGCTGCGCAGGCGCGCCGCCGCCGCCGCGGCCGAACGCGCGTGGGCCCCGACGGTCCGCCGCGTCGCCACCGCGAGCTGACCACAGCGCTTTACGGCTGTCACCGAGCGTTTCTTACTGGGCCGTGTCCACGGGACGCGCCCAGCATCAGTGTGTCCTTGCGCGCCCCTGACTCGTTCCCGTGCTGTCGCCCGAAGGCGTCGGCGGGACCAGAACGCCCGACGTAAACGGGCTGACATGCCCTCGCACGCGATGCAACATGGGGCCGTGAACACGCAAACCGCGCTGTCGAACGCGCGCGAGGTTGTCGCTCTGTGGTACGTCGATCAGCGCGGCGCGGCTGACATCGTCTACGCGGCGTGCGATCTGCTGGTGGCCGGATTCGATGGCTCAGCGCTGCGGATGCTGGCTGCCGCCTCGATTCGGCATGCTGAGGACGAGGTCCCCGACCTGCTGGAACCAGCCTTGCACGAGGTTGGGCTTCCCTACCACGCGAGGAGCACCGCCGCCGCGGGCACAGCCGGGCTGATAGCCATGGCCTCGCAAGTTCTGCGCGACTCGATCACGCCCAGGTATTTGGCGGCATGGACGCACAACACCTTCGGTCACACCGGGCTTGAGCTCGCTGAACATCTCGCTCAACTGGACGATGTCTACGACATGCTGAAGTACACGGACATGACCCGAGAGGAAGTCGACGCCCAAGTCAGGGCAGAAGCGCGACGAATCACCGAACTCGGCGCTGTCGCATCCCCCTAGGCCCGGCCGCAACCGCGCGACCGGCGTCCGACTGGACGATTGGGGGCACCACCCAGGAAGTGCCCCAAGACATTCGCGAAGCCGAGCCCTGGACAGGCCGAAGGCCCCGCACCGGAGTGCGGGGCCTTCGGATGTTCTCGCTGGGGCTAAATCACACGCCGCCCGACAGCTTCTCGCGGAGCGCGGCGAGCTGCTCGTCGCTGGCGAGGGTGCCGCCGCTCTGGGCGGGCTTCTCGGCTCCGGCGGAGGAGTAGCTCTGCTCGCCACCGGCGCCGGTGGTCGCACCCGGGACAGCGCCCTCGGCCTCGGCGGCGGCGTCCGCCTCCGCGGCCTTGACGATCTGCTTCATGTGCTGCTCGTAGCGGGTGTGCGCCTCGGCGTACTGGCGCTCCCACTCCTCGCGCTGCTTCTCGAAGCCGTCCTGCCACTCCTGGGTGTCCGGGTCGAAGCCCTCGGGGTAGATGTAGTTCCCCTCGGCGTCGTACTCGGCGGCCATGCCGTACTGGGTCGGGTCGAACTCGGTGTCGGGGGTGAAGCCCTCGTTGGCCTGCTTCAGCGACAGCGAGATCCGGCGACGCTCCAGGTCGATGTCGATGACCTTGACCATGACGTCGTTGCCGACCTGCACGACCTGCTCCGGGATCTCCACGTGGCGCTCGGCCAGCTCGGAGATGTGGACCAGGCCCTCGATGCCCTCGTCCACCCGGACGAACGCGCCGAACGGAACCAGCTTGGTGACCTTGCCCGGCACGATCTGGCCGATCGCGTGGGTGCGGGCGAACTGGCGCCACGGGTCTTCCTGCGTCGCCTTGAGCGAGAGCGACACGCGCTCGCGCTCCATGTCGACGTCGAGGACCTCGACGGTGACCTCTTGGCCGACCTCGACAACCTCGGACGGGTGGTCGATGTGCTTCCAGGACAGCTCGGAGACGTGCACGAGGCCGTCCACGCCGCCCAGGTCGACGAAGGCGCCGAAGTTGACGATCGAGGAGACGACGCCCTTGCGGACCTGCCCCTTCTGGAGCTGGTTGAGGAACTCGCTGCGGACCTCGGACTGGGTCTGCTCCAGCCACGCGCGCCGGGAAAGCACCACGTTGTTGCGGTTCTTGTCCAGCTCGATGATCTTCGCCTCAAGCTCGCGGCCCACGTACGGCTGCAGGTCGCGCACGCGGCGCATCTCCACGAGGGACGCGGGGAGGAAGCCGCGCAGACCGATGTCGAGGATGAGACCGCCCTTGACGACCTCGATGACCGTGCCCTTGACCGGCTCGTCCGACTCCTTGAGCGCCTCGATCGTGCCCCAGGCCCGCTCGTACTGAGCGCGCTTCTTGGACAGGATCAGGCGGCCCTCCTTGTCCTCCTTCTGGAGAACGAGGGCCTCGACCTCGTCGCCGACCTTGACGACATCGGCGGGGTCGACATCATGCTTGATCGACAACTCGCGCGAGGGGATGACGCCCTCGGTCTTGTAGCCGATGTCGAGCAGGACCTCGTCCCGGTCGACCTTGACGATCGTGCCCTCAACGATGTCGCCGTCGTTGAAGTACTTGATCGTCGCGTCGATCGCGGCGAAGAACTCCTCCTCCGTCCCGATGTCGTTGATGGCGACCTGCTGCTTCGGCGCGGACGCAGCCGGGACAATGGTGGTGTCGGTGGACATTAGGTAGGTGGCTCCGGTACGGATTGGGGTCGTTGGGCTTATCCAGTTCTGGGCGCGGCAGGATCTTCTCGCCGACGGACACCCAGAAGAACAGGAAACCCAGACACCGCCAACGCCGCGCGACCTGTGGCGATTCCCAGCGGTCAGAAACCCAGGTCGGCGCGATACCACTGCGCGGATGTATCCTACGCGGCCCCGCGAGAGCCGGGCAAACCCGGGGGTACCTCGTGCTGCCGCCGCACCGGCCCGGCTGACAGGATGGCGGCGTGTCGAGCAGCACCAGTGCGGAGAAGACTCTCGGAACCACGGCGGTGGCGCGGGTCGAGGTGGGGTCGAGGGAGTCCGTCGCGGCGAACATCGCCTGGTGGGACGCCGACGCGGACGACTACCACGCCGAGCACGGCGACTTCCTCGGCGTGAGCGACTTCGTGTGGTGCCCGGAGCGGCTGCGCGAGGAGGACGCCCGCCTGCTCGGCGACGTCGCGGGCCGGGAGGTCCTGGAGGTCGGCTGCGGGTCGGCGCCGTGCGCGCGGTGGCTGGCCGAGCGCGGCGCGCGGGTGGTCGGGCTCGACCTGTCGACCGGCATGCTGCGCTACGCGGCCGCGGCCAACCTGGCGACCGGGGTGGCGGTGCCGCTGGTGCGGGCCAACGCCGAGCGGCTGCCGTTCGCGGCCGGGTCGTTCGACCTGGCCTGCTCGGCGTTCGGCGCGGTGCCCTTCGTCGCCGACGTCGGCGCGGTGTTCCGGGAGGTGGCGCGGGTGCTGCGGCCGGGCGGGACGTGGACGTTCGCCGTCACCCACCCGATGCGGTGGATCTTCCCGGACGACCCGGGCCCGGACGGGCTGCGGGTGACCTCGTCCTATTTCGACCGGACCCCGTACGTCGAGGTGGACGCGGCGGGCACGCCGACCTACGTCGAGCACCACCGCACGCTGGGCGACTACGTGCGGGCGCTGAGCGCGGCTGGCTTCGAGCTGTTCGACCTGGTCGAGCCGGAGTGGCCGGAGGGGCACACCCAGGAGTGGGGCCAGTGGAGCCCGCTGCGCGGCGCGCTGTTCCCCGGGACCGCGATCTTCCGCTGCCGCCGGTGACCGCCGGGCTGCTGCGGGCGCAGACGGCCCGGTTCGCCGGGCTCGACCCGCTGCTGCCCGCCGCGGTGGAGCCGCCGCCCGGCGACCTGCTGACCGCCGACCTGCCCGGCGGCGACCGGGTCGCGGGCGTGCTCACCCGCACGGCGCTGGCTCCGGGGACCCCGCAGACGCTGTGGTCGGCGACGGAGGTGTGGGAGCTGCACCCGCTGCTCGGCGCGGCGGGCGGCGCGGGCATGGACGCGCTGCTGCGGCGCTGGCCCACGGTGCTGGCCCGGGTCTTCCCCGCGCGGGACTCCGCCTGCGTGGTCAACTGGCCCAGCCGCGACACCGAGGCCACCGCGGCGCTGCTGGCGCACGGCATGGTGCCGCTGTCGGTGCTGGCCGTGCGGCCACCGCTGCCCGCTGATCGGCCGGACCGCCCGGCCGCGGGCGTCCGGGTGCGGGCGGCGGGCCTGGCGGACCTGGACGAGCTGGTGGCCTCGGCGATGGCCGAGGTCGAGTACTCCTCCCAAGTCGGCGGCGCGATCCTGCGGGCCGGGGCAGCGGACATCAAGCGCGACGCGCTGCTGCGGCACCTGGAGCAGGGCGACCCGGTGTGGCTGGCCGAGCGGGACGGCGAGGTCGTCGGCCACGCGGAGGGCTGGCACACCGACTCGACGCCCGGGTCGTGGGCCGAGACCCGGGTGCGGCACGGCCGCTGGGGATATGTGAACTGCCTGTCGGTGGCGCCGTCGGCGCGCGGCACCGGCGTCGGGCGGGCGCTGATGGACGTCGTGCACGCCGAGCTGGCGGGCCCGGCGGGCTCGTTTCTCTACTACAACCCGCCGAACCCGCTGTCGCCGGTGTTCTGGGCGCGGCAGGGTTACCGGCCGCTGTGGACGGTCTGGGAGATCCGCCCGGCGGGCGCCCTGCGCTGAGCCGCCGTTTAGATCCTGTCGAGCCAGGGCCTAGAGCAGGTCCGCGCTGATCAGCGCCTGTAGCGCGCCCAGCGCGGCGACGACGGCGGCGGCGATCCGCCAGTGTGTCGCCCGGTCGGCCTCGGTCTCCCATTTCATGGCCATGGCCCACCCGATCGAGATCGCCGCCACGCCCGCGATGACGCCGCCGATGTTGAGGCGGTTGTCCACGGTGACCTGGCCGTTGACGACCACGGTCTGGGAGATGCCGAGGAAGAAGACGTAGGGAAGCAACGCGCACACGAGTCCGGCGGCCAACAGTTTCACCTGTCTGTTCACGGGCCTCTGATGGCGGTGACCGCCGGGCAGTTCCCTCCATCGGGTCACGGAGATCACTCCGTGACCGGTTGCGTGCGGCGCTCATCAGGCGCAGCCTTTGTACTGACCGGTCAGTACAAAGGAGGTGGCGCATGGAGGTTCACGCGGACCGGGTGGCGGTCATGGGCGCGCACGGTCCCCTCTTGGCCGCGACGTCGCTGCGGGTGGGCTCGGGTGAGCTGGCGGTCGTCGCGGGTGAGCCGAACGACGGGCACACTGCCTTCGGACTGGCGCTGACCGGCCGGATCTCGCCGTCGTCCGGGTCGGTCAGCCCGGACGCGGCGACGCTGCGCGCGCACGCGGTCCTGGTCGACTCCCCCGCGGTGACCGCGCCCGAGCCGAACCTGCGGACCGCCGACGTGGTGGCCGAGGAACTGGCGCTGGCGGGCGCGCGGCCCCGGCGCGCCGCCGTCGACCGGGTGCTGGAGACGCACGGGCTGAGCCCGGACGTCCGGTTCGAGACGGTGCCCGCCGCCGCCCGGGTCGCCCTGCTGACCGGGCTCGCCGCCGCGCGGCCCGGCGTGGCGCTGCTGGTGCTCGACACCCCCGACCGGCACAGCGGCGATCCCGGGGACTGGTGGCCGACCGCGCTCGCCCAGGCCGAGGCGGGCCGCGCCGTCGTCGTGCTGTGCGGCGCCGCGGCGGCCCACCGGCTCCCGCTGACCCCGGCCCGGCTCGGCGAGTCGGACCAGCCCGCCCCGCTGGCGACCCTGCTTCCGTTGGAGAACTGACATGAGCAACCTTGCGGGCACGGTGGCCCGATGAGCGTCCTGCGCCTGGCGCGCAACGAGTTCCGCCGGATCAGCTCCGGCACGATGCCCAAACTCGCGGTGCTGGCCTTGGTCCTGGTGCCGCTGCTCTACGGGTCGATGTACCTCTACGCCAACGCCGACCCCTACGACCGGCTCGACCGGATTCCAGCGGCGCTGGTCGTGGCCGACACCGGCGTCACCACAGCGGACGGAACCCGGCTCGACGCGGGCCGCAAGGTCGCGGGCAATCTGCGGGACTCCGGGGCGTTCGACTGGCACGAGGTCGACGCCGCCGAGGCCGAGGCTGGCGTGCGGGACGGCCGCTACACCTTCTCAATGACGCTGCCCGAGGACTTCTCCTCGGCCCTGGCCTCCAGCGGGGAGTTCGCCCCGCGCCAGGGATTCATCACCGTGACCACCAACGACGCGAACAACTACCTGGTCGGCACCATCGCCGACCGGGTGGTCAGCGAGGTCCGCAAGGCGGTCGCGGCGGAGGTGGGCGCCGAGGCCGCGGAGAGGTTCCTGGTCGGCTTCGGCACCGTCTACGAGCGCACCCGCCAGGCCGCGGACGGCGCGACCCGGCTCGCGGACGGCGCGGGCCAGGCGAACGCGGGCGCGGCCGAACTCGCGGGTGGCCAGCGCAGGCTGCTCGACGGCGCGACCCGGCTCGCCGATGGCGCCGCGACGGCGGCGACCGGCGCGGGCGAGCTGTCCACCGGGCTCGGCACGCTGCGGGAGAAGACCGCGAACCTTCCCGGGCAGACCGCGGCGCTGGCCGATGGCGCGCGGCAGGTCGCCACCGGCAACGAGCGGGTGGCCAAGACCGGTGAAGAGGTGGCGGGCGCGGCGCAGGGTCTGGTCGACCGGCTCGACGGCGTGGCCGAGCAGGTCGCCGTTCGGCTACGCGCGGCGGGTGTGCCCGAGGACCAGATCACCGCGATCCAGAGCGAATTGGGCACCCTGCGGGCCCCGGTCGACCAGGCCAACACCCGCGTGCGCGACGCGGCGACCCAGTTGCGCGCCCTGGCCGATGGGTCGGCGAAGGTGGCGGACGGCGCGAGCACGCTGGCCGCGGCGACGCCCGCGCTCACCGACGGCATCGCCAAGGCCGCCGAGGGTGGCCGCGATCTGGCCGAGGGCACGGTTCGGCTGCGGGACGGGGCGATCGAGGTGCGCGACGGCGAGCGCGCCGCCGTCGAGGGAACCGACAAGCTGGCGGCGGGGACGAAGACGCTGGCCGACGGCAGCGTCCAGCTCCGCGACGGGCTCACGTCGGGCCTCAACCAGATCCCGCACCCCGACGACGCGACCCGCGACGCCACCGCCCGCACCATCGGCGACCCGGTGGCGGTGCGGACCATCGGGGAGAACAGCGCGGGCAGCTACGGCGCCGGGCTGGCCCCGTTCTTCCTCGGCCTGGCCGCCTGGATCGGCGCGTTCGTGCTGTTCCTGCTGGTGCGGCCGCTGTCGGCGCGGGCTCTGGCCGCCGGGCACCCGGCGGCGCGCACCGCGCTCGCGGGCTGGCTGACCCCGGCGCTGCTCGGGGTCGCGCAGGTCGTGGTGATGTTCGCGGCGGTGACGACGCTGATCGGCATCCATCCGGCGCGGCCGGTGGCGACGCTGGGCTTCCTGGTGCTGACCTCGCTGGCGTTCGTGGCGATCGTGCACGCGCTCAACGCCGCCCTCGGCCCGGCCGGGAAGTTCGTCGCCCTGGTCGTGCTGATCCTCCAGCTCATCAGCGCGGGCGGCACGTTCCCCTGGCAGACCCTCCCGGACGCGCTGATCCCGCTGCACCAGGTGCTGCCGATGGGCTATGTGGTCGACGGTCTGCGGCATCTGCTCTACGGTGGGTCGCTTTCGGGGCTGGGCGTCGACATCGGCGTGCTGGTCGCTTACCTGATCGGGGGGCTCGTGGTGTCGACGGTCGCGGCGCGCAGGCAGCGGGTGTGGACCGCGGCCCGGCTGAAGCCGGAGCTGGTCCTGTGACTCCTCGGAGCCCGAAGTCCGGCGGCGCCAAGCAGAAGTTGTTCGACGCGACGCTGCGGCTCGCGGGCACCCGCGGCATGGCGGGGCTCACCGTGGACGAGATCGCCGCGGCGGCTGGGGTCGCCAAGGGCACGGTGTACTACAACTTCGGCAGCAAGGACGGCCTGATCGACGCGCTGCTGCGGCACGGGGTCGACCTGCTCGCCGACCGGCTGCGCGCGGCCGAGGACGCGGGCGACACGATGGACACGCTGGCCGCGCTGGTGGACGGGATGCTCGGGTTCTTCGCCGAGTACCCGACGTTCGCGCAGCTGCTGGTCAGCGAGCTGTGGCGGACGCCGGGGCAGTGGCAGCAGACGCTGGCGCTGCTGCGGGAGCAGGTCACCGCGATCATCCGCGCCCAGGTGGGGCGGCTCGCCGACGCGGGCCTGCTGCCCGAGGGCGTGCCGGTGCCGACCGCGTCGGCCGCGTTGTTCGGCACGGTGCTCGTGGTGGCGCTGGACTGGCAGGTGTTCCACCCGGAGCAGAGCCGCGCCGAGGTCCGTGACTCGGTGCTGATGCTGATGCGCGGCCTGCGCGGCGGCGGCCCGTAGCGCGCGCTCGACGCAGAACGGGGGCCGCGCGTCAGTGGGAATGTGCGATCAGGCTGTGGTCGCAAGCTGTGCGTTCCGGCGGATGGGTCGGTGAAATCACACTGTGGGGTCGCCGAGGAAGCGGCCGACGCCCCAGGCTCGGTCCCCCGGCTCCTTGACCTCGTCGACGGCCACGCCGTCGACGTAGTACTCGACCGGCTCGATGAGGCCGAGGTCGACCGCCTCCTGCCAGGCCTGGTACGGGCCGACGCCCCAGGGGTACCAGGGGATCAGGTCGTCGGTGACGACGATCGCGCCGGGGACGGCGATGCGGCGCGCGTTGCGGGTGTCGGCCGCGGCGACCTCGTAGTCGTGGCCGCCGTCGATGAACACGAGGTCCGCGGCTTCGCGCATTGTCTTCAGATAGCGGGGCAGGGTCTCGACGGAGTTTCCGACCACCAACTCGTGCCTGCCCGGGTAGTTCGCGTCGATGAACTCCTTGGCGAGTTCGACCGAACGGCGGTTGTCCAACTCGAACGACACCACCCGGGTTTCCGGTGCGCTTTCCAGGAATGCCAGGCTGGAGAAACCGACGTTGAAGCCGATTTCGGCGACAACCCTGGACTTCGACGTCCGGGCGAGTTCCCGCAGATACAGCGCCTGCGCGACGCTGGCGCCGCCTTCGTGAACCGGAGCGCCGCGTTCCCGGACATACCCGTAGACCTGCCACATCAGAGTCTCGATATCGCTCATGACTTCGTCGGGTCTGCTTTCCACGGCGCCATCCTTTTCCTGAAGTCCACAAGTCAAGGTGGCACAACTTACCGGAATTGAACCACTGCGGATACGTCCGACCATGACAATCGGCGACCCGACCCTGGCTCACCATCCGACATATTTCGCGGCCGCACGGGAAAAACGATCTTGCCGCATACCGTCTCACCTCCGGTTTCGCGGGTGTCGCCCGCGAGCGCCGGGGAGCGCTCTCGACGCGCCGGACACGGCCTCTACCAGACCTCGACCACCCGCGCCGAGGTTTTGACCATAATCTTGCCAACCGCACAATGCGTTTCGGCGGATCATGTCCACCAGGCAAACAAATGAAGGATGGCTCATTTTCCGGCGCGACAACACGCCGTCCGTAGGTAACAGAAGATTTACCCCGAGTCTCTAGAGTTCACCCGGAAGTGTCATAAGGTCGAGTCGCTGACGCTCTACGACCGTGAGCGGCACTCGCAGGGGGAAAGCAGTGATCAACGCCAGCAGTCCCGTCATGTCCACTGTACCGGCGCGCGTTCAGCCACACCGCGCGCGGGTTTGGCGGCCACGGCGCTCCGCGGTGGACATCGAAGTCGTCATACCGGCGTTCAACGAGGCGAGACGGCTGCGTGAATCCCTGCTGGCCACCGCGCGATATCTCGCGAGCGTGCCGTGGTCGTCGCGAATCGTGGTCGTGGACAACGGCAGCGCGGACGCCACCGCCCGGGTCGCGCGCGCGGTCATGGCCGAGTCGCGGGTGCCGATCACGGTCATCGGCTGCGCGATCGCGGGCAAGGGCGCCGCGGTCCGGCGCGGGATGATGACGAGTTCGGCGCGGTTCGTCGGCTTCGTGGACGCCGACCTGGCCACGCCCATCGACACGCTCGGCGCCGCGGTGCGGCTGCTGGAGAACGGCGCGACCGCGGTCATCGGCTCCCGGTACGCGGCGGGCGCGGCGATTGTGCGCAAGCAGCCCCTGACCCGCCGGATCGGCGGCGCGGCGTTTCGCGCGCTCACCGCGCGGATGGTGCCCGGCGTGTCCGACACTCAGTGCGGGTTCAAGTTCTTCGAGCGGGCCGCCGTGCAGCACGCGCTGTCGACCTGCGAGGTCACCGGATTCGCTTTCGACGTCGAACTGCTGCGCGGGGTGCGCGCCGCGGGCGGCACGGTTGTGGAACTCCCGGTGGCCTGGACCGACGACGCCCGGTCGAGTTTCCGCCCGCTGCGCGACGGCCTGCCCGCGTTCCGGGCCGCGGTCAAGTTGCTGGCGGCTGGGGCGTGAGCGGGCTGGACGCGCTGCGCGGGCGCTCGGTGCTGGTGCTGAACTGGCGCGACGTGCGGCACCCGCAGGCGGGCGGCGCCGAGTTGTACGCCCACCAGATCGCCAAGCGCTGGGTCGCGGCCGGGGTCAAGGTCACCTGGCTGACCTCGCGGCCGCCCGGCGCGGCCAAGCGCGAGGTCATCGACGGCATCCAGATCCTGCGCCGAGGCGGGACGTTCTCGGTCTACGCCGCGGCGGCCGCGTCGATGCTGCGCTTCGGCTCGCTGTTCGACGCGGTGGTCGACTGCCAGAACGGCATCCCGTTCTTCGCCCCGGTCTTCATGCGGCCGTCCGCCGCGGTCGTGCAGGTCGTGCACCACGTGCACCAGGAGCAGTTCGGCGTGCACTTCGGCAAGCCGATGGCGGTCGTCGGGCGGTTCCTGGAGGGCCCGATGAGCAGGCGGGTCTACGGCGACCGCGCGACCGTCGCGGTGTCGCCGTCCACCCGCAGGGACATGCGGAACCGGCTCGGGATGCGCGGGCCGGTCTTCGTGGTGCCCAACGGCAACGAGCCCCCGGCGCACCGGTCCGGTCCGCGCGATCCGGACCCGACGGTGGTGCTGGTCAGCCGCCTGGTGGCGCACAAGCGGGTGGACCGCCTGCTCCGCGCGCTGCCCAAGGTCCTGGCCGAGGTCCCGAACCTGCGCGTGGAGATCATCGGCGACGGTGTGGAGCGGCGGAAGCTGGAACTGCTCGCCGGTGAGCTGGACCTGCGCGGCTCGGTGCGCTTCCGGGGCAGGCTGGGCGACGCGCAGCGCGACGAGCTGATCCAGCGGGCGTGGCTGACCACCTCGACCTCGCAGGGCGAGGGCTGGGGCTGCACGGTGCTGGAGGCCGCCCGCTTCGGCGTGCCGTGCCTGGCGATCGCCGCCGCGGGCATCGACGACTCGGTCCGCCACGACCGCACCGGGTGGGTCGTGCCCGCCGAGGACGGGCTCGCCGAGGCGATGATCGAGGCGATCACCCGGCTATCCGACGACAAGACCGCGGCCCGCTTCTCCGACGACTGCCGCGCGTGGGCGGCGGCGTTCACCTGGGATCGCAGCGCCGAGTTGCTCGCCGCCGTGGTCGCGGCGGAGATCGGGCGGCGGACCGGGCCGAGGGCCAACCGCCGCCGCGCGCGGTCGGATCTGGCCACCGCGGTGCGGTTCCGGGTGCCCCGGGACGTGCCGCCGCCGCGCGGGCGGCTGACCGACCAGGTCGTGGTGGCGGGCGAGTTCGGCGGCGCGCTGCTGCACGGCTGCGACGAACTCGACGCGGAAGCGGTGCTGGCCAGGTGGAACGTGGAGCCGGTGAGCATCGAGCTCGCCGGTGAGGAGCAGTTGCTGACCGGGGTGCGCACGCCAGCGGTGCCCGCGGCGGAACCCGCGTGACGGCGGTCGCCGACACCCCGCTCGCCCGCGCGGGCACGCAGGTGGCCGGGGCGACGCTGGTGGTCAGCCTGGTCAGCTACGCCTATGGGCTGGTGCTGGCCCACCTGCTCGACGGCGCGCAGTTCGCGGTGTTCGCCGCGGGCCAGACGCTGCTGCTGCTCGCCGGGACGGCCGCGGCCGCCGCGGTCCCGTGGGCGCTGGCCAAGGCTGTGCGGGCGCACCCGCCCGGGTCGGCGCAGCGGCGGTCGGCGATGGCGTACGCGCTGAGCCTGAGTGTGGTGGGCGCGGTGCCCGCCGCCGCGCTACTCGGCGGGGTCACCGCCCTCTACGCCGCCCCGCCCGCGGCGCTGACCACCGCGGCAGCGGCGGCGGCGATCGTGGTGTCCGGCTGCGCTGTCGGCTGGCTGCAAGGTGAGCAGCGGTTCGCCCGGCTCGCCGGGCTGCGGGTGGCCGAGGTCGCGGTCCGGGTCGCCGCTGGCGCGATGGCGGTCGCCGCCGGGCTGGGGGCGGCGGGAGCGCTGGGCGGGTTCCTGCTCGGGTCGGCCGTGTTGTTCGTCGGCGGGCTGGCCGCGGTGTCCGGCGGGCGCCGGGCCTGGGCGGACCTGACCTGGGCGCCCGCGACGCTGCGCGAGCGCGCGCGGTGGACCGAGACCGCGGGCCTGACGACCGCGCAGGCGCTGCTAGGTGTGTTCACCGCGACCGACATCGTGCTCGCGCCGGTGCTCGCCGGGGCGGGCGGCGCGACGGCGGGTTTCCAGCTCGCCGGGACGCTGGGCCGCGCGCCGCTGTTCGTGGCGACCGCGTTGGCGGTGGTGGTGTTTCCCCGGCTGGCCCGGCCGGGCGGGGCGGGCGCGCTGCGGGAGACGGCGGCGACGTACGGCTGGCTGGGGCTGCCGCTCGCGGTGCTGCTCGCCACCGCGCCCGACCCGGTGCTGGGCCTGGTGGTCCCTGCCCACCTGCCGGACGTGGGGCGGTCGCTGCCGTTCACCGCGGTCGCGGGGCTGGCCTACGGCGTGGTCGCGCTCCTGGTGACCGCGCTCCAAGCCGACAGCGCTTTCCGGCGCGCGGCGACGGTGTTGGGCGCGGCGATCGGGCTGCTGGTCTGCGGTCTGCTGACGGGCTGGCTGCTGGGTGGTGTGCCCGGCCTGGCCGCGGGGACCGGCGTGGGCGCGGTGGCCGCCGCGCTGTTGGCCGTGCGGCTGACGCCGCTGCCGTCGTGGACCCTGCTCGCGGCGACCGGGCCGGTCGTGGCCGCGGCCGTGGCGACGCCGGTGCTTCTGGTGAGCCGATCGTGGCCGCCCGGGTGGCTTGCCGTCGCTGTCCTTTTCGGACTGTTCGCGCTGTGGCGGGTGCGGGCGGCGCGGCGGCGGGCGCCGCGACCGGGCGAGCGGCTTCGGGTGCTGCATCTCGGGTTTGAGGACCCGGCCCTGCCCGGGTCCGGCGGCGGCGCGGTGCGCACGCACGAGATGAACCGCAGGCTCGCGGGCAGCCACGACATCACCGTGCTCACCACCCGCTGGCCGGGGTGCGTCGACCGGGTCGAGGACGGCGTGCGCTACGAGCACGTCGGCCTGGGCAGCGGGCGCACGTATCTCGGGCGGATCGCGGGCTACGCCTTGGTGCTGCCGTTCGTGGCCCGGCGGTATCCGGCGGACTTGGTGGTGGAGGACTTCTTCGCGCCGATCTCGACCATGGGCGCTCCATTGTGGACCGGCAGGCCGACGATCGGTTTGGTGCAGTGGCTCAACGCCAGGGAGAAGTCTCGGCAGTACAAGCTGCCGTTCTTCCTGGTCGAGCGGGCGGGTGTGCGCGTCCACCGGCGGCTCGTGGCCGTCTCCGACGGCATCGCGGACCGGTTGCGGGGCATGAACCGCGCGGCGCGCGTCGACGTCGTGGGCAACGGCGTGGACCCGGCCGCGTTCGAGGTCTCCGTGCCGCGCGGGCCGGACGTGGTGTTCGTCGGCAGGCTGGAGATCGCGCAGAAGGGCTTGGACCTGCTGGTGGCCGCCTTCGCCGCCGCGGCGGACGGGCTGCCCGGCGACCTGGTGCTGGCGGGCACCGGCCCCGACGAGCGCGAACTCCGCGCGCTGGCCGAGAAACTGGGCGTCGCCAACCGGGTGCGGTTCCCCGGCTGGGTGTCCGGAGTGGACAAATACCGGCTGTTCGGGGCGGCGGCGGTGGTCGCGGTCCCGTCCCGGTTCGAGACGTTCGGGATCGTCGCGGTCGAGGCCGCGGCGGCCGGGAGCCCGGTGGTGGCCTTCGACATCCCGTGCCTGCGCGAGGTCGTGCCGGACGGAGTCGGCGTGCGGGTCCCCGCTTTCGACACCGCCGCGCTGAGCCGGGCGCTCACCGAGATCGCCACAGATTCCAGCCGGGCGGACCGGATGGGCAGGCGCGGGCGCGAGTTCGCCCGCAGGTACTCGTGGGACCGGCTGGCGCGGCTCCAGGAAAACGCTTACCTGGCCGCGGTCCGGGAGTGGCAGGAGGCCGACGATGCCGGTGATCGCTGAGCAGGCGTGCCAGTCCCTGTGGAACGAAGGATTCCTCACGCTGCCCACGTTGTTCTCCGCCCAGGAGGTCCGCGAGGTCGAGAGGGAACTGGACGCGCTGTTCGACCGCTTCGCCACCCTGCCGCCCGCGAGCGTGCTCGACCTCGGCGGCACGGCTGGTGAGTTCGGCCACGACGTGCCGGAGATCCTCTACCCGTCGGTCCTGTCCCCCGCGCTACGCCGGACCGCGGTGTTCCGGCGCAGCCTGCGCTTGGCCCGGCAGGTGTTCGGCCCGGGCACGTGGTTCCGGTTCGACCACAGCATCCGCAAGCCGCCGCGCTGCGGCTACGAGACCGTCTGGCACCAGGACCGCGTGCACAAGCGTTCCCGGCTGCCCGAGCGGCGGCTGAACGTGTGGATCCCCACCGCACCGGTGGGAGTCGCCGACGGCTGCATGCGGTACGTTCCGCGCAGCCACCTCGCCGGGGTGCTGCCGCACGCGGCGGTGCCCGAGCGGCGCGGCGCGCTGCGCGCGGTCGACGTCAACGAAGAGTCCGCTGTGGACTGTCCGCTGCCCGTGGGCGGCGCGGCGCTGCACCTGTTCGAGACCGTGCACAGCGCCCACCCCAACCGCGGCGAGCGGCCGAGAACGGCCTGGATACTCCAGTTCAGCCAGCCCCGCACGCGGGTGCCCGCGGCGGGCCTGCTGCACCAGGCGATCCATATCGGACAGACCAGGAACTGGCGCAGGGCCAGGAAAGGAGCACCCGAGTGCTGACCGACCCGGACGCGATCGTGCGCGCCCAGCTGGCCGGACTCGGCAACCGACGCGCCCGCGGCAGGCGGGCGGCCCGGGTGTTGGTGGTCGGCAACTTCGGCAACGGCAACACCGGCGACGAGGCGCTGCTCGCCCGCGCGCTGGTGGAACTGCCGCGCGGCACGGAAGTGAGCGTGCTCTCGCGCAACCCCCGGCTGGTCGAGTGGACCCACGGCGTGCCGTCCCGGCCGATGACCGCGCTGTCGTTCGCCGCTGGCCTGCGCTGGTCGGACGCGGTGCTCGTGGTCGGCGGCGGCATGTTCGGCGCCGGGCTGCCGCCGCTGGTCCGGCTGCTGCCCTGGGTGGTCGACGCGGCCAAGGCCGCCGGCCGGGACACCGTCTACCTGGCGATCGGCGCGTACCCGGGGATGCCGCCCGCGGTGGCCCGGCGGCTGCGGGCAGCCGCGGCCGAACTGGGCCGGGTCACCGTGCGCGACCGGCTGTCCGTCGAGACCCTCGGCTCTGCCGTGCCCAACGTCGGCGACCTGGCGCTGCGGCTGCGCCCCGAGCCGCCCGAGCACGCCGCCCGCGCGCTGGCAGGCGCGGGCGTGGACACCTCGGCCCCGCTGCTCCTGTTGTCCCTCAAGGCGTTGCCGGACCCGGCGAAGATGGCCGCGCTGGCCGACACGTGCCTGCTGGCCGCCCGCCGGTGGCGCGAGCGCGGCGGGGTCGTCGCCGCGCTGGCCCTGTCGACCCACGCCGACTACGGGCTCGGCCTCGCCCGCCGCGACGCCGTCCTCGCCGCCGAGCTGGCCGACCGGCTCGGCGCCCCGCTGCCGGTGGTCGGCCCGCAGCTTCCGCCCGCCCTGGCCAAGGCCGTGGTCGGGCGCGCGGCGGGCGTGCTCGGCCTGCGCCTGCACGCGATGGTCTTCGCCGTCGGCTCCGGCGTCCGGTGCGCGGGCTTCGCCTGGGAGGAGAAGACCCGCGCGTTCCTGGCCGAGGCCGACCACGCCACCATCCTCGACCCCGAGACCCCTGCCTCGGTCACCGACTGGGTGGACGCGACCATCGTGGCGGTGTCGGCGGCGTGACCGTGACCGACCGGACCGACCGGACTGAGCCAACCGGCCGGACCACCGCGTTTTCGTGGACTCGCGGCAGACTCGCGCTGGCGGGCGGCCTGCTGGTCGCGCTGGCGCTGGGGCTGCGGATCTGGGGCCTGGCCACGGCGAACGAGCTGTTCATTGACGAGATCACCTACTCCCGGCTGGCGCTGTCGGTCAGCCGGGGCGAGTGGCCCAACCTCGCGGGCGCCCCGTTCTACCTGCACCCGCCGCTGACGTTCTGGCTCAACGGCGGCGTGGTCGAGCTGTTCGGCCTGTCACCGGACCCGACCACGCTCGTCTTCCAGCTCCGCTGGGTCAACGCGCTGCTGGGCGCGGTGGTCGTCGCGCTGGCGTACCTGGTGCTGCTGCGCACGACCCGCCCGGTGGTGGCGGTGGTGGGCGCGGCCGTTCTCGCCGCCGACCCGTTCGTGCTGCGCAACGACAGCCGGGTCATGCTGGAGACGCCCGCGTTCGCGCTGATCCTGGCCGGGTGGCTGTGCCTGCTGGTCGCCCTGGACAAGCCAGGCGGGACCGCGCGCCGCGCGCTGCTCGCCGCGGGCGGGGCGCTGATCGGGTTCGCGATCCTGGCCAAGGACGTGGCGTTCGTGCCGGGACTGCTGCCGGTGGTCCTGGCCGTCCTCTGGCGGCGCACGCTGGCGCCGCGCACGGCCGCGGTGGTGGTCGGCGCGGGGGTCCTGCCGTACCTGGGCTATGTGACCGCGCTGGCCCTGTCCGGTCGCTTCCCGGGGTGGTGGCAGGCCAAGATCGGCGGACTCCGCAGGATGGCCGGGCTCGACCAGATCACCGGGTTCAACGCGCCCAACGCGCCGAGCCTGCTGGACACGCTGCTCAGCCAGCTCAGCCGGTTCGGCACGTCCTACGCCCTGCTCGGGATCGCGGTGCCCGCCGGGCTGCTGGCGCTGCGCTCGGCGCGGGCCGACCGCAGGCTCCTCGGACTGGTCGCCTCGGTCATGGGCCTGCTCGGGCTGTTCGCGTTCGGGTTCGGCACGCTCGAAGAGCAGATGGGCTACTTCGTGGTGGTGCCCGGCGTGCTCGCGTTCGCCGTCGCCTACGTCGAGCCGCCCGGCTGGCTCCACCGGCTGCGGCCCGTGCTCGCCGCCACGGCGGCCGTCGTCCTGGTCGCCGGGCTGGCGCTGGCCGCGCACGCGCGCGGGGTCCAGGACAACGGCTACCAGCAGGCCAGGGAGTACCTGGACACGAAGCTGCCGCCCGGCGCGCGCGTCGGCCTCACCACGCCCACCGCGCAGTTCGCGCTGCACTCCGGCGAGGGCGCCGACCTGCGGGTCGGCACCTGGGCCTCGCTGGGCGCGCTGCACCGGTTCCGGGCCGAGTACGTGCTGACCCAGAGCCGCCCGCTGAGCCTGGGCTACGGCTACGCCTCCCCCGACCTGCTGCCCTGGCTGGCGGCGCACGCCACCCCGGTGTTCACCACGACCGGGCCGTCCGGCGGCGACACCGTGGTCTGGAAGCTCGACCCGGTGGCGCTCGACGCGGCGGTCCGCGCCGGTCAGGTGATCCCCGAGGTCGTCTCCCCCTGACGGGCGAGCACCAGCAGAGCAGCGGGGATCGCCACGCTCAGGCCGAGGACGACAGTCTGAGCGATGGCGTCCCCGGGCGGGAAGTGCGCCAGGTGGGTGACGTGGAACACCAGATGCGGCACCGCGAACACGAGGCTGGCGGCCAGCGCGGTGCGGACCATCCCGCGCTCCAAGCGCGCCGCCGCGACGCCGAGGACCAGCGCGACGGCGAGGTTCAGCGCCCCGACGTCGCGCATCAGGTGCTCGTTGTACGGCGGGAGCAGCGCCACCCACGGATGCCCGGGCAGCGGGAAGCCGTCGTAGAACACCTTCGGCAGCGCCAACTGCACCACGCCCACCAGTCCCTGTGTGGCGGCGAGGAGAACCAGCCCCGCCCGCAGCCAGCCACGCGCCGCCATCATCGCGCCGTCCGGTACGACACGGCCCGCGGCGCGCGCCGCTCAGCCAGGTACTCCTCGAAGGTGATCTTCCCGAACGGGTTGTCGGTCAGGTTTCCGCCATCCCGGTAGCCGCGGAACACCTTGCCGGGCAAGCGAACCGGCACCACTGGCCGACGCTGCCCGGTCGCCGCGAGAAACGCGCGCGCCAGGTCGCGGGCATCGCGGGTCCGCGGGCCGCCGATGTCGGGAACCCGGCCAAGCGGCTCGCCGAGAGCGAGGTCGACCAGCCGCACCGCCACGTCCCGGGCGTCGATGGGCTGGAAGCGGAAACCGGGCACCGGGAGCACCGGGAGCTTGGCCGCCCCCGCGAACAGGGCGCGCAGCAGGTCGTGGAACTGGGTGGCCCGCAGGATCGTGTGCGGCAGGCCGGATCGCTCAAGCAGCCGCTCGGTCGCCAGCTTCTGCCGGTAGTAGCCCAGCGGTATCCGGTCGACGCCGACGATGGAGATATAGACCAGGCGCGGTGAACCGGCCCGTTTCGCCGCCGCCACCACCGCCTCGGTCGCCGCTTCCTCCTGCCCGCGCCCGAACGCGGTCGCGCAGTGCGCGATCGCGTCGACCTCGGCCACCGCCGCGCCCACACCCTCGCCAGTCAGCAGGTCCGCGACCGCCCACTCGGGCGCGACACTGCCCTCCGGGCGTTGGCGCCTGCTCAGCACCCTCGGCGCGTGGCCGAGATCGAGCAGCCGCCGCACCACCGCCCGGCCGAGCACGCCCGAGCCGCCGGTCACCAGGATTCGTTCACCCACCGGGTCCTCCTTCACCGTCGTGTCACCCAGTAGGACTGGCTAGACCCCCGGAATGTGACAGGGCCGTCCGCCAAGCCGCGGTCAACCAGTTCAGGCAGAGGTTGGCGTGGACCAGTGAGCGGCCGGGATCAGGAGGCGTGGGCGCGGGCCTCGCCGACATGCTGGATGGCGGGCGCGCGACCGGCGAGAGCGCGGCGCAGACCAGCGAGCACCCCGTCGGTGATCTCGTCCGCGGTGAGCCAGCGGGTGCGGCCCGCGTACCGGCGCACCCCCAGAACGACGTGCTGAGTGGGATGGTTGATGAGCACCGTGTCCGGGGCGCCGCGCTGGTCGCCGATGCCGTGCACCTCGACCACCGGGGCGTCCGGGCGCAGCAGCGGCTCGACGGCCCGCATCATCGGCACCCGGCAAGGCCCGTGCGTCCAAGCGATCAGCAGGTCGGCGGGCCCGCCCAGCGCCCGCGCGGCCCGGCGGGCCAGATCGTCCGGCCTGGACCAGTCGGCCTCCACCCACCGGGCGCGGCCAACATCGTCGTCAGGGAGGTCGGTGGCCAGCGGCGCGTAGCGGCGACTGGGGACGACGACATGCCACCCATCGGCCACCAAGGCGGCGGCGCACCCGGCCAACATGCCGGTGCCGCCGAGAACCAGAGCCCGTTTGGTCGCCATGCCCGCCTCCACTTCCGATCAGCCGGGCGACCCCGGCCTCACGCGTCTCTCGGGGTGTAGCGCTCGTGGTGCACGACCTGCTCCAGCGGCATCCGGCTCCGCCAACCGTGCCGTTCCAGATCCGGCACCTCATGCAGCCGCTCGACCGGGCCGAGACAAAGCCAGGCGACCGGGCGGATATGCGCCGGAATACCCAACAGGTCACGCAAATACTCTTCACGATAGAAACTCACCCAGCCCACGCCAAGCCCCTCGGCGGTCGCCGCCAGCCACAGGTTCTGGATGGCCAGGCACACCGAGTACAGACCCGCGTCCGCGATGGAGTGCCTGCCGAGAACAGCGGGCGATCCGCGTTGCGGGTCGTAGGTGACGACGACGGACATGGTGGACTCAAGGATGCCGTCGATCTTGATGCGGTCGAAGGTGGTGGCGCGTTCTCCGGTCAGTTCGGCGGCGAACCGGGCCCGTTCGGTGTGGACGTGGCGGTGGAACTCGGCTCGGGTGCCCGGGTCGCGGACCAGCACGAAGTCCCAGGGCTGCGACATGCCGACGCTGGGAGCCGCGTGCGCTGCGGACAGGACCCGCTGGAGCACATCGTCGTCGATCCCGGCGCCGGTGAACTCGGCCCGCACGTCGCGACGGCGGCCGATGACCTCGTAGACATCCACCGGGTCAGCCTAGATTCATGGCTCTGCGTGCTAGGCGGGGTGGCTGGTTCTGGGGTTGCTCGATGGAGTGGGGGCTGGGTTGCGGTGTTGTCTGCTCGATGGGGTGGAGTGGTTTCTTCGGGGCCCCTACGAAGGAAGATCGCCGTGTGAAAGACGGGTGGGAAGCCTACGGCCTCACACGCGC
>NZ_JBVJIN010000045.1:0-47693 GCF_055586285.1 Actinokineospora sp. NPDC051303
GAAAGACGGGTGGGATGCCTTCGGCCTCACACGTGCGGAGCCAGCTTAGCGATCTTCCTTCTCCCCCGAAGAAACCACTCCACCCCATCGAGCACTTGGCAGGGTTGGGTTCCTGCTGGCAGGAGGGTGGGTCTGTTGTTCTTGCTCCACCCCATCGAGCACCTGGCAGCTTCGGATTCCTGCTGGTAGGTGCCAAGAAGGGCGCTCGACCGAATGTCCCGACCACGCCCATAACGGCCCTATTTCGGCCTTTTCGCCGCCCCGCACCCCACACGACAAACCCCACCCACCCTGGGGGCTGACCCCGCTCCAGTCTATCAGGGCAGGCCGACAAGCTGGGCGAGAATGATCTTGCCTGTGGATAACTTGCCGCTGCCTTCTTACACGTTCGGGTGGTGTGGGGTGTCTTCGTGGACCCAGGGGGACGGGTCAGGCTCGTAATCGGATGTCGTGGTGGTGGGTGGGGGCGATTGCTCGGGCGGGGAAAACGGCTGCTATGTAAGCTATCGCGCATTCTGGGCAGATCATGCGTTCGCTGGGGCGGTCGCGGTAGCGGGTGTCTACCGGCATGGCGCACAGGGCCACCCTTTGGTTCAGGAGGACCAGGTGTGTCCTACCGCCGTAGGCGTCGCTGATTCCCCAACATACTTCGCTTCGGGGGTCTTCGGTGGGAGTCATGGGGTATCACCGGTGGCCCGATTGGGAATGGTCCAGGCGGGTGTGCAGGCGCCTGCCGGATTCGCTCAGGGTTACCATTCGGCAGTTGCGGAGGCGGGTTGAGCCGACGACCAAGTGGCCTGCGGAGAGCAGTTCCCGCAACCTGGCCGCGAGCCTGCTCTCGACGGGGGCGCCTCGGTCGGTGACCTCATTGGTATCGGTCATCGCCAGGTCGCCGCGTTGGGCGCAGCGCAGGAGGACGAACCAGTCTCGGGTGCGGGCGGCCTCGTCGGGGGAGTGCCTGCCTCGGCGGAGCCAGATGTCCAGCAGGCGTTCGCCCGCTGAGGTGAGGCAGGCCCGGATCCAACCGTCGTGGGGGTCTGGCTCCGCGCCGCCGAAACCGATGAAACCGTCGCGGCGCAAGGTGAACAGGGCGCTGACCATGAGCACGCCGAGATCGTCCGTGCGGTGCCGTAGGGCAGAGCCCGCGCCGTAGGCTCCGACCTCGCCGCGCGCCACCATCTGCAGTGCGTCCAGGTGGTTGGTGTCCAGGGCATGCGGTCGACCGGCGTGGTTCTGGTCGATGAGGTGAGCGGTCATGGTGTGACTCCGGTTACAGCGGTTGGTCCAGTGCGAACACTATGGGCCATACCAGGGCACCGCCGCTATGCCGAACAGCCATAATGTCGTAATATGACAGGACCGAGCCGGTAACTTTGTTGCGGACACCCAGGTTTCTCATTCACCCGCCGGTGCCGCTGCTTCGGATCGGAGTACTTTATCCCGCGCGCTGAGCACAAAAAAGCCATCTCAGTATTTGGCACATCCGCACATGTCCGGTTCCCGCCCCCGAGTGGGACGACCGGCGCGGACAGCCTATGCCTGCCCCCGGGCCAGTTTCGCGCGGACCTCGACTTCCACCGTGTCGAGGTACTTGAGCATCAGGGACAGGGAGTTCTCCAGGTCGGTGTCGGCCGCGACCCCGTTCGCGACGGCGGTGAGCCGCTGCGCGCCGAGGTTCATCGCCTCCAACGCGTCGTCGACCGCTTTCGGGGAGTGGCCCGGCTCCGCGCGGGCCACCAGGCACGCCAACCGGTAGACCGCGTCGACCATGCGGGCTGTGCACGCGACGACCGGATCGGCGTCCGGGGTGGCGATCGACCGCATGCGGATCGTGACGGCGGCCGCGCAGGTGCGGGCCAGCGCCGCGGCCTCAGGCGGTTCGGGCGGTGGCGGCGGGGCCACGGTCACCGGCTTCCTGGTCAGCGCTGTCACGAGGGCGTTGGTCGCCACCACCAGCCCGGCGATGCCCGCCCCGACGCCCACCGCGAGCGGCGCGTTGTCGGTTTGGGCGAGGGTGACCGCGGCCATCAGCGGGCCGAGGACGGCCCCGACCGCGAGCCCGGTCGGCTCACGCAGGTGCTTGGAGAGCCTCATGCGGTCCACAGTGTCATGTCGTCGGTTGCGTCTCGGTTGGGGCGCTTCACAGATTGCTGAACGCGCTGACGAAGACCTTCTCGATGTCGGAGGTGTTCTGCTTGGCGTCATAGGAGACCGCCCGCGAGTTCTCCGCGATCAGCCGCATCGTCTCGACGTCGGCGTCCCGCCCGTAGGGAATTGTGAACACGCGCACGGAGGTCTCCTGCTTGGTCGCGTCGACCTTGGTCAGCAGCTCGGCCCGTGCCTGATCGTTCTTCGGGGTGTTCTCCCCGTCGGACAGCAGCACGATGGCGTTGATCCTGGCCGGGTCCTGGGCGTCGGTCATCGCCTGGTGCGCGGCGGAAACGGTGCTGTAGAGGGCGGTTTCTCCCTTGGCTTCCAGGCCGTTGATCGTGTCGATCACCCGCTGCCGCACGTCTCCGACGCGGCCGATCGGGACCCGTTCGGTGTAGCCGGGGGAGGAGAAGGTCCACAGCCCGACCTCGTCCTCGACGCCCAGCTGCGCCAGCCCCTTGATCGCCGCGGGCTTCATCCGCTCCAGCTTGCTCTGGGGCTTGTTTTCCAGACTCTTGTTCGCCGGGTCGTCTGCCTCGTTCATCGAGCCGGACACGTCGAGGATCAACAGCACCCTGGCCTTTTTCCGGGTCTCCTGGAACCCGGCGACCATCGCCTCCACCACCTCAGGCGCCGGGTTGGGAATCGGGGTGAGCGACTGGCGCGGGTCAACGCCCAAGTGGCGGGTGAGTTCCTCGGTTGGAGACCGCGCCGCCGTCCCGTCGCGGAAGCCCGCCTTCCTGAGCGTGGCCCGCTGCGCGTCTTCGCCGAGGAACAGCCGGAAGTCCTCGGCGGCCGCCCGCTGCTCCTCGGTGGCCGAGGCCAACACGATGTACGGGTGGTCGAACACGACCGTCCCGTCCTTCGGGTAGATCGTGGTGAGCTTCTTCCCCGGCAGCGCACCGGGATTGTCGAGTTTGCGCGGGTCGCCGTCGGGCACGCCCCGGTTGTACAGGTACGCCAACTGCTCCTGCAGCACGATCGCGCTGATGTAGGGGACGGGGTCCCGCTTGGCGTCTTCCGCGTACAGGGTCTCCATGAACTTCGCCGCGTCGTCGCCGTAGCGCTCGACCGAGCTTTCGACGTCGTGGACGAACTTGCGGACAGGGGCGCTGCGCACCGTGTCGACGGTGAGGCCGCCCTGTCCGGTGGCCACCGCGGCGCCGTGGAACGTCGCGATTGTCGCGCCGAGGCCGGACGAGGACAGTTCCGGGTTGTCCCGGCCGAGCTTGAACTTCCCCCACTCCGAGTGCTCCAGCGAACTCCAGCCGCCCGGAGCGGTGGCGAGGGTCAGCAGGTCGGCCCAGCCCGGGTCCGGGTTCTTCGCCCGCAGCACGTCGGCCATCATCGACGGCATCGCCACCACGACCGGGCTCGACATCAGCGACGGGTTCGTCTCGGACCGCACCACCGGGGCCTTCGTCCGCGCCGCGAGCCTGCCCAGCCACAGCGACGTGCTCGGCGTCCACACCTGCGGTGCCGGCGCCTTGGTGGCGTCCGCGTCCCAGGTGGTGGCCAGCGAGTCCATCGCCAGCCCGGAGGTCAGCCCGTGCACGGAGACCTTGGCGCACCGGTTGCCCAGGATCAGCCTGCCCGCCTGGTTGTAGCGCTCGGCCATCTCGGCGAGCAGCTTGTCTTTCTCGGTGGACGAGCTCAGCTCGACCGCGACGCACTCGCCCACCGGCTTCGGCGCGTTGTCCTCGGCGTCGTCCAGCGCGAAATACACGACCACACTGGCCACGAGGCCCACGATGAGGCTCACGACCAGCGGATTCGCTCCGCGTCGCGCCGGGGCCGGGTCGACCACGTGTCCTCCAGAACGGTCGGTGGAACAACTGCCAGGGCGTGCCGGACTAGTCACTCTCCGATGACAGATCGTCGGATTCGACCAAATCGTGAGTATCGAAGCTGAATCGAGACACGGTGCCCGCCCAACGGCGGTACGTGCCCGCGTCCGTTCGCAGGGAGACCGCGCCGCCGATCCGCCGGAGCAGGGCCACCAGCGGGTCCCACGCGGCGTCGTCGGCGGCCAGGGCGGCGAGCACGTCGGTGATCGCCCGGTCGTCCGGGGCCTCGCGCAGCGCCAGCATCAGGGTCCGCGCCCGGTGCGGCGCCGACACGGTCACCGCCAGTAGCACCAGCACCGCCTGGTAGGCGCCCGCCCCGTGGCCGTCGTCGCCGATGAACTCGTCCAACGCGTCCTCGGCCACGTCGGTGCGCACCAGCCGATACAGGTTCACCAGCTTCTTCACCGCGCGCGGTGTGTCCAGCAGCGGGCGCAGCCGTTTGACGAACGCGCGCTCCGCGTCGCGCAGCCGCAGCCGGTCCGGTGGGAGGCCCGGCTGGGAAACCGGAGTGCCGCGCGGCGGCGCGGGCGCTTCCGGCTCGGAAGCGCGCTCGGGCGCGGCGGACACGCGGGCGGCGGCGGGGTCGCCGGTCCGCGGCATGCTCGGCGCTTGCCGGTGGACGGTCAGCGTGCTCGACGGCGGCAGCAGCGAGTCGATCAGGGCGTCGGCGCCGGAACCCATGGGGCGCAACGCGAACGGGATCTGGAAAATCTTGTCCAGGTAGTCCAGTGGCCGCGCGTCCGCGTCCTCCGCCTCGGCTCCCGGGAACAGTTCCCGTTGGTGCTGGGCGAGTGCCCGCCGCAGCCAGCGCGGGTCGACCGCGACGACCACCACGAACAGCGGCAGCGCGAGCAGCAGGTGCACGGCGGCGAGCACGTCGACCACCCGGTGCGGCGGGCAGCGGTCCAGATCGTCGATGTGCAGCACGATCCGCTCCAGCGGAGCGTCCCCCTCGCCCGGCCGCCACTCGGCAAGGGCCTTGCGCATGTCGTCGCTGAGCGTGCGCAGATGCTCGTGCGCCTGGCCCAGCACGCCGCGGTACTGCTCGAACCGCCCGGCCCGCACCGAGCGGATCAGCTCGTCCAGCCGTGCCACTGGGTCCACCGCCGCCAACTCGGCCCGCACCTCGGCGATCTCAGCGTCGAGGAGTTCCTTGCGCGCGGCGACTTTCTCGGTCAGCGAGCCCCGCGCGTCGGCCGCTGTTCGCCACGCTTCGGTCACCCACTTGACCACTGGCACGGCGGCGGCCACCGCCGCGACCCCGGTCGCGACGAACGCCGCGAGCGTCGGTCCCCACAGCACCCAGGAGACAACGGCCGCCACGACCGCCACCGGCAAGATCCACAACGCGACGGCGAGGCGGCGTCGGTCGCGGAGGACGGTGCGCTCACGCCACAGCAACCGCAGCAGGGCCGGGGAACGCAGCGTCGCCGCCAGGCCTTCGGTCCGCTTGACACGATCGAGTTCGGCCCCCAACTCGTCGCTGCGGCCGCGTAACTCCGCGAGCCGGTTCCTGGCCTCGGCGCGGGCCGCCGCGTCGGGCGAGTCGGCGGGCCGGTGGGCCAAGTCGGCGAACAGGTGCTCCACGAGTCCGACCCACAGGTGGTCGTCGCTGTACTGCCAGGCGTTGAACGTCACCTGGTGGACGTTCCCGACATACGCGCCGTGCTCGGGGTTGTTCCGCGAACGCTGGGCGAGAGTGTCCACCCGGCGGCGCAACTGGCGCAGGAAGCTGGACTTGCCCGCCCCCCACGGCCCGAGCAGCGCGATCGACAGCGGTGGCGCCGTCGCGCGGTCGGCGATGAGCGCGGCGAGCGTGTGGACGTCGCCCGCGAACCCGAGCAGGTCCTGCGCGCTGGCCTCGTCGTTGGTGACCCCGGCGGACGGGCGCTCACGCGGCGGCCGGGTGAAGCCGGTCCCGGCGATCTGGTGCCCGGTGGTCAGGTCCCAGATCCGGATCGTGCCGTCGTCGCCGCCGCTGACCAGCCGCCGGTCATCCGGGGCGACGAGCAGCGTCCGCACCCGGTCGACGTGCCCCTCCAACACCATCGGCGCGTCCGGCTCGGCCATGGCCCAGACACGGATGCCGCCGTCGGCGGCGCCCGCGATGACCCGGCCGTCCTCGGTCGCGGTCACCGCCTGAACGCTCGCGCTGTGCCCGGTTAGCACCTGCGGGACCGGCCCGTCGTCAACGGAGAACACCCGGACACCGCCATCGGCGCACCCCGCGACGACCGCCCCGTTGGGTGCGAACGCGAGCGAGAGCGCCACCGCGTCAAGGGTGGTCGTGGCCTCGGCGACGTACTGGCCGCCGCCCACCCACCGCCACACGCGCACGGCGCGGTCCCGTCCGCTGGAGGCCAGCCGGTCGGCCTGCGGGCTGATCGCGACCGCCTGCACCCAGTCGTGCTTGCCGACCACCTGGACCTCGCCCGCGCGCCCGGCGCGGATCGTGTCGTCCACGCAGCCGATGACCAAAACCCCGTTGGCGGCATAGGCGGCGGTGTCGGCGTGCGGCAGGCGGGTTTCCTCCCGTGTGCCTCGCTCGACACCAGGCCGCCAGCGCCACCGCGCGCCGTCCGTGCAGAACCCGACAATGCCCTTATCGCCGTCGTCGTCGCTGTCCAGCGCGCGGATCGCCGCCGCCGGGCCGGTCAGCGTCGCCAGCGGCCTGCCGTCCTCGACGTTCCACACCCGCACCGCCAGGTCGTCTCCGCCGGTCACGAGCCGATCACCGTCGAGCAGCAGCGCCCGCACGCCGCCACCGTGTCCGGGCAGGGTGAGCGTGCGCGCGCCGGTGGCCACGTCGAAGATCCCGACCCGGCGGTTCCCGCCCGCCGCCGCGATCCGCGTGGCGTCCATGGCCAGGGCGTGGATCCCGCCGGGTTCCGCGGCGATGTCGTCGGCCGTGTTCTCGGCGGGCCGCCAGTGTAGAAGCCTGCCGTCCTCGCCTGGGAAGACGACGAGTGACCCGTCGGCGGACAACGCCACCGCCCGCACCGGCCCGGCCGTGCCCTGGAAGGTGTGCGTGACCTGGCCCCGCTCGGCGTTCCACACCCGAACCGCGCCGTCCGCCCCAGCCGAGGCCACGGTCCCGCCGTCAGCGCTGACCGCGACCGCGAGCCTGCCGCGTGAATGGTTCGCGATCTTGTCCCATCGCCGCCCGAACGCGACGACCTCGCCGCTCGGTCCGCCGACAGCGATTAGTCCAGGCGCTGCCGCCAGGGTGGTTACCCCGCCCTCGTGGCGGTCCACGAGGGTGACTTTGCCATCGGCCAAGACCCGGACTTCGCCGCCTGGCCCGGCGAACCACACCTCGTCGCCCCGGACGGCCGTGGCCGCCACCGGTTCCGCCCATAGCTCGCGCATCGATGCGCCGTTCGATGTCCACTCGCGCAGGCTGTCGGCACCGGCGGACACGATGTGCTCGCCCAGGAACGCGACCGCGCGCACGCCGCCCGGGTGGGCGGCGATCACCACCGGCGGCTCGTCCTCGGCCAGTGGCCAGACGCGCACTGTGCCGTCGTCGCCACCGGTCACGGCGCGGGTGCCGTCCGGGGACAGGGCGACGGCGCGGACGAGTCCCAGGTGGCCCGCGAACGGCTCGGCGTTGATCACCCGAGCCAGTATGCCGCGTCGGTCAGTGCTTGTCGGCGTGGTCGGAAAAGACCCGGACGGCCTCGTCCACCGCGGCCAGGCGCGCGACCCGGACCGCGTCGAACAGCGGGCGCAGCGCCTCGGCGCGCCTGCGGGCCGCCGACGAGGACAGGGCGTTGCCCGGGGCGTCCTCGCCCGCCAAGTCCAGGATCGCGGAGACCTCGTTGGCGCGCTGCAGAACCCGCAGCGCGCGCGGCGGGGTGCCCTCCGGCCACGGCGCGGCCGAGCGGTGCGCGACCCGGGCGGTGATCTCCTCCCGCACACCCGCGCGGTGCTTGGCCACCCCCAACTCGGTCAGCACGCCCGCGGCGACCCGCATCGCGCCGGTCAGCTCGTGCTCGGCCTCACCCAGAGGCACGTGCTCGGCGGCGGGCGCGTCGCCGATGTCGAAGACGGTCCACCGCAGCACACCATCGGCGACCGGCTCCGGCACCAGCCCCAGCGGCGCGCCGTGCAGCACCACCGCCTCACCGGCGTGCAGGGCCGTCCCCGCGAACTCGCTGCGCCCGCCCAGGCCCCGCACGTCACCGGGGACGGGGAGCACCAACCTGCCCCCGGTCACCTCGGCCCGGCGCACGGCCCCCAGCAGCGCGGCCACCTGGCCACCCGCCTGCCCGCGCACCGGCACGTCAAGGGACTCGGCGGTCGCGGCGTCCACAGCGACCACATCGTGCAGTTCCGCCCAGTGGAGCAGCGCGTCCAGGACGTCGTCGGCGGCGGCGGATCCGTGCAACCAAGCCGAAACCCACACCGCGAATGTCGCACTCGGAGTTGACACGGGGACCGAGCGTACGCGACCCCCGCAAACCCAGTCGGGTCAGCTCCCGCCCGCGGGCCCCAAAGCGCGTTCGAGCAGGTCGCGGAACCGGTCGATGTCCTCGGTGCTGTCGAACGCCCGACCCGGGATCGGATGGAACGCGCCGGAGTCCGTGCGCAGCACGAAGTTGCGCGGCGTCTCCGCCCAGCCCGCGAGATCGGCGAAGGTGATCTCGCTGTAGGCGGTGCCGTCCTCGGTCATCATCCGGACCATGCGTTCGTCCACGTCGGCGGTGACGGTGCGGCCCGCCACGGGGTTGCGGCGGAAAGACAGGCGCACGCCTGCCGCGGGGAGAGCGGCGATCACCAGGGCGCAGATGAGGCCGAAGACGCCGGGGGCGGTGAGGTCTAGCGCCAGCAGGGCGATGGAGAAGGCGCCGAAGGCGGCTGCGAACCATGGGGCCCAGCGGGCGAAGGGGACGGTTGCTCGGATTCCGTCCGCCCAGTCTGCTGGCGCTGGGTTCCAGCGCAGTCGGAGAGCCATGCTGGTCAACTTATCTGGTGGTTGCGTGGTGGGGTTGCTCGATGGGGTGGAGTGGTTTCTTTGGGGCCCCTACGAAGGAAGATCCCGTCGTGGGAAAGACGGGTGGGGAGCCTTCGGCCCCACGACCACGGCAAGTTTAGGGATCTTCCTTCACCCCCAAAGAAACCACTCCACCCCATCGAGCACCTGGCAGGGTCGGGTGCGGCCTGGCGGATGCTCGGGTGTGCTCCTCGGGCCCGGCGTCGGGGAGCCTGGGGCTTTGGGTGCGGGTGGGGGTGGGGGTGGTGGGCCTGACCTGCTCCGAGGGGCGTGGGGAGGGGTGGGGCGTGTCAGGATGCGGGGCATGAGCAAGCCCTCATGGTCTCGGTCCAGGTTGGAGCGGGTCGCGGAGAGTTCCACGGCTACGACGTTGGAGCTGTTCTTCGACCTGGTGTTTGTGTTCGCGTTGACGCAGGTTACGGCGTTGATGGCGGAGCACCCGACGTGGACCAGGTTGGCGCGTGGGGCGTTGCTGTTGGCGGTTGTGTGGTGGTGTTGGGTTGGGTATTCGTGGTTGTCCAACCTTGTCAAAGCTGATGAGGGGCATGCGCGTACGGCGATGTTGGGGGCGATGGCCGCCATGTTCCTCATCGCGATCGCTATTCCGGAGGCGTTTGACGACCTTGATGGTGGGTTGTCGGGGCCGATGGTGTTCGCGTTCTGTTATTTCGTGGTGCGGGCGGTGCACCTTTTGCTGTTCTGGATCGTGGCGGCGCGGGATCCGGGGTTGCGGGTGCAGTTGGTCAAGTTCGGGGGGACGATGCTTGGGGGGACACTGTTGCTCCTGGTCGCCGCCCAGACCAGTGGGAACGCGCAGACGTTGTTGTGGGTCGCGGCGGTGGTGGCTGATTACGGGGGGACGTTCGTCATCGGGGTGCGGGGGTGGCGGCTCAACTCGGCTCGGCATTTCGCGGAGCGGCATGGGTTGATCGTGATCATCGCGTTGGGTGAGTCGATCGTGGCTATTGGGGTCGGGGTGAATCACCTGGCTATCTCGTGGCCAATTATTGTGGCGGCTATTCTTGGGCTCACTGTCTCCGCTTGCTTGTGGTGGGCGTATTTCGACACCCATGCGCTCATCGCCGAGCGGGCGCTCGCCCGGGCCACGGGGATCGCGCGGACGCGGTTGGCGCGGTCGGCGTTCTCGTTTCTGCATCTGCCGCTGGTCGTCGGGGTGGTGATGCTCGCGCTCGGGCTCAAGAAGGTGCTCGGGTATGTCGGCGGGGCCGAGGGGCACACCGTCGCCGACCACCTCTACGGGCCGCCGCTGTGGGCGCTGTTCGGGGGCACGGCGCTCTACCTGATCGCCCACGCGGCCATCTCCTGGCGGTGCGCCCGCACCGTCAAGGTGCAGCGGATCGCGCTCGGGGTGGTCCTGGTCGCGATCACCCCGCTGATGGCGCTGGTGCCCGCGCTGGCTGCCCTGGCGATCCTCACGGCCCTGCTGGTGGGGCTGATCGCCTACGAATGGGCGCATTACGCCGAGGCCCGCGACGAGATCCGGCACGCCGCGGAGGAGCACGAGGAGCCCGCGGAGGGCAGCCACCGGCTGGAGTGAGGAGCCGCTGGAGCCACTCCACATCGACCGGTCGCCGGAATCTGCGTAACGTCGAGGAGTGACCGTTGTGAACACGCCCCCCGCCTCCGCGCCCCGCACCGCTGGCGAGCTGCGCGCCCAGGGCCACGCGCCCAAGGCTGTCAAGGCCGAGATCCGGGACAACCTGCTGGCCGCCCTGCGCGCGGGCCGCGACCCCTGGCCGGGCATCGTCGGGTTCGAGCAGACCGTGCTGCCCCAGCTGGAGCGCGCGCTGCTCGCCGGGCACGACATCGTGCTGCTCGGGGAGCGCGGGCAGGGCAAGACCCGGCTGCTGCGGACCCTGGTGGGCCTGCTGGACGAGTGGAGCCCGGTGATCGAGGGCTCCGAACTCGGCGAGCACCCGCTGGAGCCGATCACGCCGCGCTCGCTGCGGCTGGCCGAGGAACTGGGCGACGCGCTGCCGGTGGTCTGGCGGCACCGGTCCGAGCGCTACACCGAGAAGCTGGCCACCCCGGACACCTCCGTCGGCGACCTGATCGGCGACGTCGACCCGGTGAAGGTCGCCGAGGGACGCGCCCTGGGCGACCCGGAGACCATCCACTTCGGACTCGTCCCGCGCGCCCACCGGGGCATTGTCGCGGTCAACGAGCTGCCCGACCTCGCCGAGCGCATCCAGGTCGCGCTGCTCAACGTCATGGAGGAGCGCGACATCCAGGTGCGCGGCTACACGCTGCGGCTGCCGCTGGACGTGCTGCTGGTGGCCACGGCCAACCCCGAGGACTACACCAACCGCGGCCGGATCATCACCCCGCTCAAGGACCGCTTCGGCGCCGAAATCCGCACGCACTACCCGCGCAGTGTCGCCGCCGAGGTCGACGTGGTGCGCCAGGAGGCGGACCTGGTCGCCGAGGTCGGCGACCCGCTGCTGGAGGTGCTGGCCCGGTTCGTGCGCAACCTGCGCGACTCGTCGGCCATCGACCAGCGCTCCGGCGTGTCCGCCCGCTTCGCCGTGGCCGCGGCGGAAACCGTGGGCGCTGCGGCGTTGCGGCGCGCGGCGCTGATCGGCGAGGACCCGGCGGTGGCCCGGCCGATCGACCTGGAGTCGGTGCCCGCGGTGCTGCGCGGCAAGCTGGAGTTCGAGTCCGGCGAGGAAGGCCGCGAGACCGAGCACCTGACCCACCTGCTGCGCAGGGCGGTCGCCGAGACCGCCCGCGACCGGTTCGCCGGGCTCGACCTGGGGCCGCTGGTCGACGCGGTGGTCGACGGCCACCTGGTCGCCACCGGTGAGCGCGTGCCCGGCGCGGAGGTGCTGGCGGCGCTGCCGGAACTGCCGGTGCTGCACGAGGTCGCCGCCCGCCTGGACGTGAAGGCCACCGACTCGCCCGGCCGGATCGCCGCCGCGGTCGAGCTGGCTTTGGAGTACCTGTACCTGAGCCGCAAGCTCGCCAAGGACTCCTCCGACACCGCGGGAACGGCGGTGTACGGGCCATGACCGCCGACCGGTACAGCTACGGGCCATGGCACGACGGCCCCGACCCGCTCGCGCCGCCGATCGACCTGCGCGAGGCGCTGGAGGCGCTGGGCCGGGACGTGATGGAGGGCTCGTCGCCGCGCGCGGCGCTGGAGGAGCTGCTGCGCCGCGGCACCCGGGGCACGGCCGGGCTGGACGAGCTGACCCGGCGGCTGTGGGAGCGGCGGTCCCGCATCCAGCGCAGGCACAACCTCGACGGCACCCTCACCGAGGTCCGCGAGCTGCTCGACCGCGCGCTGGCCGCCGAGCGGACCGCGCTGTTCCCCGACCCGTCCGACGACGCCCGGTTCCGCGAGGCGCAACTCGACGCGCTGCCCCCCGGCACGGCCGCGGCCGTGCGGGAGCTGGCCGAGTACGACTGGCGTTCGCCCGAGGCCCGCGCGGCGTACGAGGAGATCCGCGACAAGCTCGGCCAAGAGCTGATGGAGTCCCGGTTCCAGGGCATGAAGCAGGCCCTGAACCAGATGCGGCCGGAGGACACCGAGCGCATCCGCGCGATGATGGCCGACCTCAACGACCTGCTGCTCGCGCACCTGCGCGGCGACGACACCAAGGACCAGTTCGACCGCTTCATGCGCGACCACGGCGAGTTCTTCCCGGAGAACCCCCGCACGGTCGAGGAGCTGATCGACGCGCTGGCCGCCCGCGCGGCCGCGGCGCAGCGGATGATGAACTCGATGAGCGCCCAGCAGCGCGCCGAGCTTTCCGAGCTGATGGCCAACGCGTTCGGCGATCCCCGGCTGGCCGAGCAGGTCGCCACCCTGGACGCGAACCTGCGGGCGCTGCGGCCGGGGGAGGACTGGACGTCCTCGGCGCGGTTCCGCGGCCAGGACCCGCTGGGCCTCGGCGAGGGCGCGCAGGCGATGGCCGATCTGGCCGAGCTGGACGCCCTGGCCGAGCAACTGGCCCAGTCCTACCCCGGCGCCCGCCTGGAGGACATCGATCTCGAAGCGCTGCAACGCCAACTCGGCGACGAGGCGACCGTCGACGCCCGCAGGCTGGCTGAACTGGAGCGCGAGCTGCGCGCGCAGAACCTGCTCGAACGCGGCCCGGATGGCTCGCTGCACCTGTCGCCCAAGGCTTTGCGTCGACTGGGCGAGAACGCTCTGTCCGATGTGGTCGGAGCGTTGCGCTCCCGTCGAGGCGAACGCGACACAGCGCACGCGGGCGCGGCAGGCGAGCCGACCGGGGCCACCCGCGCCTGGTCCTTCGGCGACACCGAGCCCTGGGACGTCTCCCGCACCGTGCGCAACGCGGTGCTGCGCACGGCTTCCGCGGGCACGGGCGCGGTGCGCATCGATGTGTCCGATGTGGAGGTTGTCGAGACCGAGCAGCGGGCGCGGGCCGCGGTGGCCCTGTGCGTCGACACGTCCTGGTCGATGGTCCAGGACGACCGCTGGGTCCCGATGAAGCGCACGGCGCTGGCCCTGCACCACCTGATCAGCACCCGCTTCCGCGGCGACGAGCTGGCGCTCATTACCTTCGGCCGCCACGCGTCCACAGTGGACATCGAGCAACTGACCGCGTTGGAAGGGGTCTGGGAGCAGGGCACGAACCTGCACCACGCCCTGCTGCTGGCGGGCAGGCACCTGCGGCGCAACCCCGACGCCCGCCCCGTCGTCCTGATCGTCACCGACGGCGAGCCCACCGCCCACCTGGAACCCGACGGCGAGGCGATCTTCAACTACCCCCCGACCCAGCGCACCCTGCGCAAGACCCTGGCCGAAGTCGACGCCCTGGCCAAACTCGGCGCCTCGGTGACGGTCTTCATGCTCGGCGACAACCCCAGCCTGGCCGCCTTCGTCGACCTCGTCGCCCAACGCGGCGGCGGCCGAGTCGTCGCCCCCGACCTCGACGGCCTCGGCAGCGCCGTGGTCGGCGACTACCTCCGCACCAAGAGATCCCGCGGCTAGGCGGCCAGCGGGTCCGACAGGGCCTCGCGATCGAGCACCCGGTCGGTGTTGACGGATGAGCCGGGACGAGCGGTAAATCGACACCGGAGTGCGCCCGACCGGGGAATTCTGGACACTATCGCGACTGATTGAGGACAACCGGTTCGGATGCTTCCCGTCGGGGCGATAATCCGGCCACGGTTGTCAGGTCGCGATCGGAGAGTCTTATGTCGCCTCCATTGTTTCGTGGACTCAACGCGCTGCTGGAGGCGATCGGGGATCTGGTCACCCGGCCCCGGTGGCGACCGCGCCGGAGGCCGGACGAGCTGCGCGGCGACCGGCCGCTGCCGCTGCTGTGCCTGATCCGGGGCACGGCGACGAACACTTTCCTTGATGAGTTGGAAAAGCGCCTCGACAACGTGCGGCCGCACAAGATCCCGTTCGCCAAGGTGGTCGCGGCGGACGCGGCGCGGCGCTCCGTCGATCGCTGGGCGAAAATGCCACGGGAAGCAGCCCCGCTGCTGCCGTTGCTCGATCAGGCGGAGCACCTGCTGATCGCCGACCGGTTCGGTCAGAACCGGCTGAGAAGGTTCCGGCATTACCTGCTGGCCGCCTACTTGTCCTGCCGGAACCTGCCGCCCAACGGCCGCCATTCGGGCAACGAGGTCAAGAAGGCGCTCCGCGACTATTACGACGAGGCCGACAATCCCACGGCAGCTCAGGAAAACGGGGTGTTGGACACCGCGGCTGGCCAGTCTTTCCCGATGAAGGTCGCGGTGGCGCTCTTTCTGGCCTGGCACCGCCCGCTGCGGTTTCGGCTGTGGAGCCGGGGGCTTCCGCTGATCGGCGCCGTGCCGCGCTGGCTGATGCGACAGCCGTTCATGGTTCCCGGCCACTCGATGAGCTTCACCGGATTCGCCGAGCGGCTGACTGTGAACAGGCGCGACGAGGAAAGCGTCGAGCAGTTGAAGAAGCTTCTCGTGCACGCCTTTCTGCAGGATCTGCGGATCGCGTTCCGGCCCAGGGGGTTGCGCCCGCGCCGCTGGCGGCGCACCTCGTACGTCGTCATGCTCCTGGAGGGCATCACCGAGGAGAACGGCGGGTGGGAACTGCTCCGGCTGATCAATGATGTCCGCAACGAGTCGACGGAGCACGATCCCCTGCTGGTGGTGGCCACCGCCGAGCAGGCGCCGCGAGACCTGTTGTCCGGTCAGCCATTGAAGCCTGTCGGCATGGTCGGGTCCGAACTGGCCCGGTGGCACGCGGAACTGCCCGCCCGCAGGCAATCGCTGCGTGAGGACGCCCGGTTCGTCTTCCTCAGCCTGCCGCCTGAGTCGGAGCATGGCGGGGATCCCGACAGTTCGCCGCACGAGGCCGACGAGTCCGCGTGGCACGTCCCCCCGACCTTCGCCGTGCGCAAGCCGCCCCTGCTGGCGCGGAGACCGGTCATCGCCGCCGTGGCTGTCGTGGTGTCCCTCGTGGCCGCACTGACTGCGGGCCGCTGGGCGTACCTGCGGTGGCGGCACGACTGCCTGCCGAGCGTGTCGTCGGGAGTGGGGGTGCGCTGGCTCGCCGATATCCAGGAGTGCGTCGGCTACAGCGACGACGCCGGGCAGGTTTTCGGGGCTGACGAACGGCTCGTCGCGGCCCAGTTGGCGCTGTTCGAGCAGAACGCCCTCGCCAGGAGCCTGCACGCGGAGAGCCCCGGGCGGCCCATGGTCAGTGTTGTGTACTTCGCGGACCTCACTCATCCCATTGCCGACGCCGGGGCCGACGCGTCCACGTCTGAAGAGCTTGAGGGACTGCTGATCCGCCAGCGGCAGCAGAACCACAAGGACCCCGCCGAGCCCTTGCTGCGGGTGATCGTGGCCAACGGCGGCGACGAGATGGCCGCGGCCCGCACGGTCGTTGACGACCTGCTAGCTCCCCTGATCCGCGACGATCCCACTGTGCTTGGCATGGGCATGACCGTGCCTGCGACCGAGAGCGCCATCGGGGCGCTGGGTAACCTCGGCATCCCGGTCGTGGCGACCACACTGACCGGCGAAGCGATTCCGAACCGGTCTCCGCTGTACTTTCAACTCGTGCCTGGCAACCGGGTTCAAGCGGAGCTGGTGGCCGAGTACGCGGCTTCGGTCGGCAAGCCCGTGACGATCTATCACCCGGAGTTGTCCAACAACTATCTTGACAGTCTGGTCGCGGAGACGCGAAGAGCGCTCGGCGAAAGCCGGGCGACCGTTCGCCACTGGGCAGGCCAGGTGGGCCGGATAAGCATCACTTGCGGGCAGAGCCAGATCGCCTTCTATGCCGGTCGGGAGGACGACTTCCCTGCCTTCCTGCGGAAAGTCGTGCACGACTGTGGCAATGATCGCCCCACAGTGGTTGGCGACGACTCGACTTCCCGGTTCGTCGCCCAGAGCGATCAGCGTCAGCGCGACGAGTTCAACAACGTCGCGGTGTCCTACGTCTCGTTGGGCACTCGGATCGTGCTTGCAGGGCGGTCTTGTCGAGAAGAGGGAAAGCCGAGCTACCGTGTTGCGACCGGTGCCATGGCAGCCGCGCAGCCGTTGAACATCTTCTGCGCTGGATACCGCGGATTGCGCGGGCTGACGAAGGCGCCGGACGGTGAGGAGGCTACGGCGCGGTTCGCTCAGAAGCTCGCCGAGTCCGGGGACCAACTTCCGTGGCCGGGCGAGCGGATCGGCCTTGCCTACGACGCGGGTGGGCTTGTTCTCGATGCGGTGAGCCGCAACCAGATCCGCCCCCGGATCGCCGACCCGCGCGCGCCCGCCCCGGCCGAGGACGACTACGCCCCACACCGGGCGGCGATCGCCCAAGAGTTGCGTGAGGTGAACGATTTCGAGGGCGCGACCGGACCGGTGGACTTCGACGAGTCAAGGACCGGCGCCACCCGGCCGCTATCGATCCTGACAGTCGGAGACGTCCACGATCTTGACCAGATGCCTTTCTGCGCCTATCAGATCACCGTGCCGCTCGACGCCCTAGCTCCGCGCCCATGGGGCACTTCGGTCTGCTGAGCGCTCTGTGGTGGAAGCCGGATCACTGTGCGGGTGTGCACACCCGCCACTGTCCGGCTTCTAGCACCAGTGGGTACGTCCGCCGGTCCGTGCGGCGCGTGGCGCTGCTGGTGGCCAGCACCGTGAACGTGGGCGGGTCGGTGTTCTCCTCCACCCGTTCCAGGGTCATGCGGGGGTCGCCGCGTAGGTACAGTTCGCGTTCGCGGCCCTGGTCGCGTTCGCACAGGACGTGGCTTAGCGCGGAGGTGTCGGCGACGTTGACCGCGTCCACGAACTCGCGCACCGTCAAGCTCGGCGCGTCGGATTCCCTGTCGAAGAACAGGTATGCGCCGACCGCCGCCGCGGCGACGAGGACGGCCGCCACCGTGATGGCCCGCCATCGGCGCCGTCGGGGGCGGAGGACGGGGCGGGCCGCGGCGGTGGGGCGGGCGCGCACCTGGGCCGGGTCGCCCGGCCAGGTCGCCTCCGGCGGGGGGACGCGGCGCTCGTTGAACTCCCGGCCCTCGTGGCGGACCAGGGTCGTCCACGCCTGCCCGTCCCAGTAGCGCTTCTCCACGCGCCGCTCCGGGTCGGGTTGCCAGCCTGGGGCGAGCACCTTCTCCACCTCGGCCAGCAGGGACGGCGACAAGCCTGGACGCGCCCGCAGCCGCACCAGCAACCCCCACACGGCGGGCCGCTCGTGCTCGTCGCGCAGCCTGCCCCGCAACTCGTCGAAGATCTCCCGCAGTTCGGCCTGCTCCAGGCCGAGGTCCGCCAGCCGCTCGCGCAGCGGGTCGAGGTAGGGCACCGGCGGGTCCGCGGGCAGCGGATCGGGCAGCGGCGGCGCCGCGGGCAGCGACATCAGCGCTTGCCGCAGCGTCGCCAGCCGCTCCGGCCCGGCCAGGCCCGCCGGGTCGAACACCGGGGCGCCCTCCGCGTCCGGCGGCAGCGGCGCTGGCCGCACCGGGACCAGCAGCACCGGCCTGCGCAGCGCCCGCGCGTACCGGAGCTGGGCCAGGCAGCCGGGGGAGCGCACCGACGCCGGGGAGACCAGCAGCACGAACACCGCGCAGCGCTGGAGGCGCTGGAGCACGCTTTCCCACCATCGGGGGCCGACCGGCTCGCCGCGGTCGAGCACCACCTGCCTGCCCAGCTGCGCGAGGTCGGCGCGCAGCCGGGCGGCGGCGTCGCGGTCGGGCACCGAGTGGCTGACGAACACGTGCATGGTTCAACTCCGCGGTCAGCGGCGACGGCGCCCGCATTGATGTCGCGCACTCGCCACCCGCCATCCTCGTCGGTGGTCGGGAACCACAACAGTACAGATCAACCGTCCGCGGCGGGTGCCGCCGAAACCGTGAATCCGGATCGCCAGACCTGCGTCGATGGCGGTCGCGCGCGCCCTGCCCGGCCGCGCCCGTCGCCCGAGCGCCGCCCGCTGACTCGATCATGTCGTCAGATGGCTCAGTCGCACAATGTTTTCCGCCGCGCGGTCGCCCGCGCCGGACAGATTTGCGACCCGCCGATCGGAAAGCGGACCGCGCGGGCCGTAGGATCGCCTGCTGGGAAGCGCGGTTCGGGTGCCCGTCGCCGAACGACTGGTCGTGACGATCCCGCTCTGTCCGCAGTGGACTGAGCGTGACTCGCGGCGGACAGTGCTTCCAGAAACCGCGGTTTCGTGAACCCGGTGACAAAGAACAGTCCTGACCGGACCGGCGGAGGCGAAGCCAGTGGACGACGCGGTAGCCGAGTTGCGCGAACAGTTCCGCGGCCCGCTGCCCGCCGCGGTCGAGTCGCTCGACCCGGCCGCGGCCCACGACCTCGCCGCAGCGCTGCGGTCGGCGCGCCGCCGCCAGCGCGCCGAGTTGACCTCGGCCACCGACGCGTCCTTGCGCGCGCTGCCCCGGCCGCTGCGCGTCCTGGTGCGCCGGGTGATCGGCCTGTGAGCCCGCGCGCGGAGATCGCCAAGCTGGCCCGGCTGCTCGGCGACGACCCCGAGCGATTCGGCTATCTCGCCGACGTGCCCGAGGCCGACCTGCGCCGCCTCCGCGAGCAAGCCACCGATGTGCTGTTCGCCGCCGATCGGGCGGTGTTCGAGCGGATCGCGGCGGCCAGCAGGCTCGTGCCCGCCGCGCTCACCGCGGCCATCGCGCAGCGGTCGTTCGGGCCGACGCTGTGCGCGCGGGTCGCGGGCGCGCTCGAACCCGACCGGGCGCTCGACCTCGCGGGCAGGCTGCCGACCGGGTTCCTCGCCGACGTCGCCGCCCGACTTGACCCCCGGCGGGTGGGCGCGGTGCTGACCCGGCTGCCCGCGGAGATGATCACCGAGGTGGCCCGCGAGCTGGCCCGCCGCGGCGACCACATCACCATGGGCCAGTTCGTCGGCCTGCTCGCCGACGAGGCGCTCCGGGTGGTCGTCGCCACGCTGGACGAGGAGAACCTGTTGCGCGGCGCGGTGTTCAGCGAGAGCCAGGACCGCTTTCCCGCCCTGTTCGCCCAGATCGCCGACGACCGCATCCCCACGGTGGCGGCCACGATCGCCGCCGCGGACGACGAGTGGGCCCACGAGATCCTGCCGCTGGTCGCCTGCCTCGACACCGCGGGCCTGACCCGCCTCGCGGCCGCTGTCGGCGACCTGCCTGGGCCGCGGCGCGCGCGGCTGGCCGCCGTGGCCGCCGCCACGGGCGTCATGGACCGTCTCGGCCCGCTTTCCGCCGAGTTGGCTGACCGCTGATCACGTCGCGCCGAGCTTGCCCGCCAGGAAGTCCAGGGCCGCTGGGAGGCCGCTGGTCCAGTACGACCACTCGTGCGCGCCCTCCCGGGACAGGAACCGGTGCGGCACGCCCCTGCGGGTCATGGCCAGGTGCAGGTCGACGTTGCCCTCGAAGAGGTCGTCGTAGGCGCCGCAGTCGAGGAAGTACGGGGTGCGGGACAGGTCCGCGGTGGGAGTGCGGTTGACGGTGTCGACCAGGTTCCAGTGGCGGTAGCGGTCGTTGAGCCTGGCCGCGCCGACCAGGTTCGCGCCGATCATGCGCGAGTAGCGCCAGTTGTACCCGGCCATGTCGAGCGCGACGAGTTGCTCGTCGGTGCGGTGGCCGACGCTGAAGGCGAAGGCGGCGGCGAACATGCCGGGGTTGCGGAAAGCGAAGGACAGCGCCCCGAACCCGCCCATCGACAGCCCGCCGATGGCGCGCGCGCCGCTCGCGCCGCCCACCTGGTGCGTGGACTCGATATGCGGGACGAACTCCCCGGTGAACATGTCCGCGTAGGGGAAGGAACCCGTGGCGTCGTTGACGTAGTACCCAAGCGGCTGCGCCACCGACGGCTTGGACGTGTCCGGCCGCGCGTCGGGCAGCACCACCGCCAGCGGCGGGAGTCGACGGCGCACGATGGCGTGGTCGAGGACCTCCGCGGCCTTGCCCGCGCGCAGCCACTCGGTGTTGTCCCCGCTCGCGCCGTGCAGCAGGTAGAGGACGGGCAGCCCGCGCCCCGAGAAGTGGCCGGGCGGGAGGTAGAGCGAGTAGAGCACGTCGGCGCCGAGCAGTTGGCTGCGCATCCGCAGGTTCTCCCGGACCCGCCCGCCGGTGGTGGCCCGCGCGGGGCTCGCGCCCAACAGGACGGCCGACGCGGCGGTGGCGGCCGACAGCAGGGTCCGGCGGTTCATCGGCGCTCCCTCGGTGCGGACGGACCACGGCACGCCATGGCGTCGGGCGATGACGCCACGGTACCGTTGTTCGGCAATGCCGAACAACGGTCACGGTGAGTTTTCTCGATCAGGTGATATCCGCACAGAGCGGAACCGCCGGTCTCCAGCGGAAGATCAGGCGGCGTCAGCCTCGCGGACGACGCGCGCGCGGACGGCGCGCAGGACGTGGTGATCGACCGTGGCGCAGTCGACCGAGAGCCAGTCGCCCATGTCGCGCACGAAGTCCTCGGGCACCATCGCCGAGACGCCGAGCCCGGGGGTGTCGTCGGTGCTCACCTCGCCGTCGCGGCTGGGGTAGACCAGCAGCGCGCCGCGCACTTCCACGCCGGGAAGGTGCTCGGCGAACGCGGCCACCGCGCCGAACAACTCGGTCGTGCCGCCGCGGAAGGGGTGGCCGTTGCGCCACAGCGAGCCGTCGTCATCGATCTCGTAGTGGCCGGGCAGCCAGAGCTTCGACTCGACCAGCACCAGGCGGCGCCCGCACAGCACCGCGTGCTCGACGTCGGCGAACACCGACCCCGGCCGCGACAACCCGTGGAAGACCCGCGCGCCCGGCAGCCGGGCCAGGTAGTTCACCAGCAACTCGGCCGTCAGCCGTTCGCCGACCGGTTCTTCGTCGGCTACGCCGAACACCGTCCGCTCGCCGAACTCGGCCTCCGCGTCCCGGTGCGCCCGCGCGGCCGACAGGTAGGACCGGGCCAGCCGGACCACCGCGGCGATCGCGGCGGCCAGCAGCGCCAGCCAGCCCACCAGCACCGCGGACGACAGGAAACCGGGCAGCAGCAACGGAACGCTCAGCAGCACCCCGCCGAGCACGGCCGCCGCCGCGGGCGCGTGCCCGGGCGTGCGCACGTACCCGATGCGCGGCTGATGCTTGGTCAGATGCCACCACGGCAGCGACGACGGCGGCACATCGCAGCCAGCGGGCACGAACTCGGGCTCGTCGCGGAACATCCGCCGCCTCGGCCTCGGCCGGGGCTGAGGGACCTCGACGGGGGCCGCCACCGCGCCTCGGTCGTACTCGGCGCGCCGAGTGCCGTCCGACAGCGTCTCGTAGGCCGACTTCAACAACCGGAACGTGCCCGACGTGCCGCCCGCGTCCGGGTGCATGACCTTCGCCAGCGCCCGGAAAGCGGACTTGATCTCACCAGCCGAGGCGTCCCGGCGAACCCCGAGCAGCTCGTAGTAGTCGACGTCGTCCACCGGTCCCGTGCACCTCCTTGTCGCGCCGGACAACGGTAGCGAACCATGCCCCGATCATGATCATCTACCGGGTCGGGCGAACGCGCGAGGGCCGCCCCCGCGCGGCGGGGACGGCCCTCAGAAGCGTCGTCTTCGGTTAGTGCTGTCCTAGCTGGTGATGTCCTTGGTGCGGAAGCGGCGGGCGGCCAAGAGGCCGAAGATCGCCGCGTAGGTGACCGCGGAGAAGGCGCCTCGGGTCATGTTCGCCCAGTCGATGTCGGTGGCGATCAGGTCCGACCACGCGAAGCCGAAGTGGGTCGGCAGGTAGTCCCGCAGCCCGCCCAGCGCCGTGATCTGGTCCAGGATCTGCGACAGGATCGCGACCAGCACCGTCCCGCCCACCGCGCCCAGCGGCGCGTCGGTCGACACCGACAGGAACACCGCCAGCCCGGCCACCCACAGCAGGTTGACCGAGATGTAGACGACCGCGAACAGCATGGCCAGCAACGAGTCCGAGAACGCGATGGCGTCCCCGGTGGGGCTCACCGCCTCGCCGGAGCCGTAGAAGATCACCCCGACTAGCAGCGCCACCGCGGGCAGCAGCGCGAGCGCGAACACCGACAGCAGGCCGGACGCGATCGCCTTCTGCCGCAGCAGCCGCTGCCGGGGGACCGGCATGGCCAGCAGGTACTTCAGGCTCGACCAGGACGCCTCCGAGGCGATCGTGTCGCCGAAGAACAGCGCCACGATCATCGGTAGCAGGAAGCTGCCCGCCGCGAACAGGACGAACACCACGAAGTTCGGCGCGCTGGCGGTGGCCAGGTCGACGAAGCCGCCCGAGCGCCGCCCGCTGGTGTCCGCGCCGAACTCGAAGGCGCCCCACAGGATGAACGGCAGCAGCACCAGGAAGCCCAGCAGCAGCTGCGTCCGCCTGCGCCGCAGCTGCCGGACCAGCTCCACCCGCACCGGCAGCGTCCGCCCCGGCCGGAAGCCCGCCACCGAGCCGTCCGGCTCGAACCCGGTGGACTCCCGGTTGGCGGCGACCTCCATCTCATCGATCGCGGCCGGATCGGTGTGGACCGTGCTCACCGATTCGCCCACCAGCACCGTGTCCGTCGTCTTGTGCCCGTTCTCAGACTGTCGTGGCGATGACTTGCTCACGGCGCAGCCTCCTCTCCGACCAGCTGCAGGAACGCGTCCTCAAGGCGGCGGCGCGGCCCCGCCTGCTCGACCGCGACCCCGGCCCGCACTAGCACGGTCAGCGCCGTCGAGCGCGGCATCCCGTCCAGGTCGGCGTGCACGAGGTCGCCCTCGACGGTCACGCCGTGCACGCCCGTCACACGGCGCAGCGCCTCGGCCGCGGTCTCCGGGTCGTCCACCCGGAAGGTCGCCTCGCCGCCGCCTGCCACGATGTCCTCGACCGCGCCCGCGGCGACGAGCTTGCCTCGGTGCATGACCACCACGCTGTCGCAGGTCTGCTCGACCTCGGCCAGCAGGTGGCTGGACACCACGACCGTGCGCCCGGTGGACGCGTAGCGGCGCAGCACGTCGCGCATCTGGTGGATCTGCGGCGGGTCGAGCCCGTTGGTCGGCTCGTCGAGCACCATCAGGTCCGGGAAGCCGAGCATCGCCTGCGCGATCGCGAGCCGCTGGCGCATCCCCTGGCTGTAGGTGCGGACCTTGCGCTCCACCGCGGCGCCCAGCCCGGCGATCTCCAGCGCCTCGGTGAAGTGCGCCCGCTCGACCGGCCTGCCGGTGGCGGCCCAGTACAGCTCCAGGTTCGCCCGGCCGGACAGGTGTGGCAGGAAACCCGCGCCCTCCACGAACGACCCGATCCGCGACAGCACCGGCGCCCCGGAGTGAATCCGGTGCCCGAAGACCCGGATGTGGCCCTCGGTCGGCTGGATCAGGCCCATCAGCATCCGCAGCGTCGTGGTCTTGCCCGCGCCGTTGGGGCCGAGCAGGCCGAGGACCTGGCCGCGCTCCACCCGGAACGACAGCGAGTCGACCGCCTTGAGCCCGCCCGGGTAGGACTTGGACAGGTTCTCGATGACCATCGGCACCTCGGCGAGGTCGGGGTCGACGTCGTCGGCGCGCCGACGACGCAGGAAGCCCCAGACCGCGGCCAGCGCGCACAGCCCGAGCACCACCGCGATGCCGATCAGCGGACCGGCGGGCGGCGCGCTGCTCGACCGCGTCCCCGGCACCACCGGGACCGAGAGCGTGGTGCCCGGCGCCACCGACACCCGGTAGGTGGCCGGTTGCGCGGGCATGGCGTAGGACTGGTCGGTCGTGGACACGACCAGCTCGATCCGGTGGTCGGCCTCGATGGGCCGCACGATTCCCGGCAGCGACACGGTGACCTCGGCGGGCGAGCCGTCCGCGGGCAGTCCGGTCACCCGGAAAGCCGACACCGCCGACCCCGGCAGCGTCCGCACCCCGTCCGGCCCGACGTCGTAGAGCTTGGCGAACAGCACCACGCCGTCCGGTCCGGGCGCGCCGCCCACCGTGGACACCCGCAGCGTCGCCGTGGTGGCCCCGGCGATGAGCAGCTGCCCGGTCAACGGCGCGCTGGCGAACCGCGCCGACTGGCCGGGCAGGTCGATGGCGACCCGTCCGGCGAGCTGCGACGAGCCGCCGATCACCGCGCCGAGCCCCGGCATGCCGCTGATCGAGGCCGGGTTGCCGCCTGGCGGGTTGACCACGGTCTGCTCATCGCCGATGACCGCGACCGGCCGCCGCTCGGTGGCCTGCCCGCCGGTCAGCCCGGGGTAGGCCGCCGCGGTGACCGTGCGCACCGACGGCGAGCCCTGGGCGCGCAGCGCGCCGCGGACCGCGTACTCGAACCCGGTGCCGGGGTCGTCGCCCTGGCCGCGCAGGTGGAAGTCGAACCAGTCGGCGATCTGCCCGCGCAGCTCCGGGCCCGGCCTGCCGCCGTCGTGCCCGCCGGTGTACCAGACGACCTTGACCGGGGCGCCCGCCGCGCTGATCTGCCGCGCGGTGGCGTCGGACTGGTCGAGGCCGAAGAGGGTGTCCTGCTCGCCCTGCACCAGCATCGTCGGCTGGGTGATCTTGTCCGTCACCGAGACCGGGGACACCGAACGCAGCAGGTCGACCGTCTGCTGATCAGCGCGTCCGGTGGTCGCCACCTGCGCGTAGGCCCGGCAGACCGCCTCGGTGAACCGGCCGCACGGGTCGGTGGTCTCGGCTGGCCTGCCGCCGCCGGGGACGCCCACCGGGGCGGCGCCCGCGATCGCGCCGCTGTTGGCGTTCTCCCGGGTGCCCGGCTCGGACGCGTCCGTCGTCGGGTTCGCCAGCCCGGCCGCGCCCATGCCCGCGGCGAAGAAGATGCCCGCCCAGGAGCGCTTGAACACCCCGTCCGCGCCGAAGGCGTTGGCCGAGGGCGACGCGCCGGGGGGCTGGGCGCCCGCCGAGTTCGGCAGCAGCGCTTGGCCGAGGTCGTTGTAGGTGATCAGCGGGGCCAGCGCGTCAACCCGTTTGTCGGTGCCCGCCAGCAGAAGCGACAGCGCTCCGCCGTAAGAGCCGCCGGTCACGCCTACCTTCGGGTCGTTCGGTCCGTCTTGGACGACCTCGGGTCGCTTGGCCAGCCAGTCGACCAGGCCCGCCGCGTCGGCGACCTCGTAGTCGGGCGAGTTCAGCGAGATCCGGCCCTCGCTGCGGCCGAAGCCGCGCGCGGACCAGGCCAGCGCGACGAACCCGCGCTGGGCGAGTTCGCGGGCGTCGGACTCGACGCTCTCCTTGCTGCCACCGAACCCGTGCGCGACCAGCACCGCCGGGGCGGGGGTGCGCTCGGGGAGGTAGAGGGTGGTGTCGATCTTGACGGGCTCGTCGCGGGCCGGGCCGCTGAGCAGGTCGACGAACGCGTCCTGGGTGCTCACCGGTGGCGGGTCGTCGCCGGTGTTCAGCCAGACAATTCCGGCCGAGCCCACGGCGACGACGAGCAGTGCGGTGAGGGTTTGACGCGTGCGGAGGCGAGGGATCCTGGGCACGTCAACGACGGTATTCGACCGTTGCTGAGAGTGTTCCCAGCGGGTGAGCGGGCCGTCACGCGCCGGTGTGCCTGTGACGTACCCCAACCCGGGTAAGGGAGGGGCCCGCTGGTGTGTTGTGCTGTGACAGGTAAGAATGACAGGTAAGCATCACTACGCAGTGAATGTGTCGGAGGGGAGTATTCCTTCGCATCGGTGTCGTCAGCACGGACCAGTCACGGGTCCCGGTGCCGGTGGCCGGATCACATCCGGCGGAAGAGACCTCCGGTTGTCGGCGCATGCCCGTACACCGGAGGTTTGATTGATGGTTATCCCTGCCTGGGTCTGGATCGCCACGGTGGGCGGTCTGATCGCGTTGCTCGCGGTCGACCTGCTCGTCGTGGACCGCAAGCCGCACGAGGTCTCGCTTGGCGAAGCGGGCCGCTGGGTGGCGTTCTACATCGCCTGCGCCCTCGCCTTCGGAGGCGCGATCTGGGCCTTCTCCGGTGGACAGTACGCGGGTGAGTTCTTCGCCGGTTATATCACCGAGTATTCACTTTCCGTTGACAACCTGTTCATCTTCTTGATCATCATGTCGGCGTTCCAGGTGCCCAAGATCCACCAGCACAAGGTGCTGCTGATCGGCATCGTGCTCGCCCTGGTGATGCGCGGCATCTTCATCGCCGTCGGCGCCGTGGCCATCGCCAAGTTCAGCTGGGTGTTCTACCTGTTCGGCATCTTCCTGATCTACACCGCGTGGAAGCTCTCCCGGCAGGGCCTCGGCGAGGACGAGGAGTACGAGGAGAACGGCCTCACCCGCTTCGCCCGCAAGGTGCTGCCGGTGACTGACTCCTACCACGGAGCCAAGACCGCCGTGAAGATCGACGGCAAGCGGTACTTCACCCCGATGCTGATCGTCATGATCGCCATCGGCACCGCCGACCTGCTCTTCGCCGTCGACTCCATCCCGGCGATCTTCGGGCTCACCAAGGAGCCCTTCCTGGTCTTCACCGCCAACGCGTTCGCGCTGATGGGCCTGCGCCAGCTCTACTTCCTGCTCGGCGGGCTCCTCAAGAAGCTGGTCTACCTCTCGGTCGGCCTCGCGGTCATCCTCGCCTTCATCGGCGTCAAGCTGGTCCTTGAGGCGCTGCACACCAACACGCTGCCGTTCCTCAACGACGGCGAGCCGCTGCACGTGCCGACCATCGGCATCGGGCTGTCGCTGTCGGTCATCGTCGGCGTCCTGCTCATCACCACGGTCGCGAGCCTGATCAAGTCGCGCCGCGACGAGGCCGCGGGCGGCGCCGGAAGCGCCAAGGACGTGCCTGGGGAACTCGACCCGCTGGAGTCGGCGGAACCGGTCGAGAACAAGCGCTGACCTGTCACGGTAAAAGCGGGCGTCCGGTGGGCGCCCGCTTTTCTGTGACCAATGGGAATAACAAACGTCCCTGACGGCGGCGGGTGGTCCGGTACGGTCGTCGTCGTGCGCCCTGAGGACATCGACCTGCTGGCGGCGCCGGGAGCGCCCGCCCTGCGCGGTGATCTGCTGCTCGTCGGCGTCACCGCCGCGGACCTCGCCGCCAACGCCTATCGGGGCGGTCTGCACCGCGTCGCCATTGACGGCGGCGGGGTGAAGGAGTTCACCCGCGGTTTCCGGGACACCGCGCCCGCGATTTCCCCGGACGGGACGCACGTCGCTTTTCTGCGCAGCGACGGCCCGGCGGGCAAGCCCCAGGTGCACGTGATGCCGGTCGACGGCGGGGAGGCTCGTCCGGTGACCGCGCTGCCGCTCGGCGCGGGCGCGCCGGTGTGGGCGCCGGACTCGCGGCGCGTCGCGTTCGTCGCCCGGGTCCCCGAGGCGGGCCGCTACGGCACCGAGTCGGCCGACGGTGACATCCCGTCCGCCGAGGCGGAGGCGCCGCGCCGCATCACCCGGCTCGACTACCGCTACGACGACATCGGCTTCGTGACCGACCGGCCCGCCCAACTGTTCATCGTGGACACCGCGACCCCTGACGCGCTCCCACGCCCGCTGACCGAAGGCCCCGGCGAGCCCGTCAACCCGGTCTGGACCTCTGCTGGCGAGCACATCCTGGTCGGCGCCAAGCGCGACTGGGGCGCCGAGGACACCCAGCGCGCCGACCTCTACGCCATCCCCGCGGACGGCGGAGCCCCGATTCTGGTGGCGCGCAGCGCGGGCACCGTCGAGCACCCCGTCATGGTCGCCGAGGACACTGTCGCTTTTCTCGGCGAGGCGTTCGACGGCCCCGCCGCCGTGGCGCGCAACGTCGGGCTGTGGACCGTGCCACTGGCCCTCGACGGCCCGCCCGCGCGACCGCGCAGACTCACCGACGCGGAAACCGTGGACTGCGAACCCGACGCGGGCAGACCGGTCGCCACCGCGTCCGGGGTGCTCGTGGCCGTCCGCAACCGAGGCGCGGTAGAACTGCGCCGCGTCGCCCCGGACGCGGACGGCGCGCCACTGTCCGAATTGGCCTTGGTGGCCGGGGAACTGGCCGTGGTCAAGGGTTTCGCCGCCGACGGCGACCGCGTGGTGTGCTCAGTGTCCACTTGGGACTCGGCGGGCGAGGTCGTCCTTGCCGAGGACGAGACCACCCGCGAGCTCACCGATTTCTCGGCGCCACTGCGCGCCACGGGCCTGCGCCCCCTGATCGAGATCAAGGCCGCAGCCCCGGACGGCTACGCCACCCACGGCTGGCTGGTCCTCCCGGAAGGAGACGGCCCCCACCCGGTCATCCTGGCCGTCCACGGTGGACCGTTCAGGTACTACAGCTGGGGCCTCTACGACGAGGCGCAGGTCTACGCCGCCGCCGGTTACGCCGTCGTCCTGCCCAACCCACGCGGCTCAGCGGGCTACGGCGAACGACACGGCCAAGCCATCATCGGCGCACTGGGCACAGTGGACGTCGCGGACGTCCTGTCGGTCCTCGACGCCGCCCTGGAACGCCCCGACCTGGACCCCACCCGCGTCGGCGTCATGGGCGGCTCCTATGGCGGCTGGATGGTCGGCTGGCTGGCCGCCCACCACGGCCACCGCTTCCGCGCCGCCTGGAGCGAACGAGCGGTCAACTGCTGGGACTCCTTCGCGGGCACCTCCGACATCGGCTGGTGGTTCGCCGACGCTTATTGCGGCCCCACCCCCGGCGCCCGCACAGCCATGAGCCCCCTCACCTACGCCGACCGAATCACCATCCCCTTCGCCATAACCCACTCCGAACAAGACTGGCGCTGCCCCTTGGAACAGGCACAACGCATGTACGTCAAACTCCACCGAAACGGCACCCCCACCCAACTCCTCCTCTTCCCCGGCGAAGGCCACGAACTAACCCGCTCCGGCACCCCCCGCCACCGCAAACAACGTTTCGACGCAGTCCTGACCTGGTGGTCCCACCACCTCTAACCCCAGCGCGAAGTTATCCACAGGCAAGATCGTTCCAGCCCCGATTGTCGGCCTGGTCCGATAGACTGGAGCGGGGTCAGCCCCCAGGGTGGGTGGGGCTTTGTTGTGGGGCTGTGCGGCGGCAAATCAAGTGCTGTCGCGGTCGTGACTGGGCGTTGGTTAAGTGGCCTTTGTGTGGGTCAGCCCGCCCGCCAGCCCAGCCTTCCTGTCAGCCCCGCGTTCCTGCCAGGCAGCACCTACGCTCGCCAGGTGCTCGATGGGGTGGAGTGGTTTCTTTGGGGGTGAAGGAAGATCCCTAAACTTGCCGTGGTCGTGGGGCCGAAGGCTCCCCACCCGTCTTTCCCACGACGGGATCTTCCTTCGTAGGGGCCCCAAAGAAACCACTCCACCCCATCGAGCGGACCCCCACCAACCCAGCCACCCAGGGAACCCAGAGAGCAGACCCACCAACGAAAGCCATCACAGCAGCGTGTAGTTCAAATCCTCACAAACCCGAGCCAACGGCAGATCCAACCCCGGATAATCCAACGGCAGCAACACATCCGGCGTAGTGGGCAGCGCCGTCCGAGCAGGCGGATCCCACAAGCAGACCGCAGGCTCCCCACCATCCATAGACGACCGGTACCACAGCCCATCAAGATCGGGATGCGCCGCGCGAATAGCCCGGGCCCACGCCTGCGTCATGATCTTGTTCCCGCTGCTGATCTCCTGCGAAGCCCCCGCCCGAGTCGGCCACAATCCAGTCAGGTCAAGCAGTTTCAGCGTCCGCCGAGGTCGGAACACCACCAGGTGCGGTCGCCGCGTCGTCCGGTCGACAACCAGCGTCTGCTGAAACACCTCAGCCACACTCGTGCGCACGGTCAACCCGAAATACAACGCGCCGTGTCCGGGGGCGGGCGCGGGACCGCCGTCCGGGCCGAGGGGGTGTGGGTCGAAGCGGGCGTGGGGCAGGGGGCCGGTGTAGCGGAAGGAGTTCCAGCGCTGCCGGTGCGCGCCCGCCGCCGCGAAGACTCGGACTAGGTGTGTGCCGCTGTGCACGGCGAGGACGTCCTCGTCAACGCGCAGGAGGGGTTTGAGGACAGCAGGAGCAGGCGGCTGGGGAAGCCGTGCCATCGGGGAGTTGTCCAGTCGTCGGTATAGGTCAGGCGGGCGTGCCGAGTACCGAGGCCAGGGCGGCGACCTTGGTCGGGTCGCCGCCTGCGAGCAGCCACTGCCGGGGTGTGGCGGGCTGGTCGTTGACTCGCAGGTCGGGCTGCGGGGTGGTCATGAACGCGGCCACCACCAGCGGCGGCTGGTCGTCGGGGACGGCGGCCAGCACGGCCTCCAGGCCGGGCAGCACTCCGGCGGAGGTGAACTGCCAGGCGGGCAGCCGCCAGCCGCCGCGGTCCTTCCAGCCCGCGAGCCTGCCCGCGGAGAGCCGGTGCCGGATGCGGCTGGTGTCGACGCCGACGGCGTGCGCCGCGGCGGACACGGTCAGCGCCGAGTCGCGCAGGACCGCCTGGGCGGCGACGGCGCGGGCGCGGGAGTCGACTTCGTCGGCCCGGCGCGGGGTCAGGTCGAGGCCGACGTCGGAGAGGGTGTCGCGCTGCTCGGTGGAGAAGTAGTCGGCCGGGTCGGGGGTGGCGGGGGAGAGCCGCCGCGCGGCGTCCTCCACGAGCTCCAGGAACTCGACCGGGCTGACTCTCAGGCCCGCTTTGGCGAGCAGGGTCTCCAGGGCGACTGTCATGCACCTAGAGTAGCCTGAATGTGCGGGTTCGTGCGCCTTTGTGTGAAAACTCACCTAGATCGACACGGACCGCACACACTCCAACACAAAGCGTTGTATCAGCATAGCTGCAACGCCTCTGGCATGCCATTACGTCCATCCGGTTATGAGCAGCGACTTACGCCGGTGGCCCCGTTCGGGCGCCGTCGCGGCGATAGCGGTCATCGGAGCGGGCGTCGTGGGCGCCGCGTACTGGCTGGGTGCCCCATCCGAGCGAACTCACCCGACTGTGGAGTCCGGCGCGGTGCGGCTGGTGGCCTACGACTCGTGCGCGACGGCGCTGGCCGACCTCAAGCGCGCCGCGCTGGCCCGCGTGGGGCCATGGGGCCTCGACGGCGGCCAGTATCCGGCCACCGGCGCGATGGAGGACGGCGCCGCCGAGGCGCCGACCGCGCGGACCCTGGACGGCGGCCACTCCCGGACGAACAGCCACGAGGCCGCCGCCGACGAGCCGGACGTGGTCAAGACCGACGGCAGGCGCATCGTCACCGTCATTGACGGCTCCCTGCGCGTGGTCGACACGGCGACTCGCGCGGTCACCGCGACCCTGGCCATGCCCGGCGGCCGCGCCACGCACCTGCTGCTCGACGGCGACCGCGCCCTGGTGACCGTCGCCCCGAATGACGTCCCCGAACCACGCGCGTCGACCACCCTCGTCTCGGTCGACCTCGCGGGCGGCGCGCGGGTCCTCGGCTCCCTCTCGGTCGACGGCGGGTTCATCGACGCCCGGCAGGTCGGCTCACTCGCCCGGGTGGTGGTCCGGTCCGTGCCGAACCTGCCGTTTACCCACCCGACCGGGGACGGGGACGCCGACCAGGCGACGCTCCGCAACCGGGAGATCATCGAGCGGTCCACGATCGAGCAGTGGCTGCCGCGCTACGTCCTGGAACGCGCGGGCCAACGAGAATCCGGCCAGCTGGTGGACTGCGCCTCGGTCAGCCGCCCGGCCGACTACACCGGCGCCGCCCTGCTCACGGTGCTCACCCTCGACCTGCGCGCCGACCCGCACCGGGGCGACCCGGTGGCCGTGGCGGCGGACGGCGACGCGGTCTACGGCACCGGCGCCAGCCTCTACCTCGCCGACGACCGGCGGGCCCGCTTCGGCGGCATGCCCGCGCGGGCACGCCTGGCTGGCGACGGCCCGGTCCGCACCGAGGTGCACCGGTTCGACATCGCCGGGCCCGGCAAGCCAGCGCACGTCGCCTCCGGCGCGGTCGACGGGGCGCTGCTGAACCAGTACTCGCTGTCCGAGCACGAGGGAAACCTGCGGATCGTGACCACCACCGAGGACCCCACCGGGTGCTGCGACCGGACGCCGGGCACCGAGAGCGCGGTCAGCGTGCTCGCCCAGCATGGCTCGGCGCTGGTGCGGATCGGCGGGGTCGGTGGTCTCGGCGTGGGGGAGCGCGTCCAGTCGGTCCGCTTCCTCGGCCCCACCGCCTACGTGGTCACCTTCCGCCGCACGGACCCGCTCTACACCGTCGACCTGAGCGATCCCGCGAGTCCGAAGGTCACCGGCGCGCTCAAGATCACCGGCTATTCGGCCTACCTGCACCCGGTCGCCGACGGCAGGCTGCTCGGCGTCGGGCAGGAGGCGACCGACGAGGGCCGGGCCACCGGCACGCAGGTGTCGCTGTTCGACACCACCGGCGCCGAGGCCCGTCCGATCGCGCGCCACCACCTGCCGGGCGCGTCGTCGGCCGTCGAGTTCGACCCGCACGCGTTCCTGTTCTGGGCCGAGCGCGGCCTAGTCGTGGTGCCGGTGGACGCGCGCGGTGGTTCGGGCCAGGGCGGCGCGCTGGTGCTGCGGCTGACCGGGGACACGATCACCGAGGCGGGCACGCTGGCGCACCCGCCAACCGGGGCGGAAAGCGGTGTCCGCCGGTCGCTGGTCGCGGGCGGGGCGCTGTGGACGCTGTCGGCGTCGGGTCTGCTCGCGAGCGACCTCGACACCCTGCGGCAGCTCGCCTGGGTGCCGTTCGCCTGACGCTCGCGGGAGGGGGCCGTTCCGGAGCCCGAGGGGTCGCACCATCGGGCTCCGGAGTGTCCGCGATGATCGATCGCGGTCGGCCGGGCAAAGGACGCGCGGCGGGCGGTGGCCCGCGACGTTCATCCCTTTCGGTGAACCTGAGTGGCGTTAATCACTGTCTGGTTTTTTCGCACGCCGACACTAATGGTTGAACTGTTACTCATGCGGACTGGCGACACCCATTCTGGTGAATCGTCACGCAGAGTCAATAGTTCGCCGGTTGTCGAAACCGTCGTGGAATTGCGCGCGCCGGTCCGCTGAGAAATCACAGCGCGAAGACCGGGCCGGTGGCCACCTCTAGGGCGCACCGGTTCGGGTGGACGCGTTCATGGGCGACGGGCCGGTTCTGCCAGAGTCCATTGGCGGTGACGACAAGCGGCGCGTACTCCATGGTGCACGGGCGGTCCGGTCCCACGTTGAGTTCCTCGAAATTGCCGTCCACCTGCGCGATCGCCGCGCAGGCCGCAGCCGCGCGCGGGTGCGAGCCACCCGTGGGGACGCACCGCAGCACGGCGGTGGTCGGCGTCTGGCCCGGTGCGCCGACGGTAAGCGTGAGGTGGGTCTGCGCGCGTGGCGCCGCCGTGGCCGCCGGGGTCAGGGCGGCAGCCGCCGCGACGGCGATGGCGGCGGCAAAGGTCTTTCTGAGCATCCTTGGTCACTCCTTCTCGGAGGGCTGATCACCCGCCGAATGGGTGTATGGGGGAATTCGTGCCCGACCGCGATCGGCGGCCGGGTCAATGTGAGCCTAGAACTCTCGGAATTGTTTTGCGGTCCGGGGCCTCTGGCGCCCGGGGCGCGCCCGATGCTATTCATGTCGCCGCGGTTGTCGACAAGATCGACTACAAGCCGACTTCCTTAAGTGCCATCGGGTGAGAGGTCCTTTCTGTGGGCGGAATGACACGCGCGGCGAAGGCGACGCGGGACCGTTTGTCCGACCGGGTCGCGATCGGGATGTTGATCACGGCCTTTCCCCCCGACGAGGTCGACGCCGCCATCGACGCCGCGGGCGCCCGGGAGCAGCGCTCGCGGGCGCTGCCCGCCCGCACGATGGTCTACTTCACCCTCGCGCTCTGGCTTTTCGGCGGCGCCGGGTACGACGCGGTCCTCGCCCGGCTCACCGCCGGGATGCGCTGGGCGGGCGTGGACACCGGCGCGCGGTCCGCGCCCAGCACCGGGTCGATCACCAAGGCCCGCAAGCGGCTGGGCCCGGAGGTGATGCGCAGGCTGTTCCTGCGTCGGGCCGCGGCCGACAGCGCCGAGTGCTGCCGCTGGCGCGGCCTGCGCGTGTGCACCCTCGACGGCGGGGCGGTCGACATCCCGGACACCGCGGCCAACCTGGCCGCGTTCGCGCACTCCAGAGTGCGTCTGGCCATCCTGGCCGAGCACGACACCGGCGCCCTGCTCGACGTCGCGGTCGGCTCCTGCCGCGAGGAGCTCGGCGCCCGGGTGCTCGGCTCGCTGACCCCGGACACCCTGGTCGTGGCCCACCGCGCCGGGCCGGGGCAGGACCTGTGGCGCACCGCGGTCGACCGGGGCGCCCGGCTGCTCTGGCGGCCCCGCGCCCCGGTCGCGCTGCCCCGGCTGCACGTGCTGCCCGACGGCACGTTCCTGTCCCGCCTGCTGCCCGAGCGCGACCCGGTCGACAGCTCGCTGGCGGTGCGGGTGGTCCAGGCGGCGGACAGCGTCCTGGTGACCACCCTGCTCGACCCGGACGAGGCCCCCGCAGCCGAGCTGGTCGCCCTGCACGCGGCCCGCTGGCGGTTCGAGTCGCTGTTCGAGTCGCTGGAGGCTGGCCCGGTCGCGCTGCGCTCCCAAGATCCACATGGCGTCGCCCAGGAGTTGTGGGCGATGCTCTGCGTGTACCAAGCGGTGCATCCATGGCGCGGTAAGGAAGCGATACTGCGCACTGGTGCGCCGACCAGACGCCCGACCCGGCCCACGATGGTGGATCTGCGGTAGGCGGCGGCAGACGAGGAGGGCCGATGGCGACCGAGTCCCGGGTGGCGGTGATCGGCTACGGCCTGGCCGGATCGGCGTTCCACGCCCCGTTCATCGCCGCGACCGAGGGCCTGCGGCTGGCCGCCGTGGTCACCTCCGCTCCCGCGCGGGCCGCCGAGGTGGCCGCGCGCTACCCCGAGGCCGCCGTCGTGGGGAGCGTCGAGGACCTGTGGCGGCGCGCGGACGAGTTCGACCTGGTGGTGGTCGCCTCACCGAACCGCTTCCACGTCGAGCAGGCCGAGGCGGCGCTCGCCGCGGGCCTCTCGGTCGTCGTCGACAAGCCGGTCGCGGCCACCGGGCGCGGCGTGCGCAGGCTGGTCGACGCGGCCGAACAGGCTGGTCTGCTGTTCACGGTGTTCCAGAACCGCCGCTGGGACGGCGATTTCCGCACCGTCCGCCGCCTGGTCGATGACGGCGCCCTCGGCGTGGTCAACCGCTTCGAGTCCCGATTCGAGCGTGCCGCCACGACCGTGCGCGCGGGCTGGAAGGCCAGCGCCGACCCCGCCGCGATGGCCAACATCGTCTACGACCTCGGCAGCCACCTGGTCGACCAGGCGATCGTCCTGTTCGGCGCGCCCGTCTCGGTCTACGCAGAGACCCGGACACCGCGCGCGGAGGTGCCGGTGCCCGAGGACGCGACCGTGCTGCTCACCCACGCCTCCGGCGTCCGGTCGTACCTGCGGATGAGCAACGCCTCGATGCCGGTCGCGCCCCGGTTCGCCGTCGCGGGCTTGCGCGCGGGCTACCGTTGCTGGGGGCTCGACCCGCAGGAGAAGGCGTCCCGCGCGGGCGTGGCGCCCACCGCCCCCGGCTTCGGGGTGTACCCGCGCACGCAGTGGGGCGAGCTGGTGACCGAGGCGGGAACGCAGATGGTGCCCACCCTCGACGGCGACTACTTGGCCTTCTACGGCGCGGTGTCGGCGTGCCTGCGCGGGGAGGGGCCGCCGCCGGTCCAGCCCGCCGAGTCGGTGACGCTGGTCGACACGATCGAGGCGGCCATCCGGTCGGCTGGCAGCGGGAAACCCGTTCCCCTATAACGGCCCCTGCCCACCCCAGTCCCGGCCGCGACGCGCGCGGCGCGCGGCCCGGCGCCGGCTACGTTCGGCGTGGTCACGATGGCCGGGAAACCGACAGCGCGGAGCTGGACCGCCACCGCCGGACACGACGTTCCCGACCGGGTGACCGTGGCTGACCGCTCGCCCGGAAGCGACCGCTTCCGGTCCTGTCCTCGGCCCAGCACCCGGCTCGGCCACCGCCGGGCCGGACGAGGGCCGCCCATCGGAAAGGCCGCCATCCATGCGCACTGCCCTGCTCCGCATCGCCACCGTCCTCGCGACAGCCGCGACCTGCGTCGCCGTTGGCGCGGGCGTGGCCTCCGCCGCCCCAGCGGGCGCGGAGAAGGACCCGGTTTTCACCCCGGCCGCCCCGGTCTCGGTGCTGGTCACCAAGCTGACCCACAGCCAGGCCACCTCGATGCTGCGCTCGTCCAACATCACCTGGTCGTCCAGCGGCAACTGCAGCAACCGCTACAACTCGTCGTGCACCTCATTCGAGCAGGTCAACCTGGCCACCATCCAGGGCGCGCAAACTCTCAAGAGCGCGAGCGGCTGCGGGCTCAACATCACCGGCGGCACCGAGGTCGGCCACGCCAGCGGCACCTACAGCCACTGGAACGGCTACAAGCTCGACTACTCGCTGACCACCTGCCTGGGCAACTACATCCGCAACAACTTCACCTACATCGGCGGCAACCAGTGGCGCTCGGGTAGCGGCAACATCTACTACCTGGAGAGCAACCACTGGGACGTGACGTACTACAACTGCGGCGGCTGCTGAGCCAGCCGGGGTCGGCGCGCCCCGGCTGCCGGGGCGCGCCGACTGTCCCAAGTGGACGGTGAAGGTCAAATTAGGGGACCCTAAGAAACCGGCCGTTGTGGCTACGGTACGTTACTCGCCCATGACCGTCACGCAGCCCGACGCGGCTCCGAAAACCCGTGCGGGCACTGAGGTGTTCGAGGAGCTGGAGTCGGAGGTGCGGCTGTACTGCCGCAAGTTTCCCGCCGTTTTCGCCTCCGCGAAGGGAAGCACGCTCGTCGCCGAGGACGGGCGGGAGTTCCTGGACTTCTTCTGCGGGGCGGGCGCGCTCAACTACGGTCACAACGACGACCGGGTGATCGCCAAGATGGTCGACTACCTGACCGCGGGCGGCGTGCTGCACGGCCTCGACATGCACACCACCGCCAAACGCGCGTTCCTGAGCAGGCTCCGCGATGTGGTGCTGCGCCCGCGCGGGCTCGACTACCGGGTGCAGTTCTGCGGTCCGACCGGCACCGACGCGGTCGAGGCCGCGCTCAAGCTCGCCCGCAAGGCCACCGGCCGCCGTCCGGTCGTGGCGTTCACCGGCGCCTTCCACGGCATGTCCAACGGCTCCCTGTCGGTGACCGGGAGCCGGTCCGCCCGCCGCGGCTCCGGAGTGTCCTTTTCGGACACCACCTTCCTCCCGTTTGAAGACGGGCCAGCGGGTCGGTTCGACTCGATCGGCCTGCTGGAGCGGTTGCTGGACGATCCCAGCGGGGGTGTCGAGCCGCCCGCCGCGGTCGTGGTCGAGTCGCTGCAGATGGACGGCGGCGTCTACCCCGCGTCCTCGGGCTGGCTGCGCGACCTGCGCGCGGTCACCGCTGCCCGCGGCATCGTGCTCATCTGCGACGAGATCCAGGCGGGCTGCGGGCGCACCGGCCGGTTCTTCGGCTTCGAGCACGCCGGGATCGTGCCGGACGTGGTGACGCTGTCGAAGTCGCTCGGCGGGGTGGGCATGCCGATTTCCCTGGTGCTGCTGCGACCGGAGCTGGACGTGTGGGCGCCCGGCGAGCACACCGGCACCTTCCGGGGCAACCAGCTCGCGTTCGTCGCGGGCGAGGCGGCGCTGGAACTGTGGGAGCGCCCGGACTTCCTCGCAGGCCTGGCCGCCCACAGCGCCCGCATGGCGGAGTTCGCCGCGGACGTCGCTGCGGCAGACACCGAGGTGCGCACGCGCGGGCGGGGCATGGTCGTCGGAATCGACACCGGCCGGACCGAACGGGCCGCCGCCGTGCAGCGGCACTGCTTCGCGCACGGCCTGATCGTGGAGACCTGCGGCCGCGGCGGCGAAGTCGTCAAGGTCACCCCGCCGCTGACCATCGACGGCGACGACCTGGAGCGCGGCCTGGCGATCCTGCTCGACGCGGTGCGCCGCACCGCAGGGACAGTCTGAGCGGCGCATCTGACCGTCCCAAGAGGACATTCGCCCGAGATTGACGCGGTATGGCTGCGTCCGGCCGCGTTCTGTACGAAGATCATGCCCATGGCTGACGACGTCGACCGCGAACCGGTGCTGGTGCTGCTGCACGGACTCGCGGGCACCGCGGGAGTGTGGGCCGGGCTCATCGAGGAACTGGCCGAGCGCTGGCCCGGCGCCGCGGTCGCGCCGGACCTGCCCGGCCACGGCCGGTCCGCGCCGCTGGACCGCTACTCCTTCGGCGGCATCGCCGCGCGCGTCGCCGCCGACCTCGACCCGACCCGGCCGGTGGTCGTGCTGGGTCACTCGCTCGGCGGTGTCGTCGCCCTGGCCCTCGCCTCGGGCTGGTTCGGGGTGCCGGTGACGGCCGCGGTCTGCCTGGGGGTGAAGGTCAGCTGGTCGCCGGACGACCTGGCCAAGGCCGCAGCGCTGGCGGGCAAACCACCGAAGGCGTTCGAGAACCGGGAGAACGCGGCGAGCTGGGCCCGCAAGCTGGCCGGGCTGTCCGCCGACTTCGCCGACTCGGTCACCCTCGGCCCCTCGGGCTGGCGGGCCGCGCTCGATCCGCGGGCGTTCGCCGTGGGCCGCCCCGACCTGCCGGGCCTGCTCGCCGTCGCTCGCTGCCCGGTGACCCTGGCGGCGGGGGAGCGGGACCCGATGTCGCCCGCCGAGCACCTGCGCGCCCTGACGCCCGACCCGGTGATCCTGCCCGGCCTCGGCCACAACGCGCACGTCGAGGACCCGGCCGCCCTCTGGCCGCTACTGGAGCCGATCTTGGCCCCGCAGGTCACCGGCCGCTGACGCGCCGGAGGCCGCCTTTCCCGACGCTCGACGGGAAGGCGGCCTCCGACGCGGGCCCTGGGTCAGCCCACGCTGATCAGGTCGACCACGAAGATCAGGGTCTCGCCCGGCTTGATGGCGTTGCCCGCGCCCCGCTGGCCGTAGCCCAGGTGCGGCGGGATGACCAGCCTGCGCCTGCCGCCGACCTTCATGCCCGCGACGCCGCGGTCCCAGCCCGCGATGACCCGGCCGCCGCCGAGCGGGAAACTGAAGGTCTCCTTGCGGTTCCAGGAGGCGTCGAACTCCTCCCCAGTGGAGTGGGCGACGCCGACGTAGTGCACCGTCACCAGCTTGCCCGGGGTGGCCTCCGCGCCGTCGCCGACGGTGAGGTCGGTGACCTCCAGGTCCGCGGGCGGGGCACCCTCGATCGGGTCGACCTCGGGCTTCTGCAAAGCCATGCTGCGCTCCTTGCTTACCGTGAATCAGTCCCGATCATCCTCTCCCGGAGCCCATCCGGACGCGCGGCGACCCGCCGTTCGGCCGCTGTCCACACCGGAGTCACAGCCGATTTCCCCGGAGAAGACGGCCGATTATCCCCGGAGAAGACGGCGGGGTAACGCCGAACGGGCTCGTGGCGACTCTCCTAGCGCGGCTCTGTCACCCCCCGACGGCAGGGCCGCTTTTTCCTGTCCGGCGGGCGTCCGCGCGGGATCAGCCATCGGTCCGACATCGAAACGCACCGTCACGTTCATGAACTGGTGTGCACTGTCGTGGCAATCTTCACTCGATCGTGGAACAGCGATCACGCTGGGTCAACAGTCGGGGAGAGGACCACCTGTGCAGACACGTCGTTGGACGCTCTTAGCCCTCTTGATCAGCCTGGCCACCGTCGTGGTGGCGCTCCAGATCCAGCCCGCGGCCACCGCGGCCGCCCCGCTGACCGTCACCCAGGCCATCGCGCAGCAGAACGGCGCCGTCGCCACCGTGCGCGGGTACGTCGTCGGCCAGCCGACCGCGACCACGACCGTCGTGCGGTCCAACTTCCCCTCCGACTACGCGCTCGCCCTGGCCGACACCGCCGCGGAGACCAACACCTCGCGCATGGTCTACGTGCAGATCACCTCGGCGTTCCGCGCGTCCTACGGGCTCAAGACCAACCCCGGCCTCCTGGGCAAGCAGCTCGACGTCACCGGCTCCCTCAGCGCCTACTTCGCCCACCCCGGCCTGGTCTCCACCACGGCGTTCGCGACCGTCGGCGCCACCCCGACGACAACGCAGCCGACCACCACGGCCACCACGACGCCCGGCGACTACGACTCGACCTACTACCGCACAGCCATCGGAAAGAGTGGCGTCGAACTCAAGACCGCGCTGAACCAGATCATCCGCACCAACACCAAGCTCACCTATGACCAGGTGTGGAACGCGCTCAAGGCCACGGACGAGGACCCGAACAACGCGGCCAACGTCATCCTGCTCTACACCGGCCGCTCGCAGAGCAAGACCAGCAACGGCGGCGACCCCGACGACTGGAACCGCGAGCACGTCTGGGCCAAGTCGCACGGCGACTTCGGCACCGCGACCGGCCCCGGCACCGACATCCACCACCTGCGGCCCACCGACGTCTCGGTCAACGCCACCCGCGGCAACAAGGACTTCGACCTCGGCGGCGCCCCGGTGGCCGAGGCGCCCGGCAACTTCACCGACGCCGACTCCTGGGAGCCGCGCGACGCGGTCAAGGGCGACGTGGCGCGGATGATCTTCTACATGGACGTCCGCTACGAGGGCGGCGACGGGTACGTCGACCTGGAGCTCAACGACAGCGTCAACAACGGCACCAGCCCCTACCACGGCCGCCGCTCAGTGCTGTTGCAGTGGAACGCCCAGGACCCGCCGGACGCGTTCGAGAAGCGGCGCAACCAGGTGATCTACGACAGCTACCAGCGCAACCGCAACCCGTTCATCGACCACCCCGAGTGGGCTCCGGCGATCTGGAACTGACCGCCCCGGAACAGACGTGACGCGGGGCCGCCGGGACATCCGGCGGGCCCGCGCTCAGCCCAGGCGCGGCGCCAGGTCGGCCAGGCTGTCGACGAACCAGAAGTCCGTGCCCCGGTTGGCCTCGTGGACGAACGCGCGGAACGCCGAGCTGGCGGCCAGGTGCGCGGAGATGTCGCCGAGCACGGCCAGCGGCATCCGGTAGCCCACGAACTTGTTCACCACCTCGCCCGCGACCCGGGTGCCGAGCTGGAAGAACCGCTCGTCCAGCCGCTCGACGGGCAGCACGACCATGGCCGCGCCCCGGCCGTACGCGTCGCCGATGAGGTCGACCGCGTCCCGGTCGCTGACCACCTTGGGGCCGTCCGCCGCGCACACCAGGAGGTCGGTGTCGCGCAGCCGGGTGATCGTGTCGGTCATGGTGGTCCCTCCGTGAGCGCGTGGACGAGCCGCAGCAGCTCGGCGGTGGTGGCGGCGCCGCCGAGGATGACGACCTTCAGGCTGGCGCGTTCCTCGTCGTAGACGGTTTGCAGCCGCAGCGGCGTGTCGCCTTCCCGGTAGCCGTTGGCCGACGCGGTCAGGGCGGTGCTCACCCGGCTCGCGTCCGCGCCGCTGATCGCGTCCACCCGCACGATGGTCGACACCTCGACGTGCCGGTGCCTGGGCACCTCGGTGATCTCGATGGGCCTGCCGGTCAGCGCCTCCAGGTCCGCCCGCGCGATCCGGTACTGCTTGCCGATCCGGACCGCCTTGAGCTTGCCGTCGCGCACGTAGTTGCGGACGGTCCTCGGATGCAGCCCCAACCGGTCCGCCACCTGCTCGACGGAGAACATCTCCTGACTCACGACTCCTCCTCTTCCGCACCCAAAGTACCGCATTTTCCGCATCGGTGTGGAAGATAAGGAGTGATTCATGGGTGTGGGGTGCCCTCGCGGAGCGGGAACCAGGGGGCGGAGACCGGCAGCGCGGCCCGGTCCCAGACGATGTGCCAGGGGCCGATGGGCTGCGAGAGCGTGGCCAGGGCGGGCGGCGAGATGGCGTCGAGGTAGTCGGACACGGCCCGTTCGTCGTAGTGCCTGCCCTCGACCGCGCGCAGCAGCATCCGCCACTCCGGCGTCCAGGTCTCCGACCCGGCCATGTCGTGCAGGTCGCGCAGCAGCGTCGGATGGGTGCGCAGCGCCAGCAGCAGCGGCAGCGGCGAGCGGTTGCGGGGCGAGCGCAGCCGCATCAGCCAGCGTAGGAAATCCATGGTGAAGTCGGCGGTCCAGTCCCGGCAGCGCATCCCGAGCACGGCGTAGGCCAGGTCGGCGACGTCGGCGGTCACCTTCAACGGCACCGACTCCGGCGCGTCCAGGTCGGCGAACATCGGGGTCTCGCCGGGGCCGCGCATGGCCGCCGCCCACAGCCACGAGACGATGTAGTCCACCCAGTTGTCGGTTTCCCGCCGCTGGCCCTCGTGCACCGCGTAGGTCAGTCCGTCGTGCAGGGCGTACCCGGTCCGCAGCCTGCGCTCCAGATCTCGTTCCTCGCGGAGCCGCGCCTGCCGGATCTCGTCGAATCCGGCCAGGAAACCGGAGTCGACGGCCGCGGTGAGCACCCCCTCCCGGCACGAGATCGACGGCAGCATCGCCCGGTAGCCCTCGGCGTCGAGCCCCGCCTGCCACAGGCTCACCATCGACCGCCACTGCGCCATGGGGTCGTCCTCGGACCACAGGCCCGCCAGCGGCACCCCAGCCCGGTCGACGTCGGCGGCCACCCGCAGCAGCACGAGGTTCGCCGAGTACGCCGCGAGCGCGCGCACGGTGTCCGCGGCCTGCGGGCGGTAGTCGGGGTAGCGGCTGGCCGGGCGGCGGTGCCGGTGGTCGGCGATCAGCAGGTCCAGCGTGCGGGCGACGTCGGCGCGCTCGTCGGCGTCCATCGCGGCCAGCCGGGCGTCGATGAACCCCAGCGTGGGCCGTTGGATGGCGAGCGTCTGGTGCGAGAGCAGCACGAACAGCAACTCGTCGTCCGGCTCGTGGAACCGGCGCCTGCCGAAGGCCCCCTCGGCGACCTCGGCCAGCACGTCCACCACCCGCGCCGCGGCGAGGTACTCGGCGAAGGTCGCGTGCAGGAACTCGTAACTGCGCTGCACGGTCCCGGTGTTGGCCTCGGCCGAGTGCACGAAGAAGAACTCGCCCAGCAGCCGCTGCCCCGACGGCGACGGCTCGCCGAGACCGGCGAGGTCAGCGCTCAGCTCGGCCTCGGTGATGGCGTGCTTGCCCCGGTTGAACATGCCCATGGCCGCAGTGGACAGGCGGCGGAGCTGGTCGTCCACCGCCACCGCCATCTCGGCTTCCGCCAGCGGCTGCCCGGCCTTCTTGGTGACCTCGCGCCGGGCGAAGGTGTCGAACAGGCGCTCGTAGAGGTCGGCCTGGGACAGGTCCTTGTCCGACAGCGCGACCTGCGGGTCGGAGTAGTACAGGGTCAGCATGAGCAGCAGCAGCGGCTGCCCGGCCAGCTCGCGCTGCGCCAGGGCGGCCTCCGGGGGCATCCGCCGCGCCGGGGACGCGGTGTTGGCGGTGTTCCAGACCGCGATCCACTGCCGGATCTGGTCGTCGTCGAACTCCTCCAGCTTGACCACCGGCAGGCCGTAGGGCAGGCGCACCCGGTCGGCGACCAGGGTCCGCGAGGTCACCAGCACCGCGACCGGGCGGCCGAGGGCGGCCTCGACGCGCTGGAACTCCACGATCTCGTTGAGGTAGCCGCCGCGGTCGTGCGTCGTGGCCTGCAACAGCTCGTCCAGGCCGTCGAGCAGCACCACGCGGATCGTCTCCGCGCTCTGGTCCACCAGATCCGGCCACGACACCCGGCGGTTCGTGGCGAGGTCGAGCGCCTGCTGGATCTGGTCGGACACCGTCGTGTTCGCCTCGACCCGGCGCAGCGGCACCCGCACGACGGTGTAGGCCGACTCGGGCAGCCGGGCGGCCAGCACCTTGGTCAGCAGCGACTTGCCCGCCCCGGGGTGCCCGAGCAGCAGCAGCGGCAGCCGGGTCGACCCCGGGGTGCTGAAGTGCCGGGCCAGCAGCAGTTCCAGGTCGCTGCCGAACTCGACCTCGTCCCACCAGCGCTCATCGGCCAGCCGCGCGGTCCCGAAGGTCTCCACGGCGCGAAAATGCGGGGTGAGGAAGATGTCGGCGACCGCGGGGAAGACCGCGTCGATGCCGTACCCGTCGGCGTCGATGTCGATCACCGGCCGGGACAGCTCGGCCTGGTTCACCTCCCACACGATCCGCCTCGGGTCCCGCACCGGAGTGTCCGATGTGGACACTGTGAGCAGGTCGGCCAGCCGGGCGAACGCGGTCCGGGTGGCCGCGTGCTCGGCGAAGGAGGACCACAGGGCGAACTCCGGCACGGTCGCGGCCAGTTCCAGGTAGTACGACCGGTACCGGGAGGCGACCAGCCGCTCGAAGCCGTCCGCGGTTGGCTCCATGCGGCGGGTGAGGTTCAGTTCGGCGAGGAACCCGCGCACCTCCCGGATCATCTGCTTGGCCCAGTGCGCCACGCTCGTCGCGGTCTCCTCGAAGCCGCCCAGGGTCGACGGGCACGGCACGGTCAGCCCGTAGAGCTGGCGCGCGGTCTCCTCGCCCCACCTCGGCGTCTCGCCCCCGGCCAGCAGCACCTTCTCCGCGTCGGTGATCTCGGCCTCGTCGTAGAGGTCGCGCATCTCCTCGCGCAGGGTGTCGAAGAAGGCGGCCAGCACGATCGTGGTGTGCGCGGCCACGACCAGTTCGTGCCGGGCAAGACCACCCGTGCGGGTGAGCCTGCCCGAGACCGAGTCCAGGGCGTCGCGCAGCAGCCCGGCCGCCTCGTTCTTCTGGTCCACCCAGCCCCAGACCGCGCTGACCGCCGCCGCGGCCGGGGCGAGGCCCGCGGCCAGCACCGCGCCGCCGAGCAGCCGGTTGAGCCGGTCCAGCCAGGGCCGGTCGTGGTGGCCGAGGATCTGGAGGGCGCCGCGGAAGGTGATCGCCGGGTCACGTCGCACAGGGACCCCCTAGAGATCGTCGGGGACGGGGAGCGGCCATGGCCGGGTGCTCGCCATGCCCCACCACAGATAATCCCGGGCCCGGGTCGCGGCGACGAGGTGCTGCCGGTCGCGCAGCTCCCGGAACTCCCGCTCCGCGCCGAGTCCGCTCGCGCCCCGCGCCGTCGTCTCGACCACCAGCACCGCCCGGAAGTCCAGGCCCTTGGCGTCGTGCACGGTGCCGAGCTTGAGCCGGTCGTCGGCCTCGCCGGTGTAGTCGGCCAGGAGCTGGAAACCGATCCCCGCCGCGCCCAGGATGTCCCGGCAGCGGTCCAGGTCCCGGTGCTCGAACACGATCACCGCCGCGTCACCGGTGGGCACCGGCAGGCTGGTGACCGCGGCGGTCAGGGCGGCGGGCAGCGCGTCCTCTGGCCCGCGCCAGCACTCGGTGCGCCCACCGGCGTTGGCGGACTCGGCGTCGCGTAGTGCGATCACCGCGCCCTCGGAGTCGTCCACTTCATTGGTGGCGTGCAGGTGCTGGGCGAAGCCGAGCACGTTCGCGCGGTTGCGGTAGTTCACCCGCAGCACCTCACCGCGCCCGGAAATGGGGATGCCCGCGTCCGAGAGCCGCCAGCCACCGGGGTAGACCTGCTGCTGGCCGTCGCCGAGCAGCAGCAGCCGGTTCGCCCCGTCGCCCGCGAGTTGGCGCAGCAGCCGCAAGCCCACCAGCGGCATGTCCTGGACCTCGTCGGCCACCACCGCCGCATAGGACTCCTCCAGCGGGTCGCGCGCGAGTTCGACCATGGCGCGGTCGATCAGGTCGTTGTGGTCGTGCAACCCGTCCTCGGTCAGATTTCCTTGGTAGCACTGGAAAAGCCGCCACACATGCGCGCGCCGCTCGGCGTCCAGGCGCAGGCTCCGCCCCCGCCTGCTCGCCCGCGCGTAGTCGGCCAGGCTCGCGATGCCCCGCCCCTTGATCACCCGGTCGATCTCCGCGCGCCAGTAGTCCGGATTCGGCTCAAGATCGGCCAGTTCCCCCCGATGCGCCTGCCACGCCCGGCAGAACGCCGCCGCCACACGCTGGTGCTGCACCACAAGGTCATGCCCGCGCGAACGCAGAAAGTCACGCACCCAGGCGTGCAGGTTGGTGAACTCCACCCGCTCGGCCAACTCCGGCGCCAGCCTGCGAAACGAGGTCCGATGCACCTGCGGCAACGTCCGCACGACCGTCGTGAACAGCAACGGCCCCACACTCCGCCGCGCGAGATGCCGCAGCCGGTGCAACGCCACCACGGTCTTACCGGTCCCCGCCGGACCACTGATCCGCGCGGGCCCGTTGTAGTGACGGCTCACGATGCCGTCCTGATTGGGATGCAGGAAAGCCAGCCACCTGTCCGACCCCCCACCAACGGAACCAGCGATTTGTTCGGACGCGCGCCCCCGCCGCGCACTCAGCCGGACGTAATCGGGCACCTTGTCCTCAACCTGGTCGGCGATGTCGTCCACCAGCCCCCGAGGCAGATGGGGCCCGTCCTGCGGAACCAACTCCGGCAACCGCTCCTCATCGACCACCCGACACAGGTGATGGCCCGGCACCGGTTCCCCACCCCCCGGTCGCACCACCACCAAACTGATCGCGCTGCGGACCAACAAATGCCCACCCTGATCCCGAATCCCCGCGAACCGCCTCTCGGCCCGCCGCAAAATCGCCCGCGCCACCGACTCAGCAGGGCACTCGGCTGACACCACAACCGCGAGCACACCCCCCGGCCCCACCACAAAGGCGTCCGCCCGCCCTTCCCCCCGCACCGGCCGGGCGAACACATGCCACCCCTCCGCCGCCCTCCCCACCAACCCGCCTATCACCCTCCGATGCGCGGACGGCAGCCCCGGCAACGCCTGCCGGACCAACTCCTCAACCTGCCGCTCGCGCGCACTGTGCCCCACTAGACCTCCTTAGATGACTGTGGGTAGTGAAGATATTCCGCTGCGCACTCACGCGGTACCGGCCGAGCGGCGGTCACACGGATGCCACACCCGGCCACAAAGAACCATGAGATCCACATCCCCGAACCCCAGGTTCCGGCCAACACCGAATCCCGACCACCCCACCCCCGCCCCCAGCGCAGACAATCCCCTTCACTCTCCGTACCGCCCCCCACCACCCCCACTCACCCGGTCAGGCATTCAGGCCAGCACCAGGCTTTCCGCACCGCCACCCCACGCACACCCCACCCACCACCAGCGGCAGGCGCCCCAGCCAATGCCCGCCAGCCTCCCCACCCGCCCAGGCCGCTTCCGCTCCGGCCAGTCCTCAGTGGAAGCAGAACCCCTTCACCCTCCCGTGAACCGGCGCCAGAGTCGCCAGGTCTCGATCGGAGCAGCACAGCGAACCCCCTCAAAGCGGGACAGCGAACCCCCGACCAGGCCAAACCAGCGCCCGCCCAGCGCTCGATGGGGCAGAGCAAAGAGCAGTAGACCTGCCCCCCAACGAAGCCGCACGAACCCTGCCAGGTGCTCGATGGGGTGGAGTGGTTTCTTTGGGGGAGAAGGAAGATCCCTAAACTCGCCGTGGTCGTGGGG
>NZ_JBVJIN010000046.1:0-18816 GCF_055586285.1 Actinokineospora sp. NPDC051303
GACGGGTGGGGTGCCTTCGGCCCCACGACCACGGCGAGTTTAGGGATCTTCCTTCTCCCCCAAAGAAACCACTCCACCCCATCGAGCACTGGGCGGGCGTAGGTGCGGCCTGGCGGGGAGGTGGTTAGGGCCGGGTGCGGCTTCGTGTGTGTGTCGCTGCTCGTTCCGCGCCATCGAGTGCCTGGCAGGGCCGGGTGCGGTGAGTGGTTCCTTCGTCCGATCTGGCTTCTGGCAGCTCTGGTGCGGTGGCAGGAAGGCGAGTTGACTTCTCTGCCCTCTGCCCTCTGCCCTCTGCCCTCTTCCCTCTTCCCTCTTCCCTCTTCCCCTCTTCCCCTCTTCCCCTCTTCCCCTCTTCCCCTCTGGCTCCTGGCAGCTTTGAGTGCCGTTGGCGGGAGGCGAGTGGCTTCTCCGCGCTCTCTTCCGCCGGGCAGGTCGGGTGTGTCAGCCGGAGGGGCTGTGTCTCTTCGGGACGTTCGTCGTCTCTTCCCGCTTTTGGGGGACGCTCGATGGTGGTCTTCGGGACTGGGGTGTCTGGGATTTCAGACGGTGTCACCCGATCCCAGGTCGTGCTGGGGGGCTGGTGGGGTTGAGATGGGGGCATGCGGGAACGAGTGCTGCTTGATGGTGGGGCGCTGAGTCGGGGGCAGGTTGTCGCTGTTGCTCGGGGTGGGGCGGTTGTGGAGGTCACGGCTGGGGCGCTGGCTGGGGTGGGGGTGGCTCGGAGGCACGTTGAGCGGTTGGCGGAAGCGCCGGTGCCTACCTATGGGGTTTCCACGGGGTTTGGGGCGTTGGCGGTTCGGCATATTCCGGTGGAGAGTCGGGCGGCGTTGCAGCGGTCGTTGGTGCGGTCGCACGCGGCGGGGGCGGGGGCTGAGGTCGAGCCGGAGGTGGTGCGGGCGCTGATGGTGTTGCGGCTGCGGACGCTGGCTACGGGGCGGACGGGGGTTCGGCGGTCCACTGTGGAGGCGTTGGCCGCGATGGTGAACGCGGGGATCGTGCCGGTGGTGCACGAGTACGGGTCGTTGGGGTGTTCGGGGGATTTGGCGCCGTTGGCGGCTGTCGCGCTCGCGTTGATCGGGGAAGGGCTCGTGCGTGATGGGGAGGGGGAGTCGCGGGGGGCGGCTGACGCGCTGGCGGCGGCGGGGATCGAGCCGGTCACGCTTGCCGAGAAGGAGGGGCTGGCGCTGATCAACGGGACCGACGGGATGCTGGGCATGCTGGTGCTGGCTCTGCGCGACCTGAACGCCCTGCTCGACGTCGCCGATCTCACGGCGGCGATGAGCGTGGAGGCGCTGTTGGGGACCGACCGGGTGTTCGCCGCCGACCTGCAGGCGTTGCGCCCGCACCCGGGGCAGGCGGTGTCGGCGGCGCGGATGGCGGCCTTCCTCGCCGACTCGCCGATCGTGGCCAGTCACCGGGGGCCGGGGTGCACCCGGGTGCAGGACGCCTACTCGCTGCGGTGCGCCCCGCAGGTGCACGGCGCGGCCCGGGACGTCGTGGCGTTCGCCGAGGCGGTGGCCGACCGGGAGTTGGCGGCGGCGGTGGACAACCCGGTCGTGCTCGCCGACGGGCGGGTTGAGTCGAACGGCAACTTCCACGGGGCTCCGCTGGCCTACGCCCTGGACTACTTGGCCATCCCGGTCGCCGATGTCGCCAGCATGGCCGAGCGGCGCACCGACCGGATGCTCGACGTCGCCCGGTCGCACGGGCTGCCGCCGTTCCTGGCCGCCGACCCGGGGGTGGACTCCGGGCACATGATCGCCCAGTACACACAGGCCGCGGTGGTCGCCGAGCTGAAACGGCTGGCCGCCCCGGCGTCGGTCGACTCGATCCCCAGTTCGGCGATGCAGGAGGACCACGTGTCCCTGGGCTGGTCGGCCGGGCGCAAGCTGCGCCGGGCCGTCGACGGGCTGACCACCGTGCTCGCCGTCGAACTGCTGACCGCCGCCCGCGCGCTCGACCTGCGTGCCCCGCTGACCCCCGGCCCGGCGACGGCCGCCGCCGTGGCCGCCGTGCGCGCCCGGGTGCCCGGTCCCGGGCCGGACCGGCACCTCGCCCCGGAGATCGCCGCGGCGGAAGACCTCGTCCGCTCCGGCGCCCTGCTCGCCGCCGTCCACCAGGAGGTCTCATGAGTGAGCCTGCGAACGAACCTTTGTCGCGGATGAGTGAGGTGGCCCGGTGACCGCTCCCGGACCCGTCCGCGCCGCGCGCGGCACTTCGCGCACTGCCCGGAGCTGGCAGACCGAGGCCGCGTTGCGCATGTTCCACAACAACCTCGACCCCGAGGTCGCCGAGCGGCCAGCCGATCTGGTCGTCTACGGCGGCACCGGCAAGGCCGCGCGGGACTGGGCGAGCTTCGCGGCGATCACCCGGGAGCTGACCGGGCTCGGCGACGACGAGACGCTGCTGGTGCAGTCGGGCAAGCCGGTCGGGGTGTTGCGCACGCATGAGTGGGCACCTCGGGTGCTGATCGCGAACTCGAACCTGGTCGGCGACTGGGCGACCTGGCCGGAGTTCCGCCGCCTCGAAGCGGCCGGGCTCACGATGTACGGCCAGATGACCGCCGGGTCGTGGATCTACATCGGCACGCAGGGCATCTTGCAGGGGACCTACGAGACGTTCGCTGCCGTCGCGGCCAAGCGCTTTCGCGGCACGCTGCGCGGAACCCTGACCCTGACCGCGGGGCTGGGCGGAATGGGCGGCGCGCAACCGCTTGCGGTGACCATGAACGGCGGCGTCGCGCTGTGCGTCGAGGTCGACCCGGCCCGCGCCCGCCGCCGCGTGGAGACCCGTTATCTGGACGAGCTGGCCGCCGACCTCGACGACGCCGTGGCGCGGGTGGAGCGGGCCAAGCGGATCGGGCTGCCGCTGTCGGTCGGGATGATCGGCAACGCCGCCGAGGTGCTGCCGGAACTGCTGCGGCGCGGTGTCGCGGTCGACATCGTGACCGACCAGACCTCCGCGCACGACCCGCTGGCGTACCTGCCGCGCGGGGTGGCCCTGGACGACTGGGCCGACTACGCCGCGGCCAAGCCCGACGAGTTCACCGAGCGGGCGCGGGCGTCGATGGCCGAGCACGTCGAGGCGATGGTCGGGTTCCTCGACGCGGGCGCGGAGGTGTTCGACTACGGCAACTCGATCCGCGGCGAGGCCAAACTCGGCGGCTGCGCGCGGGCCTTCGACTTCCCTGGCTTCGTGCCCGCCTACATCCGGCCGCTGTTCTGCGCGGGCCGGGGCCCGTTCCGCTGGGCGGCGCTGTCGGGCGACCCGGCCGATATCGCCGCGACCGACCGGGCGATCCTGGATCTGTTCCCGGACAACGATTCCCTGGCCCGCTGGATTCGCCTCGCGGGCGAAAAGGTCGCGTTCCAAGGGCTTCCGGCGCGCATCTGCTGGCTCGGCTACGGTGAGCGGCACCTGGCGGGGTTGCGGTTCAACGACATGGTGGCCAGCGGCGAGCTGTCCGCGCCGGTGGTGATCGGGCGCGACCACCTCGACTGCGGCTCGGTCGCGTCCCCGTACCGGGAGACCGAGGCGATGGCGGACGGGTCCGACGCGATCGCTGACTGGCCGCTGCTTAACGCGCTGGTCAACACCGCGTCGGGGGCCAGTTGGGTGTCGATCCACCACGGCGGCGGGGTTGGCATCGGCCGGTCCATCCACGCGGGCCAGGTGACCGTGGCGGACGGGACGCCGTTGGCGGGCCAGAAGATCGAGCGGGTGCTGACCAACGACCCGGCGACCGGCGTCCTGCGGCACGTGGACGCGGGCTACGAGCGGGCGGCCGAGGTCGCGGACGAGCACGACATCGTCGTCCCGATGGCGCGGCCGTGACCGGGCTGGCTGAGATCGCCGGGATCGGCGCGGACCCGAGGCGCGGCGGGTACTCCCGGCACGGGTTCGACCGCGCGGATCTGGCGCTACGCGAGTGGTTCACCGCGCAGGCGCGGCGGCACGGGCTCGACGTCGAGTGCGACCGCAACGGCAACCTGTGGGCGTGGTGGGGGCCGCCGGGGGACGGCGCGGTCGTCACCGGCAGCCACTTGGACTCCGTTCCCGGCGGCGGCGCGTTCGACGGGCCGTTGGGGGTCGTGTCGGCGCTCGAAGCCGTGGACCTGTTGCGAGAACGGGGTTTCACGCCGGGACGGCCGCTCGCGGTCGTGGTGTTCGCCGAAGAGGAGGGCGGGCGCTTCGGCGTGGCGTGTCTCGGCTCACGGCTGCTGACCGGGTCCCTGCCGCCCGAGACGGCTTTGCGACTGTCCGATTCGGACAGTGTGACTCTGGCCGAGGCCCTGCGGGCGGCGGGAATCGACCCCGCACGGGTGGGGCGGGACGACGCGGCGCTGGCGCGGATCGGGACATTCGTGGAGCTGCACGTCGAGCAGGGGCGGGGGCTGGTCGACCTGGCGGCCCCGGTCGGGGTGGCGCGGTCCATCCTCGCCCACGGCCGGTGGCGGCTCACCTTCACCGGCGAGGGGAACCACGCGGGCGCGACGCTCATGGTCGACCGGCGCGACCCGATGGTCGCCGCCGCCCAAGTCGTCGTCGCCGCACGCCGGGCCGCGCTCGCGGTGGAGGGGGCGCGGGCCACCGTGGGCCGGATCGTGCCGACTCCGGGCGGCACGAACGTCATTCCATCCACTGTGGACATCTGGTTGGACGCGCGGGCGGACGACGACGCGCGCACCCAGGCGGTCGTCGCGGACATCACCGCGGCGGCGGAGGCCGCGGCGGCGGACGAGGGCTGCGCGGTCACGGTCACCCAGGAGTCGTACGGGGACAAGGTGGTCTTCGACCCGATGCTGCGCGACGCGGTGGCGCGCGCGCTGGGCGGCGTGCCAGCCCTGCCCACTGGCGCGGGCCACGACGCGGGCATCCTCGCCGCGCACGTGCCCACGGCAATGCTGTTCGTGCGCAACCCGACCGGTATCAGCCACGCGCCGGAGGAGTTCGCCGAGCCCGCCGACTGCGCGGCGGGCGTGGCCGCGCTCGCCGACGTCCTCGCCCACCTGGCCCGATGACCGCGTACTGGTGCGAGCACGCCTGGCTGCCCGATGGGGTCGCCACCGGCGTCCTGGTGACCGTCTCCGACGGCTCTATCGTTTCAGTGTCTCAAGTGGACGCTGAGCCGCCGGACGCGGTGACGTTGCCCGGATTGGTGTTTCCCGGGTTCGCCAACGCGCACTCGCACGCCTTCCACCGTGCCCTGCGCGGCCGGACCCACGACGACGGCGGCACGTTCTGGACGTGGCGAAGCCGGATGTACGAGCTGGCCGGACGCCTGACCCCGGACTCGTACTTCCTGCTGGCCCAAGCGGTCTACGCGGAGATGGCTCTGGCCGGAGTGACCTGCGTCGGCGAGTTCCACTACCTCCACCACGCCCCCGGCGGCGCCCGGTACGCCGACCCGAACGCCATGGGCCACGCCCTGATCGAGGCGGCCCGCGCGGCGGGAATCCGGCTCACCCTGCTCGACACCTGTTACCTGGCAGGCGGAATCAACCAGCCGCTGTCCCCGCACCAGCGACGCTTCTCCGACGACGACGTCCACCGCTGGGCCGAGCGCGTCGCCGACCTGCGCCCCGACACCACCACCCGGGTCGGCGCGGCCATCCACTCCGTCCGCGCCGTCCCGCGCGAGGCGCTGCCGGTGGTCGCGGGTTTCGCGGGCCCGCTGCACGTCCACCTGTCTGAACAGCCCGCCGAGAACACTGCTTGTCGCACCGCCTACGGCCGCTCGCCCACCGAACTGCTGGCCGACACGGGTGTCCTCAGCCCCCGCACGACCGCCGTCCACGCCACCCACGTGACCGGTGCCGACATCGCCCTGCTCGGTGCCACCGGCACTGGCGTTTGCCTCTGTCCCACAACGGAAGCCGACCTCGCAGACGGCATCGGCCCAGCCCGGGAACTCGCCGACGCGGGCTGCCCCCTGTCGCTGGGCAGCGACCAGCACGCGGTGGTGGACCCACTGGGCGAGGCCCGCGCGTTGGAGCACGGCGAACGTCTCCGCACCGGCCGCAGAGGCCGCTTCACCCCGGCCGAATTGGTCGCCGCCCTCACCTCATCCGGTCACGCCAGCCTCGGCTGGCCGGAAGCGGGCCGCATCGCCCCCGGCGCCCCGGCGGATCTGGTGACCGTCCGCCTAGACACCCCCCGCACCGCGGGCAGCCTGCCCGCTCAAGCGGTCCTTTCTGCTTCGGCGTCCGATGTGGACACCGTGATCGTCGGCGGCAAGGTCGTCGTGAGGTCCGGAACCCACACCCTCGGTGATATCGCGGAACTCCTGACCACGGCGATCGAAGGACAGCGCCCATGAGCACCCTGATCACCAACATCGCCGAACTCACCACCAACGACGACCCCGAGGTGATCACCAACGCGGCCGTGGTCCTGGACGGCGACCGGTTCGCCTGGGCAGGCCCGGCGAAGTCCGCCCCACCCGCCGACACCCGAGTCGACGCGGCGGGCCGCGCCGCCCTCCCCGGCTGGGTCGACAGCCACACGCACCTGGTCTTCGCGGGCGACCGCACCGCCGAGTTCACCGCCCGCATGGCCGGAAAGCCCTACACGGCAGGCGGAATCACCACCACCGTCACCGCCACCCGCGCCGCCACCGACGACGACCTGCGCGCCACCCTCCGCCGCCACGTGGCCGAAGCGGTGTCCCAGGGCACCACCTACCTGGAAACCAAAACCGGCTACGGCCTCACCGTGGAAGATGAAGCCCGCTGCGCCCGCATAGCCGCCGAGTGCGCGGACGAAGTCACCTACCTGGGCGCGCACCTGATTCCCCCCGACACCACCCCAGAGTCCTATGTGGATCTCGTATCCGGCCCCATGCTCACCGCGGTCGCACCTTACGTCCAATGGGCCGACGTCTTCTGCGAAACCGGCGCCTTCGATGAGACCCAATCCCGCCACGTCCTCACTGCTGCCGCCCCCCACGGCCTCGGCCTCCGCGTCCACGGAAACCAGCTGGCCCCCGGCCCCGGCGTCCGCCTAGCCGTGGACCTGTCCGCCGCCAGCGTCGACCACTGCACCTATCTGACGGAGTCCGATGTAGACGCCCTGGCGAACTCCGACACGGTGGCCACCCTCCTGCCAGCCTGCGACCTGTCGACGCGCCAGCCCCTCCCAGACGCCAGAACCCTCCTGGACGCTGGCGCGACCGTAGCGCTGGCCACCAACTGCAACCCGGGCTCGTCCTACACCTCGTCCATGGCTTTCTGCGTGGCCACAGCGGTTCTCCAGATGCGCATGTCGGTGACCGAAGCGGTCCGAGCGGCCACCTGGGGCGGCGCCCGAGCCCTACGCCGCGAAACCGAAGTAGGCGTAATCCGCCCGGGAGCCCGAGCCGACCTGCACGTCCTCGACGCCCCCTCGGCCACCCACCTCGCCTACCGCCCCGGCGTCCCCCTCACCTGGGCGGTGTGGCGCTCAGGTGCTCCGGTTCGTCCGCCGCGAGAATAAGGGTTTCCGTCCTCGGCACCAGGCCGGAAGTCTGCCGCTCCAACAGCGTGATCCCCACCGCGATCTGGTGAAAGTGCTGCCTCTCCGGACGGGCTGTGTTGCTTGCCAGGGTCAGCGCGAGGAAACGGACCTGTGCGGCCGTGGACGGGGAGACCGGCCAACCAGTCTCGATCGGCTGCCGGGTCAGATCGACCAGCCTGTCTATCGCATCGGACCACGTCGAGATCGGGATGGTCTGAATGTACGCGAGCGTTGCCGCGAGGGCGTTCCGGCTGAGAACCGGCCGCCGAGGTCGGTCTGCTATTCCTGCGGCTACCAGGAAACGGGCGGTGAACTCGCGGCCGAACGCGGTGGGGTGAACCTCTCCGACCGTGGAAATCGCTGTTCTCAGCGCGTTGCCCCACGAATCCGCCAGTGAGGTGAACGGAGTTCTGGGGTTCCCGCGGGTAGTCAGTACTGCGGCGATGCTGGAAGTCTTGCCGCCGATCTGTTGAGCGAAGGCGGCGGCTCTCCACTGCCTGGCGCTTTCCATCATCTTAGCGGCGGTCAGTGAGAAAGGCTCTTCCAACTGAGGTGTTTCCAGCTTAACCGCGATACCATCCAGGGCTGCGTGGCCTACGCGCTCCAGATAAGTGGTGATATCGAGGTGCTGCACCAGGTCGAGCGCGGCCCAAAGGTCGGCGAAGATTTTCCGGGCCTGGTGGCGCTGGGGAACCGGTTGCTTGGCTTCACGCAGGTAGGGGGTGAGCTCCATGACCAGCAGTTCGGCAAGGACGGCCGCGTGCGCGAGCACGACCCGGGTGAGCAGCGCCGTGTCGAAATCGGCGCGCACGGCGTCGGTCAGCATCCCGGGCGTGATCAGATACGGGTGGTCGCGCTCCGCGACCAGGGTCAGCTGGTGCTCTCGCTCGGCCGCCCACACGGCCAGCCCCTCGACGTGGGGGCGGACCGCGGGATCGCCGAGTTCGTCCGGCCTCGGCAGCCGGATGTCGTACCGCGGGTCGCTGATCTTCCAGAACCAACGGAGAAACCGCTTCACGTGCTCTTCCTGAACACCGAACGCGGGGCCTTCGGCGTAGGCAGGGATCGGTCCCGGCGCGTGGATGTCGATCAGGAAAAGCCGGTACAGCGCCGCCGGAATGGGCTCGCGCCAGACCAGTGAGCCCTTGCTGGTCCGCACGAACTCGCGCAGGTAGCGCTGGGCCAGCACGGTCATGATCACCTGACGGTGTTGGATCGCCTTGGGGTCCGTTGTGGACTCCAGCAGGGTGGTCAGCTCTGCCCGCAGGTCTTCGGACATCTCGCTGCCCTGCGCCAGGCAGTCGAAGGCCAGGGACAGGGCGGTCGCCCGGCCGGAGGCAAGGCACGCCGTCACAATGGGATCGGCGTCTGAGGTCGCGGTGTAGAGCAGGGTTGTCTCGCGCCACCAGTCGTTGTCGATGGCGTAGGCGAGGGTGTCTACCAAGCCCTTTTCGCGGATGTGGGCGGCGGCGAGGTATTCCTGGAAAGTCAGGTGCGCGAAGGAGAACTGGCTGTTCTCCCACTCCACCAGCAGGCCGTCGGAGACGATTTCGGTGAGGAAGTCCGCCGCTCCCAACGGGGTCGAGAACCGGCGCAGCATCTTGGTGAACTCGTCCAGCACCGCCTCTCGGGACAGCTGCCGGATGCCGGAGGTCATCATCAGGTACGCGATGTGCCGCAGCAGCACCAGTTTGAACTGGCTCTGCGCCCCGGTCGGCAGGTTCTTCGCCTTCTGCCGTTGCCACAGCATCACTTCGCAGATCTCGCGGTACAGGTCCGCCCGGCTGCCCGGCAGCGCGCCCCGGAACCGGTGCACGGTCGCGATCATGGTGAGCAGCAACGGGTTCACCGTCAGATCGGTCAACGCGGGCGCGGCGTCGAGCCGGGTCAGCAGGTCCTCAGCGTCGGCCTCGGCGCGGGCGCGCAACTCGTCGTCGGTTTCGCCGGTTCCGCGTTCCACCAGGGCCAGGTACCAGCCCCGCACGAAGGCGCGCACCTGCTCGGGGGTGAACGGCCGGACCTGCAACACCGTCGCGCCGTCGATCGGGCCGTCAAGGTACCCCTGGGGGCGGGAGGTGATGACGAAGTCGTTCTTCGGGTACTGCCGGACCTGGTGCTCGACCCAGGTGGAGACGCGCCTGCGGTCCTCCTGCCGGGCGACCTCGTCCAGGCCGTCGAGCATCACCACACAGCGCCCGTTGACCAACTGCTCGTCAAACCACCCCTGCGGTTCGGCCGCCGCGTGCCTGCCGAGCTTCGCGCGGATCAGCGTCGGCAGCGCCACCTCCGGGTCGGCGACGATCGAGGTCACATGGTCGCGCAGGTAGAGCAGGACCGGGAACTCCCGCCTGCGGTCGGCGTGCGCCTGGCACACCTCCCGCGCCACCTTGCGCAGCAGCGTCGTCTTCCCCGTCCCCGGCCCGCCGACCACGGCGAGGATGCGCGGCTCCGGCTGGTCGAGAAACCGGTCGATGCGGTGCCGCTCCCGCACACTCGCGGGCACGAACGCCAGCACATCGGCCCCGATCTGCTGCGGCGCCCGCTGCGCGAGACTGACGTCGACGTAGACCTCGTCCAGTTCCAGCCCGGAATGGCTCAGCGTCTGCAAGCCCTTGAGATCGAGATACCGCAATGTGGCAAGCACGAACGCCCGATACTCCCCGGCGAACCCCTCATCACCCGGCCCGCCAGCCGCGCCCGCCCGCCGCACCCGCGAGACGACGAGGAGGCCGATGGACGCCGCCACGGCCGTGGCGCCTCCGACCAACCCGATCACGTCGGTTAATCCCGCCATCCCGCCCCCTCCACCAACCAGCGTGCACCCTACGGCGTCGGCGATCTTGACGGATTGTTTCAGCCTGAGCTGGAGCAAGTCCGGGGTTAGGTTGGCGTTATGGAGTACACGCACCTCGGCCGCAGCGGTCTGTCGGTATCCCGGCTGGTCCTCGGCACCATGAACTTCGGACCGGAGACCACCGAAGCCGACAGCCACTCGATCATGGATCGGGCGCTGGAGCACGGCATCAACTTCTTCGACACCGCCAACGTCTACGGCTGGCAGAAGGGCGAGGGGATCACCGAGCAGATCATCGGCCGGTGGTTCGCCCAGGGCGGCGGGCGGCGGGAGAAGACCGTGCTGGCGACCAAGCTCTACGGCAGCATGGGCGACTGGCCCAACGAGACCTTCCTGTCCGCGCTGAACATCCGCCGGGCCGCCGACGCTTCCCTCAAGCGGCTGCGGACCGACTACATCGACCTCTACCAGATGCACCACGTCGACCGGGCCACGCCGTGGGAGGAGGTCTGGGAGGCGTTCTCCGTCCTGCGGCAGCAGGGCAAGGTGCTGTACTTCGGCTCGTCCAACTTCGCCGGGTGGCACATCGCGCAGGCGCAGGAGGCGGCGCGGGAGCGGCGTTTCCTCGGGCTGGTGTCCGAGCAGTCGATCTACAACCTGCTCACCCGATGGGTGGAACTTGAGGTGCTGCCCGCCGCCCGGCACTACGGGCTCGGGGTCATCCCCTGGTCACCGCTGCACGGCGGGGTGCTCGGCGGGGTGTTGCGCAAGCAGCGGGAGGGCGGCGGCTCGCGCGGGCTGTCCGGGCGGTCGGGGGAGGCGCTGGCCAAGCACCGGGACGCCATCGAGGCCTACGAGAAGCTGTGCGCCGACCTCGGCGAGGACCCGGCCCACGTCGGGCTGGCGTGGCTGCTCGCCCAGGAGGGGGTGACCGGGCCCATCATCGGGCCGCGCACCGTCGACCAGTTGGACGGCTCACTGCGCGCCCTGAAGATCCCGATGAACTCCGACACGCTGGCGAAACTGGACGAACTGTTCCCACCGCCCGCGCCCAACGGCGCGAAACCCGCCCCCGAGGCTTACGCCTGGTAGGCGGACCGGGACCACGTTCGGACGCAGTGCACTATGTCACTATGTGTTTAAAAGCGAATAAGATTCTCTTGACCCCCCTTCCGCGTACCCGCGATCATCGCTGAGACTGATCGCGGAAGGCGGCATTATTCGCCGCCCCCGACAATCGGGGTTCCGTTTCGGGGGGAGGCTCAGTGCGCGCGCTCGGACTCTTCTTCGCCGCGCTCATCGGCCTCGCCGTCCTGTCCGGCGTGCCGCTCATCGAGCCTCTCCCCGCTCGGGAGAGCACCGGACAGGAATCCTTCCTTGATCCGCTGACACCCGCATCCGCCTTGGGTGACACGGAGTTCGCCGACGACGCCGCCGTGTTCGCCGCCGCGGTCGCGCCCGTGGACCGGGGTTCCCCGCCCGCCGCGAGGCCCTGGGCGACCGTGCTCTCCACGCGCGTCGACAGGGAAATCGCCCGCGCTCCGCCTGCCGTGCGCTGATTCCACTTCCCGCTCAGCCGTGGTCGAAATAGCGACTTCGGCGGCCCTGTCGCGCCCGAAAAAGGACAATTCCATGCGCCGTAAATCCGACCGAACCCGACAATCCGACCACGACCCGGTCGGGGCGGCGTCACCGGTCCGCCGGTTTCCGAAATCGGACCTCAAGGCCGGTTTCCTGGTCTCGCTCATCGCGCTGCCGCTGTGCCTGGGGATCGCGGTGGCCAGCGGATTCCCACCGGTCGCGGGCGTGCTCACCGCCATCGTCGGCGGTGTCCTCGGCGGTCTGCTCGGCGGGGCGCCGCTGACCATCAAGGGACCCGCCGCCGGGCTGATCGTCATCGCCGTGGGCGCCGTGCACGACCTCGGCCAGGGCGACCTCGTCGCGGGCTACCGGCGCGCCCTGGCGGTGGGCGTGGTCGCGGCGCTGATCCAGATCCTGTTCGGCCTGGCGCGCGCCGCGGGCGTCGGGGTGGCCATGTCGCCCTCGGTCGTGCACGGGATGCTGGCCGCGATCGGCGTCATCATCATCGCCAAACAGGCGCACATCGTGCTGGGCGTCAAACCCGAAGCCGAGACCTCCTTCGGCCTGCTCGCCGAGATCCCGCACAGCCTCACCCACGCCAACCCGCTGATCCTGCTGGTGGGCGCGCTGTCGCTGCTCATCCTGTTCGGCCTGCCGCTGGCGCGCGCCCGCTGGAGCAAGGCTGTGCCCGCCCCGCTGGTCGTCCTCGCGGTGGCCATCCCCATCGGCCTGTGGCTGCACCTCGACCGCCCGCACGACTACCGGTTCCTCGAAGCCAACCACCACCTCGGCCCCGAGTACCTGGTCCGGCTGCCCGGCTCGCTGCTCGACGCCGTCACGTTCCCGGACTTCTCTCAGATCCTCAGCGGCACGTCGGTGCAGTACGTGGTGATGTTCGCGCTCATCGGCACCATCGAGTCCACCCTCACCGTGCTCGCAGTGGATTCGATGGACCCGGCGAAAGGGTCGTCCGACCTCAACCGCGACCTGCTCGCCATCGGCGCGGGCAACCTGACCTCGGCCATGATCGGCGGCCTGCCGATGATCTCCGAGATCGTGCGCAGCAAGGCCAACCTGGACTCCGGCGCGACCACCCGCTGGTCCAACGTCTGCCACGGCGCGATCCTGCTGCTGTTCGTCGCGCTCATCCCCGGCGTCGTGCAGACCATCCCGCTCGCCGCGCTGGCCGCGATGCTGGTCTACACCGGCTTCCGCCTCGCCTCGCCGAGCGAGTTCCGGCACGCCGCGAGCCTGGGCTGGGACCAGCTCGCCCTGTTCCTCACGACCCTGCTGGTCACCCTCGCCACCGACCTGCTCATCGGCGTCGCGGCCGGTCTCGGCCTCAAGATCGTGCTGCACCTCGTCCGCGGCGTGCCGCTGCCCGCGTTCCTGCGCCCGCGCCCCGAGATCACCCGCGACGGCGCCGTCCTGCGGGTCCGGGTTCCCGGCGCGGCGATCTTCCCGGTGCTGCTCCCGCTGCGCCGCGTCCTTGCCCAGGCGGACGGGGACATCCGCGAGGTCGTGATCGATGTCCGCGACGCGGCGATCGTGGACCACACGTTCCTGGCCCGGCTGGACGAGCTGGCCAAGGAACTGCCCGCGGCGACCGTGACCGTCGACGGGCTCGACCAGCTCGCACCGGTCTCCGACCACCCGCACGCCACCCGCCGCAGACGGCGGAGCTGACCGCGGGCGTCAGCCGGAGAGACCGCTCAGTGGTGTCCGGGCGGCGGCCCTGGCTGAGGTCCGCCCGGACCGGGCATCCCCGGGGGCGGCGTGCCCGGACCGGCGGCGGGCATTCCGGGCGGCGGCGTGCCCGGTCCCGGCGGGTAGTGCCCACCCGGCATTCCCTGCGGTCCCCCGGGCATCCCCGGCGCGCCCATGGGCGGCATCCCTGGCTGCGGCGGGTAACCGGGCGGCGGATAGCCGGGCTGCGGGGGATAACCAGGCGGCGGATAGCCCATGCCCTGCGGCGGGTAGTACCCCGGCGGCATCGGCGGCGGTTTCGGCTTGTTGCTCAAGGTGAACACGAGGACCGCCGTGATGGCGCCGCCGAGCCCGATCAGCAGGAGCAGCAGAGTGAAGATACCCACGCACGCAGCATATGGGTGCCACCCCGGTCAGCGCGGGCGGTCCGGTCATCGGGCTCCGGTCGGCCGGAGTCCTGCTAGTCCTCGACGTCCTCGTCACGGGCGAGGAAGGTGGCCAGCCGCTCGATGGGGGTCTCGAAGTCCGGGTTGGCGTCGACAAACGCGCGCAGGCGGTCGGCCAGCCACGCGAGGGTGACCTCCTCCTCGCCGCGGCGTTCCTCCAGCTCTTCGATCCCGCGATCGGTGAAATACACGTGGAACTCCTGGGAAGAAGGCGGGGCCGCCGAAGGAGTGCTCCGGCGGCCCCGTCAACTGACTGTCTTTACTCGAACGCCTTCGCGATCAGCGCCCGCTGCTCAAGCTCGTGCACCTTGCTCGACCCGGCGGACGGCGCCGACATCGGCCGCCGCGACACGCGGGTGATCCGGGTGAGCCGGTCCGGGAACATCTCCGGCAGGTTCAGGCCGTAGAACGGCCAAGAGCCCTGGTTCGCGGGCTCCTCCTGAACCCACCGCACGTCCGAGACGTGGCTGTAGCGGTCGAACACCGCGCCGAGCTTGCGCTCCGGCACCGGGTAGAGCTGCTCGACCCGCACGATGGCGGTGTCGGACGCGCCGCGCTTCTCCTTCTCCGCGGCAAGCTCGTAGTACAGCTTGCCCGAGACGAACAGCAGCTTCGTGACCGCGGCCGGGTCCGGCACGGTCGGGTCATCGATCACCGACTCGAACCGGGTGCCCTCAAGGAAGTCCTCCACCGGGCTGACCGCGGCCTTGTTGCGCAGCATCGACTTCGGCGTGAACACCACCAGCGGACGCTGCACGCCGTCGAGCGCGTGCCTGCGCAGCAGGTGGAAGTAGTTCGCCGGGGTCGAGGGCACCGCCACGGTCATCGAGCCCTCGGCGCACAGCTGCAACCAGCGCTCGATGCGGCCCGAGGTGTGGTCGGGGCCCTGGCCCTCGTGCCCGTGCGGCAGCAGCACGACCACGTCGGAGAGCTGGCCCCACTTGGCCTCGCTGGAGGAGATGTACTCGTCGATGACCGACTGCGCGCCGTTGACGAAGTCGCCGAACTGCGCCTCCCACAGCACCAACGCGTCCGGGTTCGCCACCGAGTAGCCGTACTCGAAGCCCAGCGCCGCGTACTCCGACAGCGCGGAGTCGTAGACCATGAACTTGCCCTGGCCCTCGGCGAGGTTCTGCAGCGGCAGGTACTCCCGGCCGGACTTGCGGTCGATGATCGCCGCGTGCCGCTGGGTGAACGTGCCGCGCCGCGAGTCCTGGCCAGCCAGGCGGACCATGCGGCCCTCCATGGTCAGCGACCCGAACGCCAGCAGCTCGCCGTACGCCCAGTCGATGCCGCCCTCGCGGGACATCTTCGCCCGCCGCTCCAGCACCGGCTTGACCCTCGGGTGCGGGGTGAAGCCCTCGGGCAGGATCACGTGCGCGTCGCCGATGCGCTCCAGGACCGAGCGGTCCACGCCGGTCGCCAGCTTCGCGGGCACCTGCTGCTCTGCCTCGACCGACGGGCTCGGCGAGATCGGGTGCTTCTCCAGCTCCCGGACCTCGTTGAACACGTGCTCAAGCTGGCTGGAGAAGTCGCGCAGCGCCTTCTCGGCCTCCTCGACGGAGATGTCGCCGCGCCCGATCAGCGCCTCGGTGTAGCCCTTCCGGACCGAGCGCTTGGTGTCGATGATGTCGTACATGCCGGGCTGGGTCATCGACGGGTCGTCGCCCTCGTTGTGGCCGCGGCGGCGGTAGCAGACCAGGTCGATGACGACGTCCTTGTTGAACGTCTGCCGGTAGTCCATGGCCAGCCGCGCCACCCAGTAGCACGCCTCCGGGTCGTCGCCGTTCACGTGGAACACCGGAGCCTGGATCATCTTCGCCACGTCGGTCGCGTACTGGCTGGAGCGCGAGTGCTCCGGGGCCGTGGTGAAGCCGACCTGGTTGTTGATGATCACGTGCACGGTGCCGCCGGTGCGGTAGCCGCGCAGCAGCGCCAGGTTCAGCGTCTCGGCGACCACGCCCTGACCGGCGAACGCCGCGTCACCGTGCAGCGCGACCGGGAGAACGGTGAAGCCCTCGCCGCCCTTGTCGAGCAGGTCCTGCTTCGCGCGGACGATGCCTTCGAGGACCGGGTCGACGGTCTCCAGGTGCGACGGGTTCGCCGTCAGCGACACCTTGGTCTCGCCGTCGCCGAACATCCGGAAGTACTTGCCCTCCGCGCCCAGGTGGTACTTCACGTCACCGGAGCCGTGCGCCTGGCCCGGGTCGAGGTTGCCCTCGAACTCCTGGAAGATCTGCGAGATCGGCTTGCCGACGATGTTGGCCAGCACGTTGAGGCGGCCGCGGTGCGGCATGCCGATGACGACCTCGTCCAACTCGTACTCGGCGGCCTTGTCGAGCACGGTGTCCAGCAGCGGGATGACCGACTCGCCGCCTTCGAGCGAGAACCGCTTCTGCCCGACGTACTTGGTCTGCAGGAACGTCTCGAACGCCTCGGCGGCGTTGAGCTTGGACAGCACGTACTTCTGCACGGCGGCCGGGGGCTTCTCGTGCGGCACCTCGACCCGGTCCTGAATCCAGCGGCGCTCGGCCGGGTCCAGGATGTAGGTGTACTCGACGCCGACGGTCCGGCAGTAGGAGTCGCGCAGCACGCCGAGCACGTCGCGCAGCTTCATTCGCTCCTTGCCCGCGAACCCGCCGACCGGGAACTCCCGGTCGAGGTCCCACAGGGTCAGCCCGTGCGAGAGGACGTCGAGGTCCTCGTGCTTGCGCTGCCGGTAGTTCAGCGGGTCGGTGTCGGCCATCAGGTGGCCGCGGGTGCGGAACGCGTCGATCAGGCCCAGCACCCGGGCGGTCTTGTCGACCGGGCCCTCGGCGAAGTCCTCCATCCAGCGGATCGGCTCGTACGGAATCCGCAGGGAGGTGAAGATGTCGTCGTAGAAGCCGTCTTCGCCGAGCAGCAGGCGGTGGATCTCGCGCAGGAACTCGCCGGACTCCGCGCCCTGGATGATGCGGTGGTCGTAGGTCGAGGTCAGCGTGATGATCTTGCTGATGCCCATCTCGACCAGGGTCTTCTCCGCCGCGCCCTGGAACGGCGCCGGGTACTCCATCGCGCCGACGCCCAGGATCGCGCCCTGCCCGACCGACAGGCGCGGCACCGAGTGGTTGGTGCCGATGCCGCCGGGGTTGGTCAGCGAGATGGTGGTGCCGGAGAAGTCGTCCGCGGTCAGCGCGCCGTTGCGGGCCTTGCGGATCAGGTCCTCGTACGCCTGCCAGAACTGCTGGAAGGACATGCCCTCGCAGCCCTTGATGGCCGCGACGACCAGGTTGCGCGAGCCGTCCTTGCCCGGCAGGTCGATCGCCAGGCCCAGGTTGACATGCTCCGGGGTGACCGCGAAGGCCTTGTTGTCGACCTCGGCGTAGTGCCGGTTCATGTTCGGGTACGCCTCAAGGGCGCGCACCATCGCGTACCCGATGAGGTGGGTGAAGGAGACCTTCCCGCCCCGGGTCCGCTTGAGGTGGTTGTTGATCACGATCCGGTTGTCCGCGAGCAGCTTCGCGGGCACCGCGCGCACACTCGTCGCGGTCGGCAGCCCCAGCGACGCGTTCATGTTCTTCGCGATCGCGGCGGCGGGCCCGCGCAGCGGCTTGCGCTCCTCGCCCTTGCCGTCCGCGACGGACCCCTTGGCTGGCGCCTTGTTGTTCGGCGGCGCGACCGCCTCAGCGGACTTCGCTGGCGCGGCCGACGGGGCGGCCGGGGACGTCGTCGCCTTCACCGGGGGCGGCGCCTGTCCGTTGGTGGACGGCGCGCTGCTCTTCGGCGGACCGCTGGGCGCGGGCTTCGTGGCGGTCTGCGTGGAGGCGCCGCCAGTCGTGTCACTCCCCGCGGCCTTGGCCTGCGCGGCGCCCTGACTCGCCGCCCGCGGTGTTGGCTTGTAGTCCGCGAAGAAATCGTGCCAAGCGGGATCCACCGACGAGGGATCCGCGAGGAATTGCTCGTACATCTCTTCGACTAGCCACTCGTTCGCACCGAACTGTGACGCAGGACTGCTGGACACGGCTGGCTCTCGCCTCTATCCATCTCGATCTCGTATTGAACGCACTCCCCACCAGGCTAGTCCCCCGGTCAGGACGCTGGTCACCCAACCGGACCCCCGTGAGCCACCTCATGAGTGGCGTACGGCACTGAATCGGTTGAGATACCGATTAGGTGCGCTACTCCGGTCTGGAGGCACCCATTTGGCGGTCTTTGGCGCTAGGCCGGTCGGGTGAATTTGGCCCCGCCCAGCGGATCGCCGAACGGTCGCCGAATGGTCGCCACCCTAAGCCCCACCGTCGGGTAACGGAAGCCGAATGGTCGTTCCCCGACTTCACTGCGTGAGGTCGTGCAAAGTGAGGTAATGGACCACTCGATCGGGTAGCTGTCATTCCTGCCGGAATCCCGGCACGGCCCGATGGAGCCCCGTTCCGCCCGCGGCCTGACCTCGGTTCGCCCCGCTTGCCCGCGCTCTGCCCAGGTGAGGTGTGGTGACTGCTGGTTACCGGCCGCGGCTTGGGGCACGCGGACACGCCCGCTGGCGGGGTATGCGGAATCGCCCCAGGCCGGAGTGCCTTTGGGTGGTGCTTGGGTGCTCGCCGCTGGGCGACCAGGGTGGTGGCCCCAGTCGCCAGCGCCCGGCCGCTGACCTGCCGCTGGCCGTAGCTGAACGCGCGGCGATGCGAGCAAGCAGGCTGCTGCCGAGGCACGAACTCGCCCACGTGGGCGAGGCGCGAGCAGGACCAACGGCGGAGAGGATAGGGACACTCGCCCCTCCTATGGCCGGCCCGTATAGCCCGCGTCGGCTCTGCTCGC
>NZ_JBVJIN010000046.1:18912-44481 GCF_055586285.1 Actinokineospora sp. NPDC051303
CCGCGTGCCGCGTGCCGCGTGCCGCGTGCCGCGTGCCGCGTGCCGCGTGCCGCGTGCCGCGTGCCGCGTGCCGCGTGCCGCGTGCCGCGTGCCGCGTGCCGCGTGGGGTTCTGTTCCTTGCTTCTGTGGTTCTGGTTCTTGGGGGCGTTCCTCCTGGTTATTGGGATTGGGGGCGGTGGCTCAGATGTGGGGGTGGGTGCCTCCGATCGGGGTGGGAGTGGGTGGAGCGTCGCCGGTGGTGGGGTGGGGGTCCATGGTGCCGAGGCGCCAGAGGTGGGCGTAGTGGGCGTTCGCGGCCAAGAGGTCTTGGTGGGTGCCCTGTTCGACTATGCGGCCGCCCGACATGACGACGATCTTGTCCGCGCGGGCGGCGGTGGCTAAGCGGTGGGCGACGACGAAGGTGGTGCGTTTGCCCGCGACGCGTTCGCTGGCGGTGAGGACGGCGGACTCGGTGGCCGGGTCCAGGGCGGCGGTGGCCTCGTCCAGCAGGAGGATGTCCGGGTCGACCAGTTCGGCGCGGGCCAGGGCGATGAGTTGGCGTTGGCCCGCCGAGAGGCCCTGGCCGCGTTCGCCGACCGGTTGGCGGAAGCCCGCCGGGAGGGTAGCGACCATGGGGAGGGCGCCGACCGAGCGGACGGCCGACTCGATGCGGGCGGGTGGGGAGTCGGGAGCGCCGTAGGCGACGTTGCGGGCTATGTCGCCGGTGAACAGGTGGGCCTCCTGGGGGACCACGCCGAGGCGCTGACGGTAGCCGGACAGGTCGTAGGAGCGCAGGTCGACGCCATCGGCCAGGACCGCGCCGTCGGTGGGGTCGTAGAAGCGGGCGATCAGCTTGACGACCGTGGACTTGCCCGCGCCGGTCGCGCCGACCAGGGCCACGGTCTCGCCCGGGCGGACGCGCAGCGAGATGTTCGAGACGGCTGGACGGTCCGCGCCCGCGTAGGTGAAGGAGACGTCGCGGAGTTCGATCTCGCCGGTGAGGCGCGCGGGCACGGGGACCGGGTCGGCGGGCGGGCGCACCGTGGTCGGGGTGCGCAGCAGGTCGGCTATGCGCCGAAGACCGACCCGGGCCTGCTGGTACCCGTCGAACACGCCGGACAGCTGCTGCACCGGGGCGAAGAACAGGCCCAGATACAGCAGGAACGCCAGCAGCACACCAGGACTCAGCTCGTCGTTGGCGACCCGGTGGGCGCCCACGATCAACACGGCCGCCTGTCCGAGGCCGGACAGCATGGACACGAACGGGAAGTACGTCGCGATGTAGCGCTGTGCCCGCAGCCGCGTCCGCCGGTAGGCGTCGCTGCGTTCGGCGAACCGGCGCGCCGACACGTCCTCACGGGTGTACGCCTGCGCCACCCGCAGGCCGGAGACGTTCTCCTGCATGTCGGCGTTGACCGCGCTCACCCGGTCGCGCGCCTCGGCGTAGGCCGCGGAGGACAGCCGCTGGAAGATCACCGTGGCGACGAGCAGCACCGGCAGCACGGTCAGCGCCACCAGCGCCAACGACAGATCGGTGACCAGCAACGCCACCGTCACCGCCACCACCGTCAGCAGGCTCGCGGCCGCCGTGGTGAGCCCGGTTTGCAGGAACGTCGACAGCGCGTCGACGTCGGTGGTCATCCGGGTCATGATCCGCCCGGCCATCTCGCGCTCGAAGTAGTCCAGGCCAAGCCGCTGGAGATGGGCGTAGCTGCGGACGCGCAGCAGGTACAGCAGCCGCTCGCCCACGCGCGCCGTGAGCACCGTGTTGAGGGCAGTGTTCAGCCACATCACCCCGACCAGCGCCGCGGCGACCGCCGTGGCGACAAACAGCGCCCCCGTCGCGCCGGTCAGCACACCCGAGTCGATCCCGCTGCGGAACAGGGCGGGCAGCGCGACCGCGATCACCGAGTCCAGCACCACCAGCCCGAAGACCACTGCCAGCGCCGTCCGCGCCGGGCGCAGCAACCGGCGCAGCCGGAACCCGGGATCGGGCGCGGTCGGGTCCTCCCCGCGCAGGTCGGGGCGCTCGACGGCGGGGGGCAGCGCCCGCACCCGGGCCAGCAACTCCTCCGTCGGCGGCACGTTCAGCGCGTCCGGCGAGCCGCCGCCCATCCGGCCGCGCCCCATGGGAGCCGTCTTCTGGGTGTAGAGGGCCGCGCCGGTCTGCGACTCGCCGTCCTCCTCCGGCCACAGCGACGGCGTCACCCCGTCCGGCCCGGGCATCAGGTCCGCGCCCGAGCGGCGGGTCGGGTCCTCGATCGCGTCGCCCGGCCCGGCCAGCAGCGACCGGTACAGCGCGCACCGCCCGTGCAGCTCCGCGTGCGTGCCGATGTCGACCACCTTGCCGCCGTCGAGCACCGCGATTCGGTCGGCCAGCGCGAGAGTCGAGCGGCGGTGCGCGACCAGCAGCGTCGTCCGGTCCGCAGTGACCTCGCGCAATGTGTCGTGGATGGCGGACTCGGTGGCCGCGTCGACCGCGGACGTCGCGTCATCGAGCACCAGCACCCGCGGGTCCGACAATAGCGCCCTGGCCAGCGCGACCCGCTGGCGCTGCCCGCCGGACAGCGTCAGCCCGCGTTCGCCCACCACCGTGTCGTACCCGTCGGGCAGCGCCTCGATGAACTCGTGCGCCTGCGCGGCCTTCGCCGCGGCCCGGATGTCCTCGTCGGTCGCGTCCGGCCGCCCGTAGGCGATGTTCGCGCGCACCGAGTCCGAGAACAGGAACGCCTCCTCGAACACCACCCCGACCGTGCCGCGCAGCGACGACAGCCGCAGGTCGCGCACGTCGATCCCGCCGACCCGGATCGCGCCCGACTGCACGTCGTAGAACCGGGGAAGCAGCAGCGACACTGTCGACTTGCCCGACCCGGCCGTGCCCACCAGCGCCAGCGTCTCGCCCGGCGAGACCCGCAGCGACACCCCGTCCAGCACCGGCTCGCTGCGCGTGTACCCGAACCTGACCCCGTCGAGCACCACGTCGACCGGCCCGTCCGGCACGTCGACCGCGTCCGGCTTGTCCACGACGTCGGGCTGCGAGTCGATCAGCTCGTAGACCCGCTCCACACCGGCCCGCGCGAGTTGCGCGTTGATCAGCAGCCCGGCGAGCAGCCGCGTCGGCCCGACCAGGTTCGCCACATAGCTGGCGAACGCGAGGAACGTGCCCAGCGTGACCTGCCCGTTGAGCGCCAGGTAGCCGCCCAGCGCGAGCACGGCAACCTGCCCGGCCGAGGGCATCGCCACCAGCGTCGCCGCGGGCCGCGAGGTCAGCTTCGCCGTGCGCATCCGCTCGGCGAACAGCGCCCGCGCGGTCTTCTCCAGCCGCGCGACCTCGCGCGCCTCTTGGCCGAACCCCTTGACCACCCGCACGCCGGTGACGGTCTCCTCGACCTGCTGGGCGACGTCGGCCGCGCGCTGCTGCGCGGACCAGGTGGCTGGGAACAGGGTGGACCGGCTGCGCGTCGCCACGACCGCCACCACGGGGGTGACGACCAACGCGACCACGGTAAGCATTGGTGAGAGCCAGAGCATCGCGCCCAGCGCCGTCAACCCGAACACGACAGTGCCGATCGACAGCGGCACCATCATCAGCAGGCCCTGGACCAACTGCAGGTCGTTGATCGACCGCGACACCACTTGCCCGGTGCGCATCGCGTCCTGCTTGCCGCCGTCGAGCCGCTGCACCGCGCCGAACACCGCCTGGCGCAGGTCGTGCTGCACGTCCAACGCCAGCCTGCCGCCGATATACCGGCGCAGGAACGCGGTGCCGAAGGTCAGCGCCTCCATCGCGACCAGGGCCGCGACCAGCCAGCCCAGCCGCGCCGTCTCGCCCTCGACCGCGTCGTCCACGACGAACTTCACCAGCAGCGGACCCGCCGCTTGGAAGCCGACGCCGATCACCGACGCGACCACCGACAGCACGACCAAGCGGCGGTGCTGCCAGCAGGCGGCGGTCAGTCTGCGGATCCAGCCGGGGGCTGTCTGGGTGTGGGGCACCTAGCCAGATTAGGTCCGGGCCGCACTCCGTGGGGGAGTGCGGCCCGGGGCCTGTGGATAACTTCTGAGCCTGTGGATAACTACGTGATGTCCCGCCGCTGGTTCCGGATAATTCCCGTCATGAAGAACAACGCCGTCCAGCCAAGGAAGATCAACCCGCTGATCCACAGCGAGAACGCGCCGGGAGCGCCCGCGACGACCCGGGCGAACTCCTCGAACGCCTCCTGCTTGTCCGCGGGCGCCACAGTGCCGCCGCGGTTGAGCACGAACGTCTGGATCTGCTCGAACAGCAGCGCCGCCGCGGTCGAGCTGGTCAGACCGTTGGCCGAGCCGTTCGGCAGGAAACCGGGGAGGTTCGACCCCTCGGTCGTGCCGAAGAGCACCACCTCGCCGAAGGGGCCGACGATGAGCGCGTAGATCAGCAGGATCACCAGCGCGCCCACCGGCGAGCCGATCAACGCGCCCACCCCGAGGCCGACGAGCGTCCACAGGATGCACATGATCACGCCCGCGACCACGATCAGGAACCACTGCTGGCCCTCGGGCAGGTAATTGGTGTCCGAGCCGACCAGGATGCCGATGCTGACCGCCGCGCTGATGACCAGGCCGAAGATCGCTCCCCACAGCACGTAGGTGATCGCCTTCGCGCCCAGCACGCTCGCGCGGGAGGGAGCGGTGAGGAACGTCGTGGTGATCGTCTTGCGGCTCAGCTCGCTGGCCAGGCCGAGCGCGCCGAAGATCATCGGGAAGATCGAGGCGATGTTGATACTGCGCGCCAACGCGACCACCGACCAGGACATCTCATCGATGGGCACGTCGAAGTCGCGGATCAGCGGCTCGTTGGTGGCCTCGTTGATGATCTCCGTGGTCAGTGCCGACGAGCCCCATGCCCAGAGGAAGGCCAGCACGATGGTCGGGATCATCAGGCCCCACCACAGCTTGGTGGTGAGGATCTTGCGGAACTCGGCGTTGATCAGCCTGCCCATTACGCGTTGCCCCCCTGTCCGGTCGGGTTCTGGTGCGACTCCGGCGGCGGTGGGGCCGGTGGGACGTCCACCGGTCGCGGCGCGGGCGGCACGGCGTCGGCCGCGGGCGACCGGTCCGATGCCGTGTCCTGCGGGGTCGGGTTCTGGTCGAACGCCGCAGTGGATGGCGCCGGGTTCGGGTGGGACGGCGTCTCGGCCTGCGGCGTCTGGGCCGCGGACTCCTGGAGCGCGGGGTTCTGGAGTCCGGGGTCCTGGGGTGCCGGGTCTTGCGTCGGGGCCTGGTCGGGCGGCGAGGTCTGCGACACGGGTTGGTCAGGAGACGGGGCCTCGACCTGGGGCTGCTGAGGAGAGGAGGTTTGCGCGGTGACCTGGTGCGCCGCCGAGGACGGAGGGGCGGCCTGCTGGGACGCCGGGGGCTGGTCGCCGACCTGGTGGGGCGCCGCGGCCGGGTAGGGCGAGGGGGCCGGGGCCTGGTAGGGCGAAGGAGCTTGCGTCGGAGCAGGGTAGGGCTGGGCGAAACCGGGCTGCTGGCCGCCCTGCGCCGCGAACGGCTGCGAGGTGCCCAGCGCAGGGAATGGCTGCGGGGTGCCCTGCGTCGCGAAAGGCTGCGGCGCGAAGGGCTGCGGGGTGCCCTGGGGCGGCGCGAAAGCCTGCTGGTCGCCCTGTGCCGGGAACGGCTGTGGGGTGCCCTGTGCCGCGAAGGGTTGCGGGGTGCCTTGGGGCGGTGAGAAGGCTTGGTGCTGGTTGCCTTGAGGCGGCTGGTAAGCCTGCGGGTCGCCCTGGGGTGGGGTTTGTTGGGGTGGCGCGAAGGCCTGGGGGTCGCCCTGGAAGGGCAGAGTGATCTGCGGGGTGCCGGGCGAAGGGGTGTGGACCGGCTGGGGGCCGCCGTGCGGCGGGGTGCCCGGCGGCGTGTAGCCGGGTGGGGCGTAGCCCTGTGGCTGGTAGCCCTGCTGCTGATAAGGCTGCTGCTGGTAGGGCTGCTGGTGCGGACCCTGTTGGTACTGCCCCTGCTGATACTGCGGCCCGCCGTAGCCGGGCGCGCTGGGGGCCGCCCACTGGCCGCTGGTCAGGCGGAAGAACAGCTGCTCCAGGTCGACCCGTTCCTCCTGCACCCCGTACAGCGCGGTCCCGGCCTTCGCGGCGATGTCGCCGATTTGCTGGACGGTGGCGTCGACCACGGCGATCTTGCCGTCGGGGGTGGGGGTGATGCCGGTGATGCCCGCAGCCTGGAGGGCGGCGGCGAGGGCGGCGGGGTCGGCCGGTTGGACGATCACGCGGGACTGCTGCGAGCGGCGCAGATCGTCAAGCTTGCCGTAGTACATGGTCTGGCCGCGGCTGACGATCACCACCTGGTCGATGGTCTGCTCGACCTCGGCGAGGAGGTGGCTGGAGATCAGCACCGTGCGGCCGGAGGCGGCGAACGCCTTGAGGAAGGTGCGCAGCCAGGCGATGCCCTCGGGGTCCAAGCCGTTGGCGGGCTCATCGAGCACCAGAACTTGCGGGTCGCCCAGCAGCGCGGTCGCCAAGGCCAAGCGCTGCTTCATGCCCAGGGAAAAGCCGCCTGCCGCGCGATTGGCCGCGGCGCCGAGGCCGACCAACTGCAGAACCTCGTCGGCGCGCCGGTCGGCCAGGCCCATCGCCGCCGTGTAGATCCGCAGGTGGTTGATCGCCGACCGCTTCGGGTGGAAGCCCTGGGCCTCCAGCACCGCACCCACGACCCGGCCCGGGTTGCCCAACCCCGAGAACGGCTGGCCGTTGATCGTGGCGGACCCCGACGTCGGCCGGACCAACCCCAACAGCATCCGCAGCGTCGTGGTCTTGCCCGCGCCGTTGGGGCCGAGGAAACCGGTCACCGAACCCGGCTCGACCTGGAAACTCAGGTTCTGCACCGCGGCGACCGGACCGAAGTTCTTGGTCAAGTTCTGCACCACGATGCGACCGCTACCGTCCTGCACAGGCCCCTCCAGCTCGCCAGGCGTGTCGTGGCGGCCATCTTGCCCCATCGTGACACTCCGCGTCCGCTAAGGGCACGGAAAGCTGAGCAAACCGTCGAGCCGGTTACCCCGAATTGGGTGGGCGGTCACCGAGCGTCAGTACTGGCGTTCCCTTACCGGCGCGCGGTGCACTGGCTCCACCGAGACCGCCGGTGGCTCGGGAAGCGCAGCCACCCGCCTCTCGGCAGGCTTCTCCGGCGGCACCAACACCGCCTGCCTGCCGAACGGATTCCGCAACGGGCGCTTCCGGTCCCGGTGCGCGACACCCTCGCCGATCAAATGCTCATGCGCCATCCGCCACACCTGACACGGCCACCGCAACCCGCGGAAACCCCGCAGACTCGCCGCCCCAGCCGGACACGCCCGACACCGGCTCTCCTCATCCGGCTGATGCACCGTCAGCAGCAACCGCCACCCATCGGCCAACCGGCTGATCTCACTGCGCGCCAACGGCAACAGCGTCGACTCGTCCGCGCTGCCCGCCACCTCGTCCAACAGCGCCAACCGCTGCAACACCGCCGCGCGCAACGCCTCATCCCCACGCACCGGCCTCACCCGGCCTGCACGTTGTCCGCGCGACCCGCGGCCAAGTCCAACACCGCGCCAAGCGACCGCGTCTGCTGCGCGGACAACACCGCAGACGCGCCCGGCGGGGGAACCAGGACGACCAGATCGTCCTCAACCAACACCGTCAACGCGCGATCACGGCCGAAGGGGTCGTGGCAGCCGAGGCACCACCGAGGCTCAGTCACCGATGAGGCATCGGCGCGCCGACCCCGCCACCGTAGCGCCGACCGGCGGTTTCACCCCGATGCCCGGTTTCTCACCCGAAAGGGTCCATTATCCGTGAAGAAGTAATCACGACTCGCCCGCCCCCAGTGCAGCGAACCGCGCCGAATGTGCCTAAGCTATAGGTGGCGGCCCGCTCCCAGTGACCCCCAGGCTGGTTGAGCGGGCCGCCCTCACACCTCCCCCTCTCTTGCTCGCGGAGAGGGCGAGCCAGGGGTGTTCGTCAGTGTTGGCCGGGGGGCCGAGCCCCCCGAACCCCCCACGGTGCGGTTGGTTTCTGGCCCGGCGTGGTGACGTGGGGTGGTGGTCCGGTGTGGTTGGTTCTTGTGTGGTCTGTGGACGGTTGCGTCCTGAATGGACCGTCCTATGGTGCTTGGCGCGTGGGGTGCGTGCGTGGGTGCGGTGCGGGGGCTAGAAGGCTAGGGGGTTAGGGCGGTGTTTAGGGGGGTTTGGGGGAGGGTGGGGTGGGCGTTGGCTACTTGGGGGTTGGTTAGGGAGCCTGCGTGGGTGTTGAGGCCTTGGGCTAGGGGGTGGGAGGTTTGGAGGGCCTGGCGCCAGCCTTGGGTGGCTAGGGATTGGGTGTGGGGGAGGGTGGCGTTGGTGAGGGCGTAGGTGGAGGTTCGTGGGACTGCGCCGGGCATGTTGGCGACGCAGTAGAAGAGGGAGTTGTGGACCCTGAAAGTGGGGTTCTCGTGGGTGGTGGGGTGGGAGTCCTCGAAGCAGCCGCCTTGGTCGATGGCTATGTCGACTAGGACGGAGCCGGGCTTCATGTGGGCGACGAGGGCGTTGCTGATGAGTTTGGGGGCCCTGGCGCCGGGGATGAGGACCGCGCCGATGAGGAGGTCGGCGTCTTTTGCGGCCTGTTCTATGGCGTAGTGGGTTGAGGTGGTGGTTCGCACCTGGCCGTGGAACTGGGCGTTGATGTGGCGTAGGCGGTCGATGTTGGTGTCTAGGACCTCTACTTCCGCGCCCATGCCGTGGGCGATGGTGGCGGCGTTGACGCCTGCCACGCCGCCGCCGATGACGACGACCTTCGCCGGGTGGACGCCGGGGACGCCGCCGGGGAGGACGCCGCGGCCGCCGGAAGGCTTCATCATGGCGAACGCGCCCACCTGGGGGGCGAGCCTGCCCGCGACCTCCGACATGGGAGCCAGCAGGGGCAGCGCGCCAGTTTCGGTCTGCACCGTCTCGTAGGCGATCGCGGTGGTGCCCGCGGCGAGCAACGCCCGGGTCAGCGGCTCGTCCGCGGCCAAGTGCAGGTAGGTGAACAGGACCTGGTCGGACCGCAGGTACGGGTACTCGGCGGCGACGGGCTCCTTCACCTTCAGGACCAGTTCGCCCTCGGCCCACACGTCCGCGGCGTCGGCGAGGATCTTCGCGCCCGCGCCCAGGTACTCCTCGTCGGTGATGGCCGAGCCAAGGCCCGCGCCCGCCTCGACGAACACGGTGTGGCCGCGGGCGGTCAGCTCATGGGTGCCCGCCGGGGTCAGCGCAACCCGGTACTCATGGTTCTTGACCTCACGGGGAACGGCGATCTTCACCGGGATCGTCCTCTCGGTCGGGGCTGGACCCACTGCGGGTGTCCCCTACCACGGTCAGGCACCGCCAAGCGGCTGTCATCGTGCCCAGAAACCGAGAATAACCCCGTGGCGTTGTCCCCGCGGCACAATCACCGCCAGCGGAGCGTGATGAGCTGGGCGAGCAACGCGAGGCGGGTGTCCGGGTCGGCGAGGTCGGCGTCGAGCCGGGCGGTGATCCGGGACAGGCGGTACCGCAGGGTGTTCGGGTGGATGCCCAACGCCGCCGCCGCGGTCCGGGGATCGCCGGGATGGCGCAGCCACTCGTAGAGGGTCTCGACGTGCCAGCCCGCGTCCGCGTGGGCCATCAGCTGGGTGAGCGGGCCGACGGCAGCGACCCCAGCCGTGTTCGCCGCCACCGCCGCCCGGTGCAGCACGAGGACCGTCCACACCTGGTCGTGCACCGCTATCGGCCCCTCGGCAAGGCCCGCGCGCAGCAGGCTCAACGCCTCGTCCGCCTCGGCACGCGAGCGGGCCAAGTCCGCCACCTCGACCGGGGCGCCCGCCCCGACCAGCGGACCGTCCAGTTCGGCCAGTGCCGTGCGTAGCGCGGGCCAACCGTCCACATCCGGCACTATCGCGTAGAGGACACCATGAAGATCCGCGATCGCGGGACGCTTACCGACGCCCTCGGTAAGTCGTTCCAAGAGGGACAGTCTTACGCCTTCACCGTCCAACGCGTCGTCGCTCTGCGCGTCGATGGCGACCACGCGGTGCGGGCCGCGGCCCAGGTCGAGTTCGGCCGCGGCCAGGCGCGTGCTGCCGGTGCCGTCGAGGACCGACCGCACCAGTTCGGCCGAGCGCCTGCGCTCGCTGTCCTCGCGGGCCCGCCTGCGCAGCAGGTGCAGCGCGACGACCGGCGCGGCGTCGGCGAACGCGGCGGCCCGCTCGTCGGGCACCGGGCCCGCCACCACCGCCCACATGGAGCCCAGCAGTTGGCCGCCCATCCGGATCGGCACGATCAGCCGGGGCAGTGTGCCGTCCTGCTGCGCGGGCACGAAGATCGCCGTGCGGCCGCGGCTGAGCTCGCGGAACACCCCGCGCGACCGGAAGCGGGCCAGCACGTCGTCCGGCACCCGCCTGCCCATGATCGTCGACACCCGCGCCGGGTCGGTGCGGTCTTGCCGGGCGGAGTACGCCAGGACGCGGGAGTTCGCGTCCTCGATGGTCACCGGCGCGTCGACCACCGCGGCCGCCGCGTCGGCGAGCCGGAACAGGTCGCCGAACGCGGCGGAGTGCAGCGCGGCGTCGGACTCGTCGGCCGCGGCGTCGAGGACCGACCGCAGCAGCCACACCAGCTGCGCCCACGCCGTGGCCGCGTGCACCTCGACCACCGCGGCCCCCACTCGGCGCGCCGCGGTCTTGACCGCGCCGCGCGCCGCGTGCGGGGGCTTGAGCAACACGGCCGCGGCGCCGTGCTCGCCGCAGTGCCGCACCAGCGCGACCGCGTCCTGCGTCGAGGCGACCGCGACGCCGAGCACCAAATCGCCCGCGCCGACCTGGGTGCGGCGGCCCGTCTCGGCGATGACCACGTCGGTGACGGGCAGCCCGTCGGCCTGCTCGACGGCGAGGGCGGTGCGCAGCAGCGTGGGGCCCACCCGGTCCACCACGCCCTGCACGCTGATCATCGCTCTCCCTCGGCGCTCCGCGGTTCTCTTAAACCACGGTAGCGCTGTCGGAGAGCCCTAAAATCGCGGAAGTCCTAATTCGACAGTGCGGCGGCGACCAGCCCGCCGACGTGCCGCTGGCCCGCCGCGTTCGGGTGCACCGGGACCGACAGGCTCGTCGGCAGCAGCCCCTCGACCCACTTGTTCCACGGCAGGAGCTGGCAGACGTCGTGGCCGGTGGTCAGGCCGGGGTTGACGAACACCGCGCCCGCGGCTTGGGCGCGGGCGCCGATGGTCTCGTTGAGCAGGCGCTCGATGCCGTCGAAGTAGGGCACGTCGCCGACCGCGAACGGCACGACCGGCCAGCAGCCCCCGGCGGGCGGCAGGATGCGCAGGTAGCCCACGACGACGATGGTGGCGTTCGGGGAGCGCTGCGCGATGCCCTCGACCACGGCGGTGATCTTCGGCGCGAGCTGGGCGATGCGTTCTTCGAGGACACCGGAGTAATGGGCCTTGCACGGCGCGCCGAGCGGGTTGGTGAAGCTGAGCTGGGCGCAGGTGGAGATGATCTCGCCGAAGCCGATGTCGTTGCCGCCGATGGAGACGGTGACCAGGTCGGTGTCGGCGGTCAGCGCGCTGAACTGCGCCGGGTTCTGCCCTTGCGGCGCGGTCATCTCGCGGGTCTGCGCGCCGCCGCAGCTGATGTCCACGAACTCGGCTGGGGCGAGCTTCGCGGCGACGACGGACGGGTAGTTGTCCGTGGCCCGCGCGCAGCCGGGCGCGTCCTCGCGGAACTTGGTGAGCGTGCCGACCGAGGCGAACGAGTCGCCGAGGGCGACATAGCGCTGGTAGCCCTGCGCCGCGCTTGCCGGTGGCGCGCTCAGGGCGGTGGCGAGCAACCCGCTCAAGGCGGTGGTGACGGCCAACGCGCGGAACCTGGGCATGGGGACCTCACTCGCCGTAATCCGAAGGGGATTCGCATACTGCTGTGTGATCGCGGTTACTGTCAAGGAGTGCGGGCGAAGCGGAGCGTCAGCCAGGCGAGGCCCGCGACGATCTTCATGCCGCTCTCGTTGGGGTGCACGGCCTGCGCGGGTGCGGCGGGCCGCAGCGGCTCGACCCAGCGGCGCTCGGGCGGCTGGCAGGAATCGCGGTTGAGGGAATAGGCATAGGGGGCCACGAACTGGGCACCCGCGGACCGGGCGGCCTCGGCCAGCGTGCGGTTCAGCGCCTCCTGCACGCGGTCGAAGTACGCGGTGTCGCCAGCGGCGAACGGGACCTGGGGCCAGCAGCCGGTGTTGGGCGGCAGGATGCGGAGATAGCCGACCAGCAGGACGACCGCGTTGGGCGAGCGCTCTTTGACGCCCGCGAGAACAGCGCGCACCCGCCTGCCCGTCGCCTCGACCCGCTCGGCCAAGACGTCGGAACCGGAGGCGGTGAAATGCGCGCGGCAGGGGGAGCCGGTCGGATCGGTCGCCCCGGCGCGGCCGCAGGCGTCCATGATCTGGCTGAACCCGACGTCGTTGCCGCCGATGGTGACCGTGACCAGATCCGTCTCCGGGCGCAGCGCGTCGAACTGCGGCGGGTTCTCCCCGCCCGGAACCCGTTGCGGCGCGGTCATATGCGCGGTCGTCGCGCCGCCGCACGTCACGTCGCGGAAATCGGGCACCCGCAACCAGGTCGCCAACTGGCCCGGATAGTTGCGGCTGGCGCGGCCGCAGCCCGCGGGGGAGTTCCGCTGTTCGGGAATGCCGGGGCCGGACGCGTAGGAGTCGCCTAGTGCGACGTAGTGATGAAAGCGCGCTGACGGAGTAATCGCCGTCGCGGGGGTGGCGGCGGTCAGGAAAACGAGCAAGCTGGACAACATGGCGGCGGCGCGCATGGTTCCGATCGTTCCCCGGCGAGTCGATCACGGCAACCGCGGCGCGTTCCAGCCTGTGGACAACCGCCCGTGATCCGGCGGGCGCGGATACGGTGCTGGGCATGGCAGTCCTCACGGTTCGGCGTCACGTCGATCTCGGCCGTCTCTCCAGCGCCGCTTGTCGCTGATCTCCGCTCGGTTCCGGCCACACCTCTTTCGCCGCGGCCCGCGGCTTCTTCGCCATGCCCGCAAGACTTTCCCCAAGGAGATTTCCGATGACCGAATCCGCCTGGTCCTTCGAGACCAAACAGATCCACGCGGGCGCAGCGCCGGACCCGGCCACCGGCGCGCGGGCGACCCCGATTTACCAGACCACCTCTTACGTCTTCCGGGACAGCCAGCACGGGGCGGACCTGTTCAGCCTCGCCGAGCCGGGAAACATCTACACCCGGATCATGAATCCGACCCAGGACGTGCTGGAGCAGCGCGTCGCGGCGCTGGAGGGCGGCGTGGCCGCGCTGGCGTTCGCGTCCGGCTCCGCGGCCACCACCGCAGCGATCCTCAACATCGCCAACGCGGGCGACCACCTGGTGTCGAGCCCGTCGCTCTACGGCGGCACGTACAACCTGTTCCACTACACGCTGCCCAAGCTGGGCGTCGAAGTCACCTTCGTCGACGACCAGGACGACTTGGCCGCGTGGCGCGCGGCGGCGCGGCCGAACACCAAGCTGTTCTTCGCCGAGACGCTGGCCAACCCGGGCAGCAACGTGCTCGACATCCGCGCGGTGGCCGACGTCGCGCACGAGGTCGGCGTGCCGCTGATCGTGGACAACACCGTGCCCACCCCGTACCTGCTGCGCCCGATCGAGCACGGCGCCGACGTGGTCGTGCACTCGGCGACCAAGTACCTCGGCGGCCACGGCACCACCATCGCGGGGGTGCTGGTCGACGGGGGCACCTTCGACTTCGGCGCGGACCCGGCGCGGTTCCCCGGGTTCACCGAGCCCGACCCGAGCTACCACGGCCTCAAGTACTGGGAGGCCCTCGGTCCGGGCGCGTACGCGGCCAAGGCGCGGGTGCAGCTGCTGCGCGACACCGGGGCGGCGATCTCGCCGTTCAACGCTTTCCTGATCCTGCAAGGCATCGAGACGCTGTCGCTGCGCATCGAGCGGCACGTGGCCAACGCGCGGGCGCTGGCCGAGTGGCTGGAGCAGCGCGACGAGGTGGAGCGGGTCTTCTACGCGAGCCTGCCGTCGAGCCCGTTTTACCAAGCGGCGCAAAAGTATCTGCCGCTCGGCGCGGGCGCGATCGTGTCGTTCGAGCTGCGTGGCGGGGTCGAGGCGGGCCGCAAGTTCGTGGACGGCACGGAACTGCACAGCCAGCTCGTCAACATCGGCGACGTGCGCAGCCTGATCGTGCACCCGGCGAGCACCACGCACAGCCAGCTCGCCGCCGAGGAGCAGCTGGCCAGCGGCGTGACCCCGGGCCTGGTGCGGCTTTCGGTCGGCATCGAGAACATCGAGGACCTCAAGGCCGACCTAGAGGCCGGTTTCCGGGCGGCCAAGGCCGAACTGTGACCGCTGTCCCCCTTCCCGCCACCGGCGCGTGGCGGGAAGGGGACCCGCCCGGCCGCAGGCGGTGGCTGCGCTCGGATCGGCCGCTCGTGCTCGACGCGGGCGGCCTGCTGCCGGATTTCACGGTGGCCTATGAGACCTGGGGGACGCTGAACGCGGACCGGTCTAACGCCGTGCTGGTCGAGCACGCCCTGACCGGCGACAGCCACGCCGCCGGGCCCGCCGGGCCGGGCCACCCCACGGCCGGGTGGTGGGACGAGCTGATCGGACCCGGCCGCGCGGTCGACACCGACCGGTTCTTCGTGGTGTGCCCCAACGTGTTGGGCGGCTGCCAGGGCACGACCGGCCCCGCTTCGGTTGCCCCGGACGGAAAACCGTGGGGCAGCAGGTTCCCCGCCATCGGCGTCCGCGACCAGGTCGCCGCGGAAGCGGTGCTGGCCGACGCGCTCGGCATCGACACGTGGGCGGCCGTGCTGGGCGGGTCCATGGGCGGGATGCGCGCGCTGGAATGGGCGGTCGGCAGGCCGGAACGGGTCGCCGCCGTGCTGCTGGTGGCGTGCCCGGCCGCCGCGTCGGCCGAGCAGATCGCCTGGGCTTCCCCGCAGCTGCACGCGATTCGCGCCGACCCGCACTGGCACGGCGGCGACTACCACGACGCCCCGGAAGGACCGCACGTCGGCCTCGGCATCGCCCGCCGGATCGCGCACGTGACCTACCGCAGCGAACCCGAACTCGCGCACCGCTTCGGGCGGCGGCGGATGCCGGACGGCCGGTTCGCCGTTGAGTCCTATGTGGACCACCATGGCGCGAAGCTGGCGCACCGGTTCGACGCGGGCAGCTACGTCACGCTGACCACCGCCATGAACGAGCACGACATCGGCGTCGACCGCGGCGGAATCCCGGCCGCGCTGGCGCGGGTGCGCGCCCGCGCGATCGTGGCCGGTGTGGACAGTGACCGGCTGTATCCGCTGGCACAGCAAGAAGAACTCGTTGCCGGAATCGCCTCGGCCGACCAGTTGCGGGTGATCTCCTCGCCCGCCGGACACGACGGATTCCTGATCGAGACTGACCAGCTTTCGGGTCTGGTCAAGGAACTGCTGGGCTGAGGGTCAGCCGCCGCGAATCCACTCGGGGACCGGGAGATCGCGGATGGCGCACTCCTCGGACAGCCGCAGCGTCCAGCGCAGGGCCTGGGCCATCAGCGTCGCCATCTCCTCCGGGGCGGCGTTGGCCAACGCGATCTCGATCTGCGCTGTCGCGCTGTCGGTGTCGCCGTGCACCTCGGCCAGCAGCGTGCGCACCGCCGTCCGCACCGGCGGGTCGGCCTCATCGATCGGGACCTCGTGCCCGTCGTCGTCGTAAACCTGCATCTTCACCGGCGCGGTGCCGCCGGAGCCCAGCGCGGCGACCATGGCACTGCACTCGTGGAACAGCAGCAGCATCAGCTCCCGGGCGTTCGCGTGCCGGTCCGGCGCGGCCTGGACGGCGGCGGCGAGCCGGTCCAGCGCCCCGTCGTCCTCCCCGGCGCGCATGGCCGCCAGCGCGCCCGACGCAGCCTCGATGAGGCCGCGCCTGCGGTTCGGGTCGGACTCGCTGTCGGCGTCCACGCCCTCATCCTGCAACAGCGGAGCGCCGTACGGGGAGATCGGCGCCCGCCGATTCGCTCGGTTGGCGGTTTGTCCGCCCGCTCGCCTGCCTCATGGGGTGGTCGCCCCCGAGCGGATGCGGGACAGGACGCCGTCGGGGTCGGTGGGGGCGCCGAACGCGGGGCCTTCCGCGGTCTGGACGCCTAGATCGGCCCACCAGCGGGCCTCGGCGTGGTCGCGGACGCCGAGCACGCCGACGGAGGCGCCCAGATCCGTCAGCGCCGCCACCAGTTCGCGGGTCGCGCGGACCTGGGCGGTGTCCGCGGGCAGCCAGTCGGGGCGCCAGCCCTCGAACAGGTCGGCGAGGATGACCGCGCGCACCTCGAAGCGCTCGGCGAGGGCCAGTTGGCGGGGGCCGCCAGCGAACTCGTGCAGGGCCGCGGCCACGCCAATGTCGGTGAGCGTGCGCAGGTTGTCCCGGGCGTCGCCGCGGCCGGTCAGCACGGCTGCGGTGTCCAGGGCGATCTCCAGCAGGCCGGGCGGGGCCGCCGCGGTCGCGATCGCCCGGTTGACGGTGGCGGACAGGTCCGCGTCGGCTGACTGCAACGGGGAAAGCAGCACGCGCTGGACGGGGGCGTCCGGGGTGAACAGGGACTGCCAGGTGGGCAGGTTTTCCGTGGACTGGTTGATCAGCCACGGGCCGAGAGCCACCGACAGGCCGGTCAGCTCGGCCAGGTCGCTCGCCGACTCGGCCCCGGGCTTGTGGACCAGCGCACGCACCTGCACCGGCGCGTTGTCCGACAGCCGTACGACCGGCTGGTAGGCGACTGTCAGCTCGCCGTTTTCCCAAGCGGCGGGAAGCGCGGTGGCGACGCGGCCGGACTTGCGGGCCTGGTGGTCGGCGCGGCTGTCGAACTCGGTCCACTGGTGCTTACCGGTTTCCCGAGAGTGGCGCAGCGCGGCGTCGGCGGCGCGGAACAACTCCGCGCTGGACATGTCCGCGGCGTGCGCGCGGGCGACGCCGACGCTGGCGGTGGCCGCCAGGCCGAGGTGCCCGTCGTAGTCCGGCTCGGACAGCTCGCCGGTGACCAGGTCGACCAGGTCCGCGACCGGGGGCGCGGTGGGACCGTGCACGATGAGCACGGCGAACTCGTCGCCGCCGATGCGGGCGACGAGGGCGTCCTGCCCCGCGACCGCGGTGGCGAGCCGGTGGGCGACCGTGCGCAGCAGGCGGTCCCCGGCCGGGTGCCCGTGGGTGGTGTTGACCAGGGAGAACGCGTCGAGGTCCAAGCACAGCAGGGTGAGCACGCCGTCCGGCGGCGCTTGGCCGTGGACGGCCTCCAGCCGGGACTCGAAGTGCAGCCGGTTGGCCAGGCCGGTGAGCGCGTCGTGCAGGTTCTGGTGGCTGAGCCTGCTGCCCAGCAGTTGCAGCTCGCTGAGGTCCTGGACCATGGCGACCCGGTAGACCGGCGTTCCGTCGTCGCCGCGCAGCAGCGAGGTGGTCAGGTACACCCAGGCGGTGTCACCGCCCGGCCGGACCAGGAGTTTGCGGTCGCCGGGCAGGTCGGCGTCGCCGTCCGGGGCGATGAACTCCGCCAGCGAGCGGTTCGCCAGCTCCTCGGCGGGGCAGCCGAGGATCGCCGCCAGCGCCGGGTTGACCTCCACGAACCGGCCGTCCAGCTCGGTGATCGCGATCCCTATCGAGGACGCGGTGAACACCTCGCGGAACCGGGTCTCGGTGTACCGGCGGTCGCGCTCGGCCCGCTGCTTGGCGGTGAGCAGGGCGACCTTCATGTTCTCCTGCTGGTCCAGCGTGCGGATGCGCAGCGCGCCCGCGTACCCGGCCGCGACGGAGCCCAGCGCGGAGACCACCGCGACCGCGTCGTGGCCCGCGTCGAGCAGGCCCCGGCCCAGCACGCCCAGCGTGCCCGCGAGCGTCGCCTCGCCGGTCAGCGCGCCGGTCACCATGCGCTCGCCGACTCCGGCCGCCCGCGCGGTGTCGACCGGGACGGCCGCCACCGCCGCGGTCAGCTCCGCGAGCAGCCCGGCCAGCAGCGACTCCACGTCGGCTGCCGACGCGGGGACGTACGCGGTCGCCGCGACGACCCGCAGCCACGCGCGCACCAGGGACTGCCGGTCGCCGGGAGGTTCCAGCGGCTGCATCGGGGCCTGCCGTCAGCGCTTCCGGCCGACACCGGCGTAGATCCCGGCCCGGTTCGGGTCGTCGCCGTCGTAGAGGCCGGTGTCCGGGCGCCACAGCGCGGTCGGCACGATCCCGGGCTCCACGATGTCGAACCCGTCGAACAGCTCGATGATCTCCGCGCGCGAGCGAGGGTGCATGGGGTCGCGGCTGGACTTCATCACCTCGACTATCCGGTCCATCTCCGCGGGCATCAGGTCGCGGGTGAACTGCGAGAACGCCAGGTAGCTGCCCGGGGCTATCGCGTCGCGGTAGTCGGCGACGATCTTCCGAGGGTTCTTCTCCGGCGCGACGAAGTGGAACACCCCGGCCATCAGCAGGCCGATCGGCTCGGTGAAGTCGAGCAGACCGACCGTCTCCGGGGCGTTCAGAACGTCACCCGGGCGGGTGAGGTCAGCCTGCACGATCGTGGCGAGCGGGTTGTCGGCGAGCATCAGCGCGCTGTGCGCGTAGGCGACCTCTTCGTAGTCGACGTAGACCACTCGCGCGGCGGGGTCGGCTTCCTGGGCGATCTCGTGGACGTTGCCGACGGTGGGGATGCCGGAGCCGAGGTCGAGGAACTGCCGGACCCCGTTCTGGATCATGAAAAGCACGCTTCGGCGCAGGAAGGCGCGGTTGTGCCGGGCGATTTCCCTGGCGTTGGGCTGGGCGAGGAGGAACCGCTCGGCCAACTCCCGGTCGTGGGCGAAGTTGTGCCCGCCGCCGAGCAGGTAGTCGTACAGCCGCGCCGCGCTCGGCCGCTCCAAGTCGATGCCCTGGGGGACCCAGTCGGTCTCCTCGGTCACGCCGCACCCTCTTCCCTGTCACGTTCCGTGCTGGAGAGGTTACCCACTTGGCGGGTGGCCAGGCCAGGTGGCGAGCCCTCGGTTCAGTGAACGCGGTCGGACAACTGGACCAACGCCGCCATCGCCATGCCGGTGAGCAGATCGGCCATCTGGTCCCGGTCCAGGTGCCTGCTGTGCGGGGTCGAGTTGATCAGCCCGAACACCGCGTGCGCCGCGGCGCGGGCGGTCGGCTCGCCCACGGCGGGCACCGCGGCGCGGATCACCTCGACCCACGTCTCGACGTAGCGCCGCTGCAGCGCCCGGACCTTGCGGCGGTCCGGGTCGGTCAGGTTGCCCAGGTTGCGCTCCTGCACGGTGATGAGCGCGGGGTTGTCCAGGGCGAAGTCGACGTGGAAGCGGACCAGGTCGCCGAGGGTCTGCTCGGGCCCGCTCGCCGCGTCGACCCTGGCCTGGCCGCCGACGAGCAGGACCTCGCTGATCGAGGTCAGCATCTCGCCGAGCATGGCGTCCTTGGACCGGAAGTGCCGGTAGAGGGCGGGACCGGAGATGCCCACGGCCGAGCCGATGTCATCGATGCCCACTCCGTGGAAGCCGTGCCGGGCGAACAACTCGGCGGCCGCGGCGAGGATCTGCTCCCGGCGGCTGGGCTTGCCCGCGACGGGTTCGGCTGCTGGTGGCACGCGGTTCATCGTAAGACAGTCACGTTAGCGGGCGCTAACTTGCCGAAGTAGGACCTCTTGTCCGCCGGGATTCATCAGCACTAATGATCGCAATTCTCGCGGCTCGTTGATCGCCGGTAGAGCTGGATCTCGTTAGTCCTTCCACGATTGGAGATGGATATGCGTCTATCACGCTCAGTGGCCGTCGCGGTGCTCAGCGCGCTGTCGCTCATCGGCCTGGTGGCCCCCGCCCAAGCGGCCACCGGCAAGTACGTCGCCCTCGGCGACTCCTACTCGTCCGGCCACGGCGCGGACGACTATGGCAATAGCGGCGAGTGCTACCGCAGCTCCAACGCCTATCCCCAGCTCTGGGCCAACGCCCACCAGCCGTCGGCGTTCGCGTTCGTCGCCTGCTCCGGGAACACGACCAGCGACGTCCTCGCCAGCCAGATCAGCGCGATCACCTCGAACACCTCGCTGGTGACGGTCTCGATCGGCGGCAACGACGCCGCCCTGGGCGACGTCATGCGGGAATGCCTCACCAGCTTCGAGTCCACCTGCGTCAACCTCAACCAGCAGGCGCAGCAGTTCATCAGGACGCAGTTGGCGGCCAGACTCGACAACGTCTACCGCGCGATCCGCGACCGGGCGCCCTCGGCTCGGGTGATCGTCATGGGCTACCCGCACCTCTATCAGCTCGGCAGCTCCTTCTGTCCCGGGCTCAGCGAGGGCAAGCGGACGGCGATCAACAGCACCTCCGACGCGCTGGCCGAGGTGATCTCCGCGCGCGCCGCGGCGGCGGGCTTCACCTTCGTCGACGGCAGGCGGGCGTTCGCGGGCCACGAGATCTGCGCCGACACGGAGTGGATCACTTCGCCCCCTGGCACCGTGACGAGGGCCGCCTACCACCCGAACATCGCTGGGCAGCGTGAGGGCTACTACGCGGCCCTCCGCCGGGTGACCGGCTGATAGTCCGGCTCCGGAAAGGCCGCGTTCCTCAGTGGCCTTTCCGGAGCCGCCGTTTCAGTTCGAGCCGGGTGGACGAGCACGTTAGCGAGCGCTAACATCGAGTCAGGAGTTAACGCTGACTAACAAGTGATCTCCGGTGAGGAGCGAGATGGACGCGCCCGTTCTGCGCACCGCGGCCGACCCGGCTGGCGACCGCTTCCTGCGCAACGCCAAGGAGCACGCCGAGTTGGTCGGCGACCTGCGCGAGCGGCTGGCCGAGGCAGCGCTGGGCGGTCCGGAGAAGGCCCGCGCCCGGCACGTCGAGCGGGGCAAGCTGCTGCCCCGCGACCGGGTCGACACGCTGGTCGACCCGGGTTCGCCGTTCCTGGAGCTGTCCCCGCTCGCGGCCACCGGCCTCTACGGCGACGACGCCCCGGCCGCCGGGCTGATCACCGGCGTCGGCCGGGTGTCCGGGCGCGAGGTGGTCATCGTGGCTAACGACGCCACGGTAAAGGGCGGCACGTACTATCCGATGACCGTTAAGAAGCACCTGCGCGCGCAAGAGGTCGCTCTCCAGAACAACCTGCCCTGCGTCTACCTGGTGGACTCTGGCGGCGCTTTCCTGCCCCTACAGGACGACGTCTTCCCCGACCGCGACCACTTCGGGCGCATCTTCTACAACCAGGCCACCATGTCCGCCCGGGGCATCCCGCAGATCGCCGCCGTGCTCGGCTCGTGCACCGCGGGCGGCGCCTACGTGCCCGCGATGAGCGACGAGGCCGTCATCGTCCGCGGCCAGGGCACGATCTTCCTCGGCGGGCCGCCGCTGGTGAAGGCCGCGACCGGTGAGGTCGTCACCGCGGAGGAACTCGGCGGCGGCGACGTGCACGCCCGCGTCTCCGGGGTCACCGACCACCTCGCCGACGACGACGCGCACGCGCTGCGGATCGTCCGGTCCATCGTGAGCACGCTCGGCCCGCGCGCCCCGCGCCCGTGGGACGTCGCGCCGGTCGAGGAGCCCGCCGTCGACCCGGCCACCCTCTACGGCGTCGTGCCCACCGACCCCCGCACCCCCTACGACGTGCGGGAAGTCATCGCGCGGATCGTCGACGGCAGCCGGTTCCGCGAGTTCAAGAAGGAGTACGGCTCGACCCTGGTCACCGGGTTCGCGCGCGTCCACGGGCATCCGGTCGGCATCGTGGCCAACAACGGCGTGCTGTTCTCCGAGTCGGCGATGAAGGGCGCGCACTTCATCGAGCTGTGCGACCAGCGCGCCATCCCGCTGCTCTACCTGCAGAACATCACCGGTTTCATGGTCGGCCGCGACTACGAGGCGGGCGGCATCGCCAAGCACGGCGCGAAGATGGTCACCGCCACCGCGTGCGCGCGGGTCCCGAAGTTCACCGTGGTCGTCGGCGGCTCGTTCGGCGCGGGCAACTACTCGATGTGCGGGCGGGCGTACTCGCCGCGCTTCCTGTGGATGTGGCCCAACGCGCGCATCTCGGTCATGGGCGGCGAGCAGGCCGCCGCCGTGCTCGCCACGGTCCGCCGCGACCAGATCGAGGCGGGCGGCGGCGCCTGGTCGGCCGAGGACGAGGCGGCGTTCACCGAGCCCATCCGCCGCCAGTACGAGGACCAGGGCAACCCGTACTACTCCACCGCCCGCCTGTGGGACGACGGCGTGATCGACCCGGCCGACACCCGCCAGGTGCTCGGCCTCGCGCTGTCGGCCGCGGCGAACGCGCCCCTCGACCCTGTCCGCTACGGCGTCTTCCGGATGTGACCATGTTTTCCAGCGTGCTGATCGCCAACCGCGGCGAGATCGCCGTGCGGGTCGCGCGGACCCTGCGCCGGATGGGCGTGCGGTCCGTCGCCGTCTACAGCGACGCCGACGCCGACGCCCGGCACGTGCGCGAGGCCGACACCGCCGTGCGCGTCGGGCCCGCCGCCGCGCGAGAGAGCTACCTGAACATCGAGCGGGTCATCGCCGCGGCCCGCGCCACCGGGGCCGAAGCCGTGCACCCCGGCTACGGGTTCCTCGCCGAGAACGCCGAGGTCGCCCGCGCCTGCGCCGCCGCCGGGCTGGTCTTCATCGGCCCGCCGCCCGCCGCGATCGAGGCCATGGGCGACAAGATCCGCGCCAAGCTGACGGTCAGCGCGGCGGGCGTGCCGGTGGTCCCCGGCCGCACCGAACCGGGCCTGTCCGACGACGACCTGGTCTCGGCCGCCGCCGAGATCGGCTTCCCGGTGCTGCTCAAGCCGTCCGCTGGCGGCGGCGGCAAGGGAATGCGGCTGGTCACCGGCCCGGAGGGGCTGCGCGCGGCCGTCGAGTCGGCCCGCCGGGAAGCACTCGGGTCGTTCGGCGACGACACCTTGCTCATCGAGCGGTTCGTGCCCCGGCCCCGGCACATCGAGATCCAGGTGCTGGCCGACACGCACGGCGCTGTCGTCCACCTCGGCGAACGCGAATGCAGCCTGCAACGGCGGCACCAGAAGATCATCGAGGAGGCCCCGTCGCCGCTGCTGGACGCGGTGACCCGGGCGCGGATGGGGCAGGCGGCCGTCGACGCGGCCAAGGCCGTCGACTACACCGGGGCCGGGACGGTCGAGTTCATCGTCTCCGCCGACCGGCCGGGCGAGTTCTTCTTCATGGAGATGAACACCCGGCTCCAAGTCGAGCACCCGGTCACCGAGCAGGTCACCGGCTTGGACCTGGTGGAGCAGCAGATCCGGGTCGCGGCGGGGGAGCGGCTGGGGCTGAGCCAGGACGAGGTGGCGCTGCGCGGGCACTCCGTCGAGGCGCGCGTGTACGCGGAAGACCCGGCGAACGGGTTCCTGCCGACCGGCGGCAAAGTGTTGGCCATTCGGGAGTCCACAGCGGACTGGGCGCGCACGGACTCCGGGCTGGCGCCGGGAACCGTGGTCGGCTCGGACTACGACCCGATGCTCGCCAAGGTGATCGCCTGGGGCGCCGACCGCGCCACGGCGCTCGACCGGCTCTCCGCCGCGCTCGCCGACACCGTGGTGCTAGGCGTCGGCACGAACATCGCGTTCCTGCGCGCCCTGCTCGCCGATCCCGACGTGCGCGCGGGCAGGCTCGACACCCAGTTGGTGGAACGCGAACTCGACGGCCTGACCGGCGGCGCCGAGGTTCCGGACGCGGTGTTCGCCGCCGCCGCCCTGGACGAGTTGCTGGGCCTGCGGCCGACCGGACCGGTGATCGACCCGTGGGACGTGCCCAACGGCTGGCGGCTCGGCAGACCGGCCGTGGTCCCGCTGCGGCTGACCTGCGGCGGCCGGAATGCCACGGTGCGCCTGTTCGGCTCCCCCGAGGCCGCGACGGTGACCGTGGACGACGGCCCGCCGGTCTCCGCGCGAGCGTCCCGAGTGGACGGTGTGCTGCGGGTTTCCTATGGGGGCCTTGAGTCGCGGTACGCGCGCGCTCTTGACGGGGATATTCTGTGGCTGGCCGAGAACGGCCGCACATGGGCGGTGGCCGAGCACTCGATGCTCGACGACGGCGCGGCCTCCTCGGCCGCGGACGGCCCGATCACCAGTCCGATGCCCGGAACCGTGCTCGTGGTGAAGGTCGCCACGGGCGAACACGTGACCGCCGGGCAGCCGCTGCTCGTGGTCGAGGCGATGAAGATGGAGCACACCATCACGGCGAAAACCGATGGTGTGGTCTCCGAAATCCCGGTTCACGCTGGCCAACAGGTCGCGCTGAACCAGACTCTGGCCGTGGTGACCCCACCGGAGGAACCGACATGATCGACTTCAGACTGGACGAGGAACACGAGGCGCTGCGCAAGACCGTGCAGGAGTTCGCCCTGGAAGAGGTGGCCCCGGTCATCGGCGAATACTACGAGCGCGAGGAGTTCCCGTACGAGATCGTCGCGAAGATGGGCGCCATGGGGCTGTTCGGGCTGCCCATCAGCGAGGAATACGGGGGAATGGGCGGCGATTACTTCGCGCTGTGCCTAGCGTTGGAAGAGTTGGCGCGGGTGGATTCGTCGGTCGCGATCACGTTGGAGGCGGGGGTTTCTCTTGGCGCTATGCCGATTTATCGGTATGGCAGTGCCGAGCAGAAACGGCGGTGGCTGCCTCGGCTGGCTTCCGGTGCGGGACTCGGTGCTTTCGGCCTCACCGAGCCCGGGGGCGGTTCGGACGCTGGCGCTGCGCGCACGACGGCCCGGCTCGATGGTGACGAGTGGGTTATTAACGGGACCAAGGCGTTTATCACCAACTCTGGGACGGATATCACCGAGCTGGTGACGGTCACGGCGGTCACTGGTGTGCTGGACGGGCGCAAGGAGATTTCGGCGATCATTGTTCCGGCGGGGACGCCGGGGTTCTCTGTGTCCAAGAAGTACTCGAAGGTCGGCTGGGCGGCTTCTGACACCAGGGAGCTCTCGTTCAGCGATGTCCGCGTGCCTCGGGAGAACCTGCTTGGCGAGTTGGGGCGTGGGTATGCCCAGTTCTTGTCCACATTGGATGAGGGGCGGGTTGCGATCGCCGCTGTGTCGGTTGGTTTGGCTCAGGGGTGCGTGGACGAGTCCCTGCGCTATGCGCGCGATCGTGAGGCGTTTGGGCATCCGATCGGGTCTTATCAGGCGATTCAGTTCAAGATCGCTGATATGGAGGCTCGGGTGCATACCGCGCGGCTTGCTTACTATGCGGCTGCGGCCAAGATGTTGCGGTCGGAGCCGTTCAAGAAGGAAGCGGCTATCGCTAAGTTGGTTTCCTCTAATGCCGCTATGGATAATGCTCGGGACGCTACCCAGATTTTTGGTGGGTATGGGTTTATGAATGAGTTCCCGGTGGGGCGGTTTTATCGCGATGCGAAGATTTTGGAGATTGGGGAGGGGACTAGTGAGGTTCAGCGGATGCTGATCGCTCGGGAGCTTGGGATGGTTTCGTAGGGTGGCTGGCTGCGGGGTCTGCTCGATGGGGTGGAGTGGTTTCTTTGGGGCCTTGGTCTCAGGTGGTGGGTGCGACACCGTGGTTGATCAGGAGTTCGTTGAGTTT
>NZ_JBVJIN010000047.1:0-44240 GCF_055586285.1 Actinokineospora sp. NPDC051303
GTGGGGAGCCTTCGGCCCCACGACCACGGCAAGTTTAGGGATCTTCCTTCACCCCCAAAGAAACCACTCCACCCCATCGAGCACTGGGCGAGCGTAGGTGCGGCCTGGCAGGGCTGGCGGGTTCGCTGCGGCTCGTTCCGCACCATCGAGCACCTGGCAGGGTTGGGTTCGGCTTGGTCGGGGGCGGGGTTCGCTGCTTTACCCATCGAGCACCTGGCAGGGCCGGGTGCGGCTGGCCGGGGGGTGGGTTCGCTGCTTGGTCTACCCCACCGAGCACCTGGCCGGGTTCGTGCGGCCTGGAAGAAGGGCGAGAATGTGCTCCTAGACCCATCAAGCACTTGGCCGGGGCAGGCGAGGTCACCGGCCGGGCGCGTCGAGGGTTATGCCAGGGCGTAGGTGGGGACCAGTTGCTCGAAGAATGTTGGCTCGCCGAAGCGTTGGTACCACTCGTGGCGGTAGGCGTCGGGGAAGGTGGCGTGGGCTACGGCGTCTCCGGTGATTTGGCTGGCGTGGGTGACGATGGCGGCTAGTTTCGCGGCTAGTTCGGCGTAGGTGGCTCGGATCGAGAGGGTGATTTCGGAGGGGAATAGGCCGAAGGGGGAGGAGGTTGACCTTGCGGCCGCGTGGATCAGGTGGGCGTTTTCGCCTAGTCTTGTCAGGTGGGTTCTGTCTACTGTGGACTCGTAGCTGGTGATGCGGGCTAGGCGGGCGGCTTGGCGGCCGATTTTGTGGACGGCGATGTGGTCGGGGTGGCGGTAGATGCCGCGCCAGTCGTAGTGGAGGATCATTTCGGCGTTTTCCTCTGCCGCCAGGTCTGCTACGCGGCGGGCGGTGGCGCCGATGGGGGCTTTGAGCAACGCTTGGGGGTGGCGGTTTTGGGGCCAGCCGGGGAGGCCGGAGTCTCGGTGTCCTAAGAGGACCAGGCGGGACACGCCTAGGATGTCGGCGGCGCGTTCTAGTTCTAGGAGGCGGCGGGCGGCTAGGGTTTCGTGGTGTTGCAAGGGGATTAGGGCTTCGCCTAGGTCGCCGTCTGTGGCGCAGACTAGGACTACCCGGGCACCCGCGTCGGCGAAGCGGCGCATGGTGATGCCGGTGAAGATGGCCTCGTCGTCGGGGTGGGCGTGTAGGACCAGGGCTGTGCGGCCGGTGAGGTCGGGTAGTTGTGCGGGTCTCATGGGGGCCTCCGGGTGCCTTTCAAGTGCGCGGTCACCACTGCACGGGTAGGGACTCTGGGCCGCGCAGCAGCCTGCCTTGCTTCCACGGGACCTCGGACGCGGGAACCGCCAGCGCCAGCCGGGGGAAGCGGTCGAGAAGTGCGTTGAGGGCGACGGCTAGTTCCATCCGCGCGAGTTGGGCGCCCAGGCAGTAGTGCGGGCCGTGGCCGAAAGCCAGGTGTGGGTTGTCCGCTCGGTGGATGTCGATGCGGTCCGGGTCGGTGAAGACGCGGTGGTCGCGGTTCGCGTTCACGCCTGCGGCAAAGACCGCCTCGCCCGCGCGGACGACGCCGCCGCTGAGTTCCACGTCTTCCTTGGCTATGCGCGCGTTGCCGATGCCGTTGCCCATGGGCACGAACCGCAGCAGTTCCTCGATCGCCGAGGGCAGCAGGGTGCGGTCGGCGCGCAGGGCCGTGATGATGTGCGGGTTCGTGAGCAGGACGTACACGAAGTTCCCGATCTGGTTCGCCGTGGTCTCGTGGCCGGAAATCAGCAGGGTCACGCCGAAGGACACCAGTTCCTGCTCGGAAAGCTTCTCGCCCTCGTCGCGGGCGGCCACCAGATGGCCCAAGAGGTCGTCGTAGGTGTTCTCGCGGTGGTCGGTGACCAGGCGTGCCAAGTAACCGCGCAGTGCGGACTCGCACCGCTGCGCCTCGTCCGGGTCGTAAGCGGTGGTCGCCATGACGGCGTCCGTCCAGTGCCGGAACTTGCCCTGGTCGTGGTACGGGACGCCGAGCAGTTCGCAGATCACGGTGATGGTCAGCGGCAGGCTCAGCCCGTCCATCAGGTCCGCGGGCGGGCCGTCGCGCTCGACCCGGTCGAGCAGGACCTCGACTATCCGCTCGATCCTGGGGCGCAGCCTGCCGATGCGGCGCGCGGTGAACGCCTTCGACACCAGCTTGCGCAGTCGGGTGTGCTCGGGCGGGTCCATGCCGAGGATGGAGTCACCGCGCCGTGGAAGCGGTGTGGTGCGCGGAATCCCGGTGCCGACATGGGCCCGGGTGAAGCGGGGATCGGAGTTGACCAGCTTCACGTCCGCGTAGCGGGTGACCAGCCAGCCCTCGCCCTCGTACGGTAACCGCACTCTGGCCAGCGGCTCCGACTCTCTCAGCTGCGCGAAAACCGGATCCACCGCCAGACCGGTGATTTCGCCGAACGGGTACACGAGAACGCGCCTCGTCTCCGCCATGTCTGTTGGACCCCTTTCCCAGACAGCAGCTCCATACCGACGGTAGGCAGCGACCGGCCCGGCCTCTGCGCAGTACTGAGCAGACCGCGGCGCGGCACGGGGAGAAGGTGGCGCACAGCACACGCGGCAGAAGGGGACTGTGGCAATGACCGACATCATCGAGAGGCCCGCGACCGTGGAGCAGGCCGCTCCCACGCCGGAGTCGTTCAACACGTCGAACTCCGGGTTCGTCATCCACCGCTCCGGCCAGCTGCGCTACGAGCACCGGCGCGAAGGCCGCGAGTTCGCCCTGGAACTGGCCTCGTTCCTCAACAAGCCGCTCGCGGGCAAGGCGACCATCGTCGTGTTCGAGGAGCTGTTCGGGCAGCAGGACCGGGTGCACTGGGTGCAGCACTTCAAGAACCCCAACGACTACCGGGTCATCCTGGAGCTGGTCGACCACGACAAGACGTTCAAGGACATCACCGAACGCGACCGCCTCGCCGAGGATGGCGGCGGCAACTGGGAGCGGATGTTCATCGAGGGCACCTTCAGCGAGCGCGTCATCGTGCCGCAGCACGGCGTCGGCGACCACGACGAGGACGACGAGGACCCGTCCTACTTCGCCGACCCGGCGTCCCACCAGACCAGCGTCCCGGCGGCCGAGCTGCTGCACAGCGGAAACGCGGGCGTGACCATCATGCGCACGGCGCACTGCAAGTACGAGTTCCGCGAGGAAGCCCGGCAGTTCGCCTACGAGTGGGCCGCGCACATCAACACCACCCTGCGCGGCTCGGCGTCGGTGTTCCTGTTCGAGGAGACTTTCGGGCGCCAGGACCGTATCCACTGGACCCTGCACCTCAAGACCCTGGACGACTACCGCAAGCTCGTCGCGCTGGGCCGCGAAGACGAGGAATACCGGCGGATTCTCCGCGAGCGACGGGTGGCCCTGGCCAAGGGTGGCGGCTCGTGGGAGAAGACGTTCGTCGACGGCACCATTCACGACCTGGTGCTGACTCCGCTCAAGTCCGGGCGCACCACCGGGTTCTGACGTGACCGCCGCCCTGACCGTCGAGCGGAAGTCCGGCGTCCACCAGGTCACCCTGGGCCGCGCGGGCATCAGCGGCGCGCTGCTCGCCGAGCTGGCCGCCGTCATCGACCACGCCGAAGCCGACCCGGAGTGCCGTGTCGTGCGGCTCCAGGGCGTGGACGGCGTGTTCTGCTCCGGGCTCGACTTCGACGCCGCGACCGGGCACCTCGGCGAAGGCGGCGGACTGGCGGACGCTGGCGGAGAGGCTTTTCTCGGCCTGCTCCGCCGGTTCACGCTCAGCTCCCGGGTCATCGTGTCCACTGTGGATGGCTGGACGTCGGGCGGCGGTGTCGGCCTGGTCGCGGCGAGCGACTTCGTCTTCGCCACCCCGCGCAGCCAGTTCAGCCTGCCGGAAGCGCTGTGGGGACTGCTGCCCTGCTGCGTGCTGCCGTTCCTGATCCGGCGCGTCGGGTTTCAGAAGGCGTACACCATGACCCTGTCGACCCAGTCTGTGACCGCCGAGGCCGCCGAGCGGTTCCACTTGGTCGACCAGCTGACCGAGCGGCCGGACACCGCCGTGCGGGCGCTGCTGGGCAGGCTGCGGCGGCTCGACACCTCGACGGTGGCCGACCTCAAGCGCTACTGCCGCGCCCAATGGTCCACATCGGACGCCACCGAGGACCGGGCGCTGCGCGAGTTCGCGCGCCTGATGGCGGACGAGTCCGTCGCCCGGCGCATCGCCGAGTTCACGACCCACCAGAAGTTCCCCTGGGAGGCGTAGCACCATGGTCGCGTTGGTTTTCCCCGGTCAGGGTTCGCAGCGCAAAGGCATGGGCGCCGGACTCTTCGACCGCTACCCCGAGCTGACCAGGCAGGCCGATGCGATCCTCGGGTACTCGATCGCCCAGTTGTGCCTGGAAGACCCGGACAACCGGCTGCGGCGGACCCAGTACGCCCAGCCCGCCCTGTTCGTGGTCAACGCGCTGACCTACCTCGCCCGCGCCCGCGACCTGCCCGCGCCGAAGTACCTGGCGGGCCACAGTCTCGGCGAGTACGACGCGCTGTTCGCCGCGGGTTGCTTCGACTTCGCCACCGGCGTCGACCTGGTGCGCAGGCGCGGCGAGCTGATGGCCAGGGCCAACGGCGGCGGCATGGCCGCGGTGGTCGGGATCGACGCCGACCGGGTGGCCGAACTGCTCGGTGGCGGGGCGGACACCGGCGTCGACATCGCCAACCTCAACAGCCGCACGCAAGTTGTGCTGTCCGGGCCGCCAGAGGGCATCCGGGCCGCCACGATCCTCATCGAGCGCGACAAGGCGGCGCGGTGCGTGCCGCTGAAGGTCAGCGCCGCGTTCCACTCCCGCTACATGGCCGAAGCCGCCGCCGAGTTCGCAGAAGTGCTGGGGAAGGTCGCCTTCGCCGACCCGAGCGTGCCGGTGATCGCCAACGTCACGGCCCGGCCCTACCGGCCCGGCGAGGTCGGCGCCCTGCTGGCGGAGCAGATCCGCAAACCGGTGCGGTGGGCGGAATCCATGCGGTACCTGATCGACCACGGGGTCGAAGAGGTCGAGGAACTGGGGCCAGGACGGGTGTTGGCAGGCCTGTGGAAGTCGGCGGTCACCGACCCGGTGCCCGCCGCGGCCGAAGCGATCGAGCCGGTCGAGCCGGTCGTGTTGGAACCGGTCGCGCCGCGCACGAGCGGGCTGCGGGCCGAGGACCTGGGGTCGGCGGAGTTCCGGCGGGACTACGGCATCCGCTACGCCTACCTCGCCGGGGCCATGTTCCGCGGGATCGCCTCGACCGACCTGGTGATCCGGATGGGCAAGGCCGGGCTGATGGGGTTCTTCGGCGCTGGCGGGCTGAGCCTCGCCGCGGTCGAGGACGCCATCACCACGATCAAGGCCGCCCTCGGTCCAGACGGCCGGTACGGGATGAACCTGCTGCACTCGCTGGACGATCCCGGGTTCGAGGAATCCGTGGTCGAGCTGTATCTGCGGCACGGGGTCCGGTTCACCGAGGCGGCGGGGTTCACCCAGATCACGCCCGCGATCGTGCGCTTCCGGTACCACGGCTCCCGAATCGACGCCGCGGGCACGTGCCACGCGCCGCACCGGGTGCTGGCGAAGGTGTCCCGGCCCGAGGTGGCCGCGGCGTTCATGGCGCCCGCGCCCGCCGCGATCGTGGAACGGCTGCGGCAGCAGGGAAAGCTGACCGACGAGGAAGCCACGGTCGCCCGGACGCTGCCGGTCAGCGAGGACGTCTGCGTCGAGGCCGACTCCGGTGGGCACACCGATGGCGGTGCCGCCCTCACCCTCCTGCCGTCGATGCTCCGGCTGCGGGACCGGATGATGGCCGAGCACCGCTATCCCCGGCGCATCCGGATCGGGGCCGCGGGCGGGATCGGCTCACCGGAGTCGGTGGCGGCGGTGCTGGTGCTGGGGGCGGACTTCGTGATGACGGGGTCGATCAACCAGTGCTCACCCGAGAGCGGGACGTCGGACGTCGTGAAGGACATTCTGTCCACGTTGGACGTCCAAGACACCGCGTACGCGCCAGCCGGGGACATGTTCGAGATCGGCGCCCAGGTCCAGGTGGTGCGGAAGGGCACGCTGTTCGCCGCCCGAGGGAACAAGCTTTACCAGCTTTACCGGCGATACGACTCGTGGGACGAGATCGACGAGCGCACCCGGGCCAGTATCGAGGAAACGTACTTCAAGCGGTCGTTCGCCGACGTGTGGGCCGAGACCAAGGCGTACCACCTAGGCCGGGGACGGCAGAAGGAGATCGCCAAGGCCGAGCGGAGCGGCAAACAGCGGATGGCGCTGGCGTTCCAGTGGTACTTCGCGCGGTCGGTGCGCTGGGCCATGGAAGGCGTGCCGGACCAGCGGGTCAACTACCAGATTCAGTGCGGGCCCGCGATCGGCGCGTTCAACCGGGTCGTGGAAGGCACCGACCTGCAGGACTGGCGGGCACGGCATGTGGATCTGATCGCGGAACGGTTGATGCGGGGGGCGGCTGAGGTGCTCGCCGGTTTCTGCCAGAACAGGAGCGTGTGATGACAGCGGCGAGGCAGACTTCCCTTGCGGTGGAGGCCCTTCTGCACTCCGCGAACTGCGGCGTGGTGGTGGAGCGGACAGCCCAGTTGCGCAACCAGCACCGGAAAGCGGGGCGACGGGCGGCGCTGGAGCTGGCCGAGCAGATCAACGTGAAGTGCCAGGGCGCGGCGACGGTCCTGGTCTACGAAGAGGCGTTCGGGCGGCGGGACCGACTGCACTGGCTGCTGCACCTGCGGTCGCTGGGCGACTACGCGGCGGTCGAGTCGGCCTTCGATGACGCGGGAACCGACCCGATGTACGTCGACGGCTCGGTTTCCGAGACGCTGCTGATCCCGCAGCACTGGGGCATGTACGGCACGGACGAGGCTCTGCCGGACGGTGCCGGTGTCGACACGGCCAAACCGGACCTGGTGGTGCCCCCCGCGGCCGGGCAGACCGCTGTGCCCGCGGACCAGTTGGTGCACTCGGCCAACGCTGGCGTGATCATCCACCGGTCGGCGGTGACGAAGTACGCGTTTCGGGCCGAGGCCCGGATGTTCGCCCGACAGATCACCGAGGACATCAACACGCACCTGCCCGCCGTGGCCTCGTCGTTCCTGTACGAGGAAGCGTTCGGCGGGGCGGATTACGTGCACTGGCTGATCCACATGGAGTCGCTGTCGGCCTACTACGACCTGATCGACATGCACCAGCGAATGGACGACGCCACCCGAGGCATCTACCTCAACGAGATCATCTCGCCGCAGAAAGGCGGCGGGACTTGGAATCGAATCTTTGTCGAGGGCAGCATGGTGGACGTGGCGTTCTCCCCGTTGTCGCCAGGCTGAACGGCGGAGCGGGAACTACGACGGGTGTACGGTGACGAGCGGGCCTTCCTGAACCCGCTCCACCCCGTCCTTCGAGCACACAATGTAGATGCGGTGCTCGCCCGGGTGTCGCACGGCGGGCGGCCACGGCAGGAACATCAGGCTGCCGCCTTCCCCCTTGACCAGGGGGCGGGCCGTTGTGTCCACCGCGCTGCTCCTGACCTTCGGCCACGCGTCCTTCGCCTCGGGAAACAACCCGCACAGCGCGGACGCGGAGTCCTGGGTGGCGACCTCCAGGGGTTCGCCGACCTTGAGCACCGGGTTGAGGGTCCAGATGTCATTGACCCAGAACCCCGGGGACGCCGCCGACGCCACCGCGCCGCTCCCCGTCATCGCCGCGATCGCCACGGTCGCCGCCGCTATGGCTCGACGCATCTCCACCACTTCCCTGAACCGGACATCTCGCCGATGGCGCCCAGCCTAGGGGCAGTGATCGGAAAGTCACCAACCTTGTGACGCGGCCGACAATCCGCTCTCCCAGGGGAACCGGCTGGGCTGACGATGGTCCGCGCGATCTACTTCAGCGACCGGCGCGACCAGCCCACAAGCTGGTCCTTCGTCGGCGCTCTGGCCGGGGCCGCGCGGGCGGGACAAGATGCTCGTGCGCATGGGCCTGGCCTGTCGACTCGCCGATAGAGCTGTCGTTTCAGGCCCGGAGGATCGCACGCACCTGCTGTTCGTGAGCGCCGACGAGAGCGCTCAGCCTGACCGTGCACGCGGGTGTCCCAGTCACTGCCGGGGCCTGCTCAAAGCTGAGCAGGCAGGGCGGGAGGGCGTCAGTAGCGTCGAGGTGCGGCAGGTGACTTGGGAAAAGCTTGTGTGGCCAAAGCATTTCCGGGTGTGCCGCGTGGGCGACGGACCTTCTCTTGGGGAGTGTGCAATGGCGCCAGGCGACGGCACTAGGGGCAGTCGGGCTGTGGCTCGGGACGGTGGGGTTCGGGAGCGGGTTCGGGCGGCTGTGGTGCGGGTGCTGGCCGAGCTGCTTCCGGCCGGTGTCGCGCCTGACCTCGGGGCCTCGTTGCGGGCCTATGGGTTGGACTCGATGGCGGCGGCGCGGTTGTGGTTGGCGTTGCAGACCGAGTTCTCCGTTGACATCCCTATCGACTGGGTGGGGCGGAGCGCGGACTTCGCCGAGCTGGTGGCGCGGGTGGCGGATCATCTCGGGTCTGGGGCTGTCGGCGGGGTATCGCGGGCTACCGGGGTTGTCGTCCGGGGTGATGGCGCCAGCGCGGGCGAGCCGTTCGGGTTGACGCCCATTCAGCAGGCTTATGTGTTGGGAAAGCAGGCCGAGCTGACCTCGGACGCGGTGGGGTGCCACCTCTACCGGGAGTTCGAGGTCGACGACCTGGACGTCGACCGGCTGCGGGATGGCTGGGCGCGGTTGGTGGCCCACCACGACATGCTGCGGGCGGTGCTCACCGCGGACGGGCGGCAGCGGGTCGCGGCGGAAAGTCCTGAGTGGACGCTGGTGGTCCACGATCTGGCTTCCGCCGCGGCGGCCGAGCAGGAGCGGCATGTCGCCGAGGTGCGGAAACGGCTGTCGCACAAGACTTACCCGGTTGGCGTGTCGCCGCTGTTCGACGTCGAAGTGACGCTCCGGGGGGACGGGGGCGGGCGGGTTCACCTCAGTCTGGACGCGGTGATCACCGATGGGCGCGGGCTGGCGTTGCTGCTCACGCAGTGGGCTGCGCTGTATCGGGACCCGGGACACGTGCTGCCCACGTCCTCGGTCAGCGTGCGCGACTGCCTGGGGGCGTTGACAGCGCAGGAGGACACCGCGGCGTACGCGGCCGATCTGGACTACTGGGTCGAACTGCTGCGTGACCTGCCGGACGGGCCCGCGCTCGGCGACACCCCGGGGCGCGACGATATGACGCGGCGGCCGATTCGGGACTCGCTCAGCGCTCGGGAGTGGGCGGCCATTCGGGAACTGGCGGGAGCCTGGGACGTCTCGCCCACGTCGCTGGTGCTGACGCTGTTCGCGGAAGTGTTGGCGCGGCACGGGGGACAGGCGCCGTTTTCCCTGGTGGTGACGACCAACAACCGCGTCCGGCTGCCGGGTGAGGTGGGGAACCTGGTGGGGCCGTTCACGGCCAGCGCGCTGTTCCTCGCCGACGACACGGCCGGGGTGCGGTTGGACGAGGCGGCGGCGCGGACGCACAAGCAGCTGTGGCAGGCGGTGCAGCACTCGTCGGTCTGCGGGGTGGCGGTGCAGCGCGAGTTGCGGGCGCGGCGGGCCGTGCGGCGGCAGGTGTCGTTGCCGGTGGTGTTCACCAGCATGCTCGACGCCATCCCGGATGGGACGGACGACGGGTTCGCCGCCCAGGTCGACTACGCGGTCAGCCAGACCTCGGGAGTGGCGCTGGACCACCAGATGTGGCAGCAAGACGGGGAACTGCACCTCCAGTGGGACGTCGCCGACGCGATGGTGGGCCCCGGGGTGGCCGACGCGGCGTTCGCGGCCCTGGTGAACAACCTGCGGGAGTTGGCGACCACGCCGCGGTTCGAGGTTCGGCAGCTCAACGAGTTGCAGCAGGCGTACTTCGTCGCCCGTGCGGGCGAGGCCACGGCGTGGGACGGGTGCCAGGTGCACACCAGTTTCCACCTCGACGGCGACCTCGACATCGCCCGGTTGGAAGCCGCCGCGCTGCGGGTGATCGGCGCCTACGATGTGTTGCGCAGCGCGGTGTCCGGCGACGGGCGCATCCGGGTGCGGCGGGACACGGCTTCGCGGTGGCGGGTTCCGGTGACCGAAGTGTCCGATGTGGACGAGCACGGCGCGGTGGACGCCGCCGCCCGGGACGCGATGGTGGGGGCGGCGTTCCCGCTGGCCCGGTGGCACCACTTCGAGGTGCGGGCCACGCGGTCGCGGGCGGGGGCCACGGTGCACGTCGCGGTCGACCTGCTGCTGGCCGACGCGGTGAGCATCCACCTCATCGCCCGCGAGCTGCTGCGGGTTTACCTCGACCCCACGGCCGAGCCGCGGCCGCAGGCGCCCTACGCGGAGCAGCGGGCGGCCCGCGAGCACGCGCGGCTCGCGTCGGATTTCCTGGACTGGCAACGGCATTGGCGCGAGCGGTTGGCCGACTTGCCGCCGGGGCCCGAGATCACCACCCAGCCGCGGGCGTCGGCCGGGCGGCGGCGCACCCGGCTCACCGGTGAGATCCGGGACTGGGCGGGATTCGCGCGGCGGTGCGAGCGGCACGGCGTCACCGCGGACGCGGTGTTGCTCGCGGTGCTGGGCAAGGCGCTGTCGGTCCGATTCAGCGACGAGTTCACCGTGTCGGTGGTGCGGTTCCCGGAGGCGCGGCAGCGGTTCCGGCCCGCGGAGCAGACCAGCCTGAGCTGGGTCCGCCGTGGGCCCGCCGAGCGGTCCGTGGTGGCCGCGGCGCAGGCGTATCAGGCCGAGTTGGACGCCGACGCCCGCGCGGACGCGGTCAGCGGGCTGACGGAGCTGCGCAAGATCGTCAACCGGGAGCGGCGCACCGGCACGTACGCGTTCCCGGTCGTGTACACGAGCCTGTTCCGGCACGAGCCGCTGCCCTCGGGCGCTCGGGCGGGCGAGTGGATGACCTACACCCCCGACGTGTCGCTGGACTGCATCGGCGAACTGGACGCCGACGGGTTCCGCTTCTGTTGGGACGTGGTGGAAGCGGACTTCCCCGACGGCGCGGTCGCGGCGATGTTCGCCGAGTTCACCCGGCTGGTGCGGGCGCTGGAGGACGACGACGCGGCCTGGACCGGGGGCAGCGGCGACGAGCGGCACAAGATCCTGGTGGAGTGGAACGACACGGCCCGCGACTTCCCCTGTGACGGGCCGATTCACCTGGCGTTCGAGCGGCACGCCGCGCGGACCCCGGACGCGGTCGCGCTGCGGTGGTCGGGCGGCGCGATGACCTACGGCGAGCTGAACCGGCAGGCGAACGCGATCGCCTGGCGGCTCAAGCGGCGCGGAGTCGGGCCGGAAACCGTGGTGGGTATCGGAATGCGCCGCGGCCCGGAGATGATCGCCGCCGTCCTGGGCATCCTCAAGGCGGACGGGCTCTACCTGCCCGTCGAACCCGGCCTGCCCGCCGAACGCGCCGCGGTGATGCTGGCCGAGGCGCGCTGCTCGATCGTGCTGACGACGACCGACACCGCGCGCTGGCCGGTGGCCGCGTCGATCGAGGTGATCGAGGTCGACGCGGACACCGAGGAGGACGCGGGATCGGCCGACACCAACCCGGTCCCCACGGCGAGTGTGGACAACCGCGCGTACATCATCTTCACCTCGGGCAGCACCGGGAAGCCCAAGGGCGTCGCGGTCACCCACCGGCCCGTGCACAACCTGCTGAACTGGTGCTACCGCACATTCCATTTTGGACCGACCGATGTGGGTTTGTGCGTGACCTCGCTTGGCTTTGACCTGTCGGTGTTCGACATCTTCGGCATGTTGGGCTGCGGCGCCAGCCTCTATATCGCCGACGCGGCGCAGCAGCGCGACCCGGAGCTGTTGCTGGAGCTGCTGCTCACCGAGCCGATCACGTTCTGGAACTCCGCGCCGACCACGCTCAACCAGCTCGCGCCGCTGCTGGCGGCCAAGCAGGGGCACCCGGGCACCCGCGACCTGCGGTTGGTGTTCCTCTCCGGTGACTACACGCCGCTGTCGCTGCCCGGCGAGCTGCGCCCGGTGTTCCCGAACGCCGAGATGATCAGCCTGGGCGGCGCGACCGAGGCCACGGTGTGGTCGAACTGGTTCCGCATCGGGGACATCGACCCGGCCTGGCGCAGCATCCCCTACGGCAAGCCGATCGACAACGCCCGCTACCACGTGCTGGACGAGAACCTGGAGCCGGTGCCGGTCGGCGTCGAGGGCGACCTCTACATCGGCGGCGTGGTCCTGTCGCTGGGATACGTGAACCGGCCGGACCTGACCGCCGAGCGGTTCATCGACGACCCGTTCCACCCGGGCGAGAAGCTGTACATGACCGGGGACCGAGCGAGCTACTTCCCGGACGGGAACCTGTGTTTCCTTGGCCGGGCGGACAACCAGGTCAAGATCCGCGGGTTCCGGGTGGAGCTGGGCGAGATCGAGCACCGGCTGCGCCAGCACGAGTCGGTGACCGAGGTCGTCGTCCTGGCCCGCGACGACGGCTCCGGGGACCGCAAGCTGGTGGCGTACGTGATCCCGGCTGGGGACACGCCGCCGTCGGTGCGGGAGCTGCGGGTGTACGCCGGGCAGACGCTGCCCGAGTACATGGTGCCCAACTTCGTCGGTTTCGTGGACACCTTTCCCGCGACAGCGAACGGGAAACTGGACCGGGACGCGCTGCCGTGGCCGGTGACCGACCGGCCCACACCGCCGAAGCAGCCGGTCGAGCCGTCGCACCAGCAGTTGGTCACCGAGATCGCCGCGATCTTCGCTGAACGGCTCGGACTGCCCACAGTGGACCCGGCGACCGACCTGTGGGACCAGGGCGCGACCTCGTTCACCATGGTCCAGGTCTCCAACGCCCTGCACGACCGCTATGGCACCCGGGTTCCGGTCTCGGCCCTGCTGAACGAGCCGACGGTCGCCTCGATCGCCCGCCAACTCGGCCCAGTGGAGGTGGTCGCGGCCGAACCGGAGCCCGAACCGGTCGACCTGTTCTCGCCGGAGCAGCAGAAGGCGTTCAAGAGCGCCAAACGCAACCGGCGGCGGGCGGCGCCCGGCGAGCGCGTGGTCCGGCTCGATGACGTCGCGGTGCCGCGCGAGCACTTCGCGTGGCGGGCGAGCCGCCGCGACTTCGGGGCTGGACCGCTGTCGCACGCGGCGTTCAGCCGGTTCCTGGGCCTGCTCAGGGAAACCTCGGTCGACGGCCGCACTCGCCTGCTCTACCCGTCGGCGGGCGACACCTACTCGGTGCAGGTTTATTTGCATGTGCGGCCGAACGCCGTCGAAGGCGTCGGGGAAGGCGTCTACTACTACGACCCCGCCGGACACGAACTGCGGCTCATCACCGCGACCCCGAAACTCGACCGGTCGCACCATTTCTTCTACAACCGGCCCGTCTTCGACGCGTCCGGGTTCGGCGTCTACCTGATCGGCCAGACGCACGGGATCGAGCCGCTGTACCAGGAGGAAAGCCTGCGGTACCTGACCCTGGAGGCCGGGTACCTCGGGCAGCTTCTGCTCATGGGGCAGGCGGCGGCCGGGGTCGGGTTGTGCCCGATCGGCGCGGTGTCGCTGACCGAGGACTTCGCGCTGGACGACGGACACGTGTTCCTGCACGGGTTCCTCGGCGGACCGGCCGAGCACGAGCCGAGCGGCAACGGGGTCCGGCCGCCGTTCGAGGCGCACTCGGGCGACCCGGGCGGCGAGCCGGACGACACCGGCGGGCGCGGCGACCGGCGCGACAGCGGGGAGGTGGCCGTCATCGGCATGGCGGGCCGGTTCCCGGGCGCGGCCAGCCTGGCCGAGTTTTGGCAGAACCTGCGTTCCGGCAAGCGTTCCACCGGCCCGGTGCCCGCCGGTCGCCGCGCCGCGCTGAGCCCCGGTGGCGAGACGGACCTCACCGGGGGATTCCTCGACGCGATCGACACCTTCGACGCGCTGCTGTTCCACACCTCCCCGGACGAGGCGAAAACCCTTGACCCCCAGACAAGGCTGCTGCTGCAAACCGTCTGGGAAGCGCTGGAGAACGCCGGGCACACCGCGGACTCGCTGAGCCGCCAGTCCGGCCGGGTCGGGGTGTTCATCGGCTCGATGTGGCAGGACTACCGACAGGTCGGCGCGGATGCGTGGCAGCGGGGGGCGGCGGCGACGGTGTCGGCGACCGCGTCGGATATCGCGAACCGCATCTCGTACTTCTTCGACTTCCGCGGCCCGAGCATCGCGGTCGACACCTCGTGCTCGTCGTCGCTGGCCGCCCTGCACCTGGCCGTGGAAAGCCTGCGGCGCGGCGAATGCGACGCGGCCGTGGTCGGCGCGGCGAACCTGCTGGCGCACCCGTACCACCTGCGGCTGCTCGATGACCTGGGGCTGGTCACCACCTCCGGCGGCCAGTCCGCCTTCGACAACACGGCGTCCGGGTGGGCGCCCGGCGAGGGCTGCGGGGTGATCGTGCTGCGGCCCGCCGCGGCCGCGGTCGCCGAGCACGACGTGGTGCACGGGATCATCGAGGGCACCTGGGTCGGGCACTCTGGCCGGTCCAGCCGGTTCGGCGCGCCGAACGCCGACGCCCTGGCCGAATCGATGGCGCGGGCGCTGACCGAGGCGGGCCGCGATCCGTCCGAAGTGGACTATGTGGAGTGCGCGGCGGCAGGCGCGAGCGTCGCCGACGCGGCTGAGCTGGAAGCGCTGGGCACGGTGTTCGCCGACGCGCCGCGGCCGGTGCCGGTCGGCACGGTGAAGCCGAACATCGGGCACCTGGAGGCGGCGTCCGGGGTGTCGCAGCTCATCAAGGTGCTGCTGCAACTGGAACACGGGCAGATCGCGCCGACCCTGGCCGCCGACGAGCGCAGCGCGCTCATCGCCTGGCACGACCTGCCGGTCACCCTGGTCGACGCGCCGCAGCCGCTGCGCGCGTCCGCCGAGGACGGCCGGGTCCGCGCGATGGTCAACGCCGTCGGCGCCACCGGCACCTACGGGCACGTCCTCGTGCGCGGCCCGGAACCGCGCGTGCCGCGGCCGGGGCCCGCGGGCCGGAAGTACCCGGTGCTGCTGTCCGCGGCGACCGCGCCCGCGCTGAAAGCGTCCGCCCGCAACCTGTACGAGCACTTGGCCGACCGGCACGCCTCCGGCCTCGCCCCCGCGGTCGCCGAGATCGCGTACACCCTGCAAACCGGCCGCGCGCACCTGCCGCACCGGCTCGCGCTGACCGCGGCGGACATTCCCGAGCTATTGGCCTGCCTGCGCGGCTATCTCGCGGGCCGCCCGGTGGAGGGCATGTTCACCGCCGAGGTCGACGCCGCGCTGGCCGCGGCCCGGGTCGAGCCCGCCGACAAGTACGACGCGGTGGCGAGCTGGATCGAGGGCTACCACGTGGAGTGGCACCGCTACTGGCTGCCGCCGTCGTCGCGGGTTTCCCTGCCCACGTACCCGTTCGCGGTCGAGCGGCACTGGTTGGCCGCGGGTTCGCCGCCCGAGCCGGAGCCGGTGGTCGCCGAACCGGTCGTGGCCGAGGCGCCCGCCGTGGCGCCGCTTCCCCGTGAGGCCAGCGAAGACACCGTGGCGTTCGTCAAGCGCGCCTACTCCGAGGCGTCCGGCATTCCCGTCGCCCGGCTGCACGCCCGGGTGCCGCTGGAGCACTACGGCCTGAACTCGCAGCTCATCGCCAAGGTGAACGCGTTGCTCCAGGCCGAGTTCCCGGACGTGCCGCGCACCCTGTTCTTCGAGCACGCCGACCTCGCCGGCGTCGCGGGCGCGCTGGAACACCTGGTCGAGGACGGCCCGGAGGAGGACGACGACGACCACAAGGGCGGCTCGGAGGGCGACTGGCCGTGGCAGGACGGCCCCGGCGACATCGCGGTGATCGGCATCGCGGGCCGCTACCCGCAGGCCGACGACCTGGACACGTTCTGGCGCAACCTGGTCGACGGCCGCGACTGCGTGACCCCGCTGCCCGCCGACCGCGCCCGACCCGGCTGGCCGACCCACTTGATGTGGGGCGGCTTCCTGTCCGATGTGGACACCTTCGACCCGCTGCTGTTCTCCATCACCCCGCGCGACGCCGAGCTGATGGACCCGCAGGAGCGGCTGTTCCTCCAGATAGCCTGGGAAACCCTCGAAGACGCGGGCTACACCCGCGCGCGGCTCGCCGAGCGGCACGACTCGAAGGTCGGCGTCTTCGCGGGCGTGATGTACAACGAGTACCCGTTCTTCGGCGTCGAGCGCACCCAGGCCGGGACGCCGACCGACGCGGGCTCCGCGGTCGCGGGCATCGCCAACCGGGTGTCGTACTTCCTCGACCTCACCGGCCCCAGCCTCGCCGTGGACACGATGTGCTCCTCGTCGCTGACCGCGCTGCACTTGGCCGTGGAAAGCCTGCGGCGCGGCGAATGCGCGGTCGTGCTGGCGGGCGGCGTGAACCTGTCGTTGCACCCCAACAAGTTCATCCAGCAGGACCGGCTCAAGATGAGTTCTACCGACCACCGGTGCCGCGCGTTCGGCAAGGGCGGCGACGGGTTCGTGCCCGCCGAGGGCGTCGGCGCGGTGCTGCTCAAACCGCTGGCCCAGGCCGTCGCGGACGGCGACCGGGTGCACGCGGTGATCAAGGGCACCGCGATCAACCACGGCGGCAAGACCAACGGCTACATGGTTCCCAACCCGGTCGCCCAGGGCGCGCTGGTGCTCGACGCGCTGCGCCGCGCCGGGGTCGACCCGGCGACCATCGGCTACCTGGAGGCGCACGGCACCGGCACCGAGCTCGGCGACCCGGTGGAGGTCAACGGGCTGACCCGCGCGTTCGCCGGGACGGCGTTGGCGCCCGGGGCGTGCGCGATCGGGTCGGTGAAGTCCAACATCGGCCACCCGGAGGCCGCGGCGGGGATCGCCGCGCTCACCAAGGTCATTCTGCAACTGCGGCACCGCACGTTGGTGCCGTCCCTGCACGCCGACGAGCTGAACCCCAACATCGACTGGGCTTCCTCGCCGTTCCGCGTGCAGACCCGGGCGCAGGCTTGGCCCGCGGCCCGCGGCGCGGACGGCACGCCGATGCCCCGGCGGGCGGGGGTGAGCTCGTTCGGCGCGGGCGGCGCGAACGCCCATGTGGTGGTCGAAGAGTTCATCGCCGCGCCGGAAACGTCCACCGTGGCTGGTCCGCAGCTGATCGTGCTTTCGGCCAGGGACGCCGAGGCGCTGCGGGGGGTGGCGGAGCGGCTGGCCGACTTCCTGCGCGGCTCGGACGCCCCGGCCGCACCGGTCGACTATGACGCGCTGCTGGGGCAGTTGCGGCGGATCGCCAACGGTGAAGTCCCGGCGGCGTTGCCCGGCAACGGTTCCACCTCGCCGCAGGACCTCGGCGCGTACCTGATCGCCACCTACGCGGGCGAGCGAACCGCGTCCGGCCTGCCCGCGCTGGCGGACATCGCGCACACGCTCCAAATCGGCCGGGAACCGCTGCGGGAGCGGCTGGCGGTGGTGGCCCGCGACCACGGGCACCTGCTCGCCGAACTCGACCGACACCTGGCCGGGCAGCCGTCGACCGTGGTGACCGGCCGCACTCCCGGCGCGACCGCGCCGCCCGGCGCGCTCGCCGCCGCTGCGACGACGCCGCCGGACGAGCACGAGCTGCGCGGGCTCGCCGAGCACTGGGTTGGCGGCGGGCGCGTCGACTGGGCCACCTTGCACGCGAGCCCGGCGCGGATCACCGGCCTGCCCTCGTACCCGTTCGACCGCAAGCGCTACTGGCTGCCCGAGCCCGTTGACGTGGCCGTTGACGTGGCCGTGCCGCTGCACGTTCCGGTGTGGACGGTCGCGGACTTCGGCGATCGCACGTTCACCGGGCAGGCCGTCGTCCTGCACACCGCCGCGACCGCTGCGTTGGCCCGCCACGTCGCCGACCTGCTCGGCGCCCGGCTTGTCCCGGAAGGGCAGCCGATTCCGGAGACCGACGGCGTCCTCGACCTGACCGACCTGGACGGGGCGGACCGCCCGTGGGCGCCGCGCTTGGCGGCGCTGCGGTCCCTGGTGAGCCGCGCCCGGGGGCGGGACCTGCGGATTCTCCAGGTGACCCGAGGGCTTCTCGGGCCAGCAGGGCCCGCGCCGAGCCTGGCAGGCGGTGTGGTGGCCGGGTTCGTGCGGATGCTCGGCGCGGAGTACCCACGGGTCGCAGCGGCCGTGCTGGACGTGGACGAGCCGTCCGCCGGGACGATCGCCGCCGAGTTCTCCGCGGAGAGCAAGGGCGACGTCGCGGTGCGGGGCGGGGTTCGGCTGGTGCCGCGTCTCGCGCCGGTGACGTCGGCGCATGCGCCCGGGACCATTGACCCGGCGCGGACGTACCTGGTCACCGGCGGCACGCGGGGAATCGGGGCGCTGGTGGTCCGGCATCTGGTCGCGCGCGGGGCACGCAAGATCGCGCTGACCGGGTTGCGGGACGTCGCCCCCGACATCGCGGACCTGGAGCAGGCGGGCGTCGAAGTGATCGTCCACACTGGACCGCTCAGTGATCGGGCCGCGCTTTCGCGGTTCCTCGACCGAGTCCGCGCGCTCGGCCCGATTGGCGGTGTCGTGCACTGCGCCGGTCGAGGCCCGGCGGGCAGGCCGTCGTTCGTGCACAAGGAGGACGACGACCTCGCCGCCGTCCTGGCCCCCAAGGTCGACGGCCTGCACACCCTGGCCGACCTGTGCGCGGGAGACCGGCCCGACTTCTTCGTGCTGTTCTCGTCGCTGTCCGCGGTGGCTCCCGGCCTGGCGTCCGGCGTGCTCGACTACTCGGCCGCCAACGCCTACCTGGACCTGTTCGCGGACTACCAGGTTCGCACTGGCCGACCGTATTTCCGCTCGGTGAACTGGCCGACCTGGCGCGCGGCGGGCATGGGCGCGGCGCAGCCGGACGGCTGCGCGCTCGTGGGCGTCGACTCCCTCACCGACGCGGAAGGCCTGGCGCTGCTGGACTTGGCGCTCGCGTCACCGCACACCCGGTTGGTGCCAGCCCGTCCGCTCGACGCGGGCGTCGACCTCACCGCGCTGCCCGCCCATGCCGCGCGCGCCACCCAGGCCGAGCCGGTGGTGGAGCGGGCCGCCGAGCCGCCGAGTTGGCTCTACGGGCTGTTCTCTGAGCTGCTGGGCATTCCGGTGGCCGAACTCGACCCGTCGGCGCTGTTCGAGGAACTGGGCGTCGAGTCGGTCATGCTGGCCGAACTCATGCAGCGGATCGAGGCGCACCTCGGCCGCAAGCTGGAGCCCGGCACCCTGCTGAGCCACCCCACCCTCAACGCCCTGTCCTCGGCCCTCGGCGCGGACGCGGCCCCGACCAGGCAGGCGCCGGTCACCCCCCAGCCGGGGCCTGCCATCCCCACCGGCCGCGAGATCGCGGTCATCGGCATGGCCTGCCGGTTCCCCGAAGCCCCGGACACCAATGCCTTCTGGGCGAACCTCACGGCCAAACGCTGCTCGGTGACCGAGGTTCCCGCGTCCCGCTGGGACAAGTCCGCGCTGTACCCGCACGCCTCGATCAGCAAGTGGGGCGGGTTTGTCGAGGGCATCGAGGACTTCGACGCCGACTACTTCGGCATGACCGAGGAAGAGGCGACCTGTCTCGACCCGGCGATCCGCCTGTTCCTGGAATCCACCGCCGCGGCCATGGCGGACGCGGGCTACCCGGAAAAGGAGCTGTGGGGCCGGGATGTGGGCGTGTTCGTCGGCGCCCGCATGTCGAACTACCGGGAGCGCACCGGAGCCCGCGGCGGCGCGGCGGGCATGGGCACGGACCAGAACTTCGTCGCCGCCCGCGTCGCGCACCAGTTCGACTTCCGCGGCCCGAACATGGTGGTGGACAGCGCGTGCTCGTCGTCGCTGGTCGGCATCCAACTCGCGTGTCGCAGCCTGCTCGACGGCGAATCCGAAGTCGCCGTCGCGGGCGGGGTGGACGTGCTCCTGGACGAGCAGCCGTATCTGGAGTTCAGCGCGGCCGGGGCGCTGTCCCCGGACGGCCGCTGCTTCACCTTCGATGAGCGCGCCAACGGGTTCGTCCCCGGCGAGGGTTGCGGCGTGGTGCTGCTCAAGACCCTGGAGCGCGCCATCGCCGACGGCGACCGGATTCACGCGGTGATCCGCGCGGTCGCGGTCAACAACGACGGCCACACCATGGGTTTGACCACGCCGAACCCGGCGGCCCAGGCCAACGTCGTGCGCAGCGCGTTGACGCGGAGCGGTTTGTCCGCCAGGGATATCGGTTTGGTCGAGGCGCACGGCACCGGAACCATGATCGGCGACCCGATCGAGGTGCGCGCGCTCACCGACGTGTATCGGGAGACCACGGCGGACAGCGGCTTCTGCGCGATCGGCAGTGTCAAGTCCAATGTCGGGCACCTGCTGTCCGCGGCGGGCATGGCGGGTCTGCTCAAGGTGGTGCTCGCGCTCAAGCACCGGCAGCTACCGCCGACGCTGTTCTGCGAGTCTCCCAACCCGCGCTTCGATTTCGCCGCGTCGCCGTTCACCCCGAACACGACGTTGCGGCCGTGGGAAACCGATGGCGTTCGCGCGGCCGGGGTGAGCGCGTTCGGGCTGGGCGGCACCAACGCCCACCTGATCGTCACCGAGCACACCGGCGCGCCGGGCCGGGACCCGTTGCCCGCGCCCGTGTTCCGCCGCAAGCGGCACTGGATCGACCGGACCACCGGGGTCGAAGCCGCGGCCGCGGCAATGAAGCCAGCCGCGGTGGAGAAGCCGCCCGTGGCCGTGCCGCCGGTGTTCGGCGCGTCGATTCTCGATCTGAAGTTCGCCCCCGCCCACTCGCGATCCGAGGGATAGCCATGTCGACAGGTTTCGCTCCGGTCGAGTGCCACCTGGTGCTCGCGCACTCCGACTTCGTCATGCAGAACCACCGGGTGCACGGGGTTTCGGTGATGCCGGGGGTCACGTTCCTCGACATCGTGTTCCGCATCCTAGCGGCGCGGGGCGTGGACACCAGCCGCGCGGTGGTGCGGGACGTGCTGTTCCACGAGGCGATGGTCACCACCGACGGCCACGACCGGGACGTGCGGGTGCGGATCGACGCGGCCGGGACGATCACCGCGGCCAGCCGGTGGCTGCGCGACGGGGAGCCGGTGTCGGAGTACCGGGACAACTTCCAGGCCGTGCTCACCTTCGCCGACGAGCCCGAGCCAGCCCCGGTCGACCTCGCCGCGCTGCGGGCGCGGGCGCGGGCGCTGGACATGGACGAGCTGTACGCCCGTGCCCGCGCCGAGGAAATCCGGCACGGCGACGCCATGCGCTGCTTCGGGTCGCTCCACATAGGACCGGACTACCTGGTGGCCGAGCTGAGTCTCGACGCCGCCACCGCGGCCACCGACGCGGCCTTCCACCTGCACCCGGCGAAGCTGGACTCGTCCACCCTGGCCGCCTTCGGACAGGCGCCGCCGAAAGACGACGACCCGTTCATCCCGGTCTACATCGGCGAGTTCCGCGCTCCCCGGCCCATCACCGGGCGCGTTTTCGCTGTGGTGCCGCAGATCGAGACCATCGCCGAGTCCGGCGACGTCATGCACAACGACTACACCATCGTCGACGAGCACGGCCGGTTCCTGGCGAGGTTCGGGAAGCTGACATGCAAGCGCATCCGTTTCCCGGGGCTCATCACCCGACTCTTGGACGATGTGACCGCCACCGGGCCCGCGGGCCTGGACGACGTCATCGCGCACCTACGCGGGATGGTCGCCCGTGCCCTCGGCGTGGAGCCCGGCGCGGTGGACACCAAGGCCGGGTTCTACAACCTGGGTCTGGACTCGACGGCCATGCTCGGCATGAGCCGTGAACTGGAGTCTTACGTCGGCGCCTCGCTGTATCCGACGCTGCTGTTCGAGTTCTCCGACATCGCCGCGCTGGCCAAGCACCTGCACGAGACTTACCAGCCCACCGGGGCAGCCGCCCACGTCGAAGCCCCGGCCGAGCGCCCCGCCGACCTCGCCGCGCGGGTCGTCACCCCGGCGTGGTCGCCCCAGCCGACCTCGCCGGGCGACGTGCCCACCGACGTCGTGCTCGTTGGCGGCACCCCGGCCCTGGCAGCGGAACTGGGCAAGCACGTCACCGTGCTCCCGGAAGGCTCCGCCGCCCGCCATTACGTCCTGATCGCCCCGGAGCCCACATCCGGGGCGATACCGGCGGCTTACTCAGCGTTCACGCGACTAGTAAAGTCCATAGTGGACTCAAGGCCGGAAGAAGAAGTGCGGCTGGTGTTCGCGCATCCCGGCGGCGCGGAGAACGCCGCTGTGGCCGCGTTGGCCCGCACGGTGACCGCGGAGACACCGATCGTGCGTGCCCGCGCGGTCGAGACCACCTCAGCCGACGCCGTTCTCGCTGAACTCGCCGACTCGACCGACGAGTCCGAGGTCCGCTACCGCGCCACCCGTGAGGTTGTCCGCTTCGCCCCGGCGCGCACCGTCCCCGGAAAGCCCAAGGACAAGGGAGTTTACGTCGTCACCGGGGGCGCGGGCGGGCTCGGCGCACTGGTCGCCGACCGGCTCGCCCGGGAGGCTCAGGCCCGGCTGCTGCTGATCGGCCGAAGCTCCCTCAGCGCGGACCTGGCCGCCCGGATCGCGGACTGGGAAGCCCTGGGCGCCCGGGTCCAGTACGTCCGCGCGGATGTGGCGAACGCGGCCGAGGTCAACGGCGCGGTGGCCACGGCCCGCGCCATGTTCGGCCGGATCGACGGCGTTTTCCACTGCGCGGGCGTGGTTCGCGACGGCCTGTACTTCCGCAAGGACGACGCCGACGTCGCCGCCGTGCTGGCCGCCAAGGTCGCGGGCACCCGGAACCTGATGGCGGCCACCGAGGACGCCGACCTGTTTGTCGTCTTCTCGTCGGTGTCGGCGACCCTGCCCAACATCGGCCAGAGCGACTACGCCTACGGCAACGCCTACGCCGAACACCTCGTCGGCGACCGGGGGCTGGTGGTGGGCTGGCCGTTCTGGGCCGAGGGCGGGATGCGGGTGGCTGACGAGGTCATCGCCCGTGCGGGCCGCGACACCGGGACCTGGCCACTGCCCGCCGACACCGGGCTCGACCTGCTGTGGGGAGCGTTCGGCGGCCGCGGCCGAATCGTCGTGTCCTACGGCGAACCCGCCCGCGTCGAAGCTCTGTTCCCGGCCTCGCCCCACCCCGAGGAAAACCCGCCGGTCGATGACATCGCGATCATCGGCATCGCGGGCCAGTACCCGCAGGCGCCGGACCTGACCACGTTCTGGCACAACCTCGCCGATGGCGTCGACAGCGTCACCGAGATCCCCGAGGACCGCTGGGCGCACGCCGAGTTCTTCCACCCCGACAAGGGAACTGAGGGCCGCACCTACGGCCGTTGGGGCGGGTTCCTCGACGGCGTGGACCTGTTCGACCCCGCTTTCTTCGGCATTTCCCGGCGCGAGGCCGAGCGGATGGACCCACAGGAGCGCCTGTTCCTCAAGACCGCTTGGCGGGCCGTGGAAAACGCGGGCTACCGGCCGGACGGGATCGACGGCGAGACGGTCGGCGTGTTCGTCGGCGTCATGTGGAACCACTACCAGCTCCTCGCCGACCCGGCGGACGGCGTGCACCCGACCGCGATGCACTGCACCGTGGCGAACCGCGTGTCGTACTGCCTCGACCTCGGCGGCCCGTCGATGGCCGTGGACACCGCGTGCTCGTCGTCGCTGACCGCCATCCACCTCGCCGTCGAGAGCCTGCGGCGCGGCCAGTCCACTATGGCCATCGCGGGCGGGGTGAACGTCTCGGTCCACCCGCAGAAGTACTTGCAGCTGGCCGCCGGGCAATTCCTCTCGACGGACGGCCGATGCCGTAGCTTTGGCGAGGGCGGCAGCGGCTATGTGCCCGGCGAGGGCGTGGGCGCGGTCGTGCTCAAGCCGCTGGCGAAAGCGCTTGCCGACGGCGACTTCGTGTTCGGCGTCATCAAGGGCACCGAGCTCAACCACACCGGCAAGGGCAGCGGCTACACCGTGCCCAACCCGGCCGCGCAGGCGGGCGTGATCCGCGCGGCCGTGGAGCGTTCGGGTGTTTCCCCGCACACAATCGGCTACCTTGAGGCACACGGCACCGGGACCTCGCTGGGCGATCCGATCGAGATCGAGGGCATCCGCCAGGCGTTCGGCGACCTGCCGCCGGGCAGCCGCGCCATCGGCTCGGTGAAGTCCAACATCGGCCATCTGGAGAGCGCGGCCGGAATCGCGGGCCTGACCAAGGTCGTCATGCAGATGCTGCACCGCGAACTCGTGCCGTCGCTGCACTCGGACACCCTCAACCCGCACATCGACTTCGCGTCGTCGCCGTTCGCCGTGCAGCGGACGCGGGCGCCGTGGCACCCGGTCCCGGGCGAGTCCGCGCTGCGAGCGGGCGTCAGCGCGTTCGGCGCGGGCGGCGCGAACGCCCATGTGGTGCTGGAAAGCGCGCCGCCGCCCGCGCCGCCCCAGCACACGCCGGGCCCGCACCTGTTCGTTCTCTCCGCGCGCGACAGCGCCGTGCTGCACACCTATGTCGAGTCCTTTGTGGACCTGTTCACCGTGATCGAGAAGCGCGACAGCGTGGGCGACCCGGCGCTGGTCGCCGCGCTGGTCACGCTGGTCGCCGACGTGCTCGGCGTGCCGGAGGACGCGGTCGCGGTCACCGAGTCCCTGGCCGATCTTGGCGTGGACACGGTCGGCCTGAACCGGGTCCACGCCCTGCTTGACGAGCGCGCGCCCGCCACCGCGGCCGAGCTGGCCCTGAACAGCACCATCGCCGAGCTGACCGCGCACGCCGGGGTGGCCACTCCCTCGGTGAGCCTCGCGGACATCGCCTACACCGTGCAGACCGGCCGCCCGATGCTCGCCGAGCGGGTCGCCGTGCTGGCCCGCGACAGCCGGGAGTTGCGGACCAAGCTGGAGACGTACCTGGCGGGCGAGCGCGCGCCCGGCCTGTGGACCGACCGGGCCGCGGGCGACGGGCCTGCGCGGGCGCGGCTGGTCGAGCTGTTCCGGGCGGGCGAGCTCGCGGAGTTGGCGCGGCTGTGGGTGACGGGCGCGGATGTGCCGTGGACCGACTGCTACCAGGGCGTTTCTCGGCGCAGGCTGCCGCTGCCGACGTACCCGTTCCGCGAGGAGCGCTACTGGATCGGCGAGTGGCAGCGGGCCACGGCGGCGCCGACGACGGGGACGGATCTGGCCGGAATCGCCGACGCCATCGAAGAAGCCGTGTGCGCTCGCCTCTACCTGCGCCGCGACGAACTGGACCGCGGGCAGAGCTTCAACGAGATGGGCCTGGAGTCGGTCGGCGCGGTCGAGATCGTGCGCGGGCTCGGCGAGCGGTTCGGGGTCGAGATCGACTCGGTGGCCGTGTACGACCACCCGACGATAGATGCGTTGGCCACCCACATTCTCGCCCTGGGCCCGACTTCCAAGCCCGCGCCCAAGGCCGAGGTGCGGGAGGCGGCCACGCGGGACGCGCCGATCGCGGTGATCGGCATGTCCGGGCGCTTCCCCGACGCGGAGAACCTGGACGAGTTCTGGGCCAACCTCGCCGAGGGCAGACACAGCTTCCGGGACGTGCCCAAGGACCGGTGGGACGTCGACGCCGTGTTCGACCCCAACCGGCTCGCCGAAGGCCGCACCTACAGCAGGACCGGCGCGATGCTGTCCGATGTGGACAAGTTCGACGCCGCGTTCTTCAACCTGTCGCCACTGGAAGCCGAGGCGATGGACCCGCAGCAGCGGCTGTTCCTGCAACAAGCGTGGGCGGGTCTGGAAGACGCGGGCTACGCGGTGGGCCGTGCCGAGAAGACCAGCTGCGGGGTGTTCGTCGGCTGCGCGCCCGGCGACTACAGCCTGCTTCTCGCCGAGGCGGGCCGCGCGGACAGCGGGCACGCCTTCCTGGGCACCACGAGTTCCATTCTGCCCGCCCGCATCGGCTACTTCCTCAACCTCGACGGCCCGACCATGGCCATCGACACCGCCTGCTCGTCGTCGCTGGTCGCGGTGCACTTGGCCGCGGACGCCATCCGGCGCGGCGAATGCGCGATGGCCGTCGCGGGCGGGGTCGCGCTCATGGTCACACCGCAGCTGCACGTGCGCGGCAGCAAAGTCGGGATGCTCTCGCCCAACGGCCGGTGCGTGCCGTTCGACGCCTCGGCCGACGGCACGGTCCTCGGCGAGGGCGTCGGTGTCGTCGTCCTCAAACGCCTTGACGCCGCGCTCGCCGACGGCGACCGGGTGCACGGCGTGCTGCTGGCCAGCGGGGTCAACGGCGACGGCAAGACCAACGGCATCACCGCGCCGAGCGCAGCGTCGCAGGCCGCGCTGGTCGCCGACGTCTACCGCCGCGCGGGCGTGAACCCGCGCGAGATCAGCTATGTCGAGGCGCACGGCACCGGAACCGCCCTGGGCGACCCGATCGAGGTCAAGGCGCTCACCGAGGTCCACCGTAGGCACACCGACGACGTGGGCTACTGCGCCATCGGCTCGGTGAAGGCCAACATCGGCCACACCACCATGGCCGCCGGGATCGCGGGCCTGCTCAAGGTGCTGCTGGCTCTGCGGCACGGCGAGCTGCCGCCCGCGCCCGTGTTCGACGCGCCCAACCCGAAGACCGACCTGGACAATAGCCCGTTCGCCGTGGTCCGTGAGCGTCGCGAATGGACTTCCCCGGGTCGGCTCCTCGCCACGGTCTCCAGCTTCGGGTTCAGCGGCACGAACGCGCACCTGCTGGTCGCCGAGCCGCCCCGGCCGCACCGGTCGCCGGAGGAGGGGGAGTACCTGATTCCGGTGTCCGCCCGCACGGAGTCCGCTCTGGCGGAGTTGCTGGCGCGGCTGCGGGACTCGCTGACCGACGACCTGTCCATCGCCGATGTGGCGTTCACCCTCGGCACGGGCCGCACGCACTTCCGGGTCCGCACGGCATTCGTCGCGACGAGTGTGGCCGACCTGCGCGCACAACTGGCGGGCGGCGCACGCGAACTGCCCGGTTGGGCTCAGTCCTATGTGGATGGAGAAGACCCGGTGTGGCCCGAGCGAGGCCACCGGGTTCCGTTGCCCACCTATCCGTTCGCCCGTGAGCGCCACTGGGTTGAGCGGCCGGAACGGGACCACCCATTCCTGGGCGAGCCGGTCGACGGCGTCTTCACCGCCACGCTCAGTCCCGCCGACTGGGTGGTCGGCGAGCACCGCATCGGCGGCCACAACGTGCTTCCCGGCGCGGCCGGGCTCGACCTGGCGACCGCCGCCGCGCTGCGCGGCGGAATCGACCGCGTGCGGCTCTCGGATGTGCGCTGGCTGCGCCTGTTCGAGGCCGACACCACCCGCACCCTGCGGCTGCGCCTCGACGGCGCGTCCTTCACCCTTTTTGGCGACGACCCCGCGGCGCCCAGCGCGCGGGGCACGATCAGCAGGCTCGACGCCGACGACGAAACCGTTGACATCGCGGCGATCCGGGCGCGGTGCGCGGGCAGCATTCCGGCGCACCGGCACTACGAGGACTTCACCGCGTCCGGGATCGACTACGGTCCGGCGTTCCGGGTGCTCACCGAGATCACGTTCGGCGCCGACGAGGCGCTGGGGACGCTGACCCTGCCGCCGGGCACCGATCTCGGCTTCGCGCTGCACCCGAACCTGCTCGACGGCGCGCAGCAGACCGTCGCCGCGTTGGAGGCGCAGAGCGACGCGCCGCTGATCCCGTTCTCGATCGACTCCGTGGAGGTGTCGCACCCGCGTGTGATTCCCGCGTACTCGCACGTGGTTCGCGCGGGCGGCGAGCACACGTACATGGTGCGGCTGATTTCCGCTGACGGTCGGGTGTGCGTCCGGTACCAAGGTTTCGCGTTGCGGGAGCAGCGAAACCCGGTGGAAGACGCCATCTACGTGCCCGTCTTCCGCGACGCGGACCCGGTCGCCGCTGCGCCGGAAGGCCGGGTCGCCGTGGTGCACACCGCGGAAGCAGGCGCGTTCGCGGCCCAACTGGGCGGCGCGGTCACCGTCGTCGTCCCGGACACCGGCGACCCCGACTTCAGCCCGCTCGACGGGCCACTGGACACGGTTTACTTCGTCGCCCGCGTCGGGCAGCCGGGCGTCGCCCCCGAGCGCGACCGCAGCACGCTCGCGTTGTTCCGGCTGGTGAAGCGGTTCCTGGACAACGGCCGGGGCAAGGACAGGCTCACCATCAAGATCGTCCTCGGTGGCGCGCTCTGCGCCACCCCGGACGAGCCGATCCGCCCGCACGCCGCCGGTCTGCTCGGCCTGGTCCGCGCTGTCGCCGCCGAATGCCCCAAGTGGATAGTTGGATGCGTCGACGTGGGGATGGTCCCGGTCGCGGGGAGCCGGGTGCTGGCCGAGCCGGGGACGCCGGACGTCGTGCTGCTGCGCGGCGACCGCAGGCTGACCCGGGTGTTCGAGCCGACCCGGCTCGCGCCACCGGTTGGCGCCACACCGTTTGTCGACGGCGGGGTGTACCTGCTGGTCGGCGGCGCGGGCGGGATCGGGTTCGCGCTGAGCAGGCTGCTCGCCCGGATCGCCCGCGCGAAGCTGGTGTGGGTCGGCCGGAGCCCGCTCGGCCCAGACCACCAGCGCAAGATCGATGAGATCGCGGCGTTGGGCGGCGAGGCGATGTACGTCTCCGCCGACGTCGCGGACGACTCGGCCCTGCGCGGCGCGGTCGCCCTGGCCCGCGCGCGGTTCGGCCCGATCAAGGGCGCCGTGCACGCCGCGCTCGACCTGCGTGACCGGACGATCGCGAACATGGACGTCGAGACGTTCGAGGCCGGGCTGGCGCCCAAGGTCGCGGGCTGCGCCACCTTGGCGTCGGTGCTGGAGGCCGAGCCGCTGGACTTCCTGCTGGTGTTCTCGTCCGCGGTGTCCTTTGTGGAGGCCGGTGGCCAGGCGAACTACGCGGCGGCCAGCGCGTTCGAGGACTCGTACGCGCGCTGGCTGGGACAGCGCGTGCCATACCCGGTGTCGGTGGTGAACTGGGGTTTCTGGGGCAGTGTCGGCGCGGTCGCGACCGACAAGATGCGCGCGGTGTTCGCCGGGCTCGGCGTCGAGTCGATCGAGCCCGCGGACGGCATGGCCGCGCTGCGCCGGGTGGTCAACGCCCGGCTGCCGCAGGCCCTGGTGATGAAGGGCGATCGGGACCGGTTGCCGAGGATGGGCATCGAGGTCGTGGGCGTGACCGCGCTGAAGGCGGCGCCGGTCGCCGTTTCCCCGCCGGTGAGCACGGGACCCGCTGGCGCCGCCGAGGTCCGCGCCTATCTGCGGCGGGTGTTCGGCGAGGTCCTGAAGTCCGATCCGGCCGGGCTGGACGAGTACGCGACGTTCGAGAACTTCGGCGTCGACTCCCTGGTGAGCCTGAACATCATCAACCGGTTCGAGCAGGACTTGGGCGACCTGCCGTCCACACTGCTGTTCGAGCACCTGACCATCGAGCAGCTGGCCGACCACCTGATGGAGACGCACGCGGACGCTTTATCCGCTGTGGTGGGGAATCCGGCGGTTCCCGCCGAGATTTCCTTGCCGTCCGTGACCGTTTCGCTACCCGCCGACGACCTGGGGCATTCTCGGGCCGGTTACACCCGACTGGAAGGGTTGTCCCGCGCGTTGTTCCGGCAGGCGTTCGCGCAGTGGTCCGGGCGGCCCGAGGTCGGCAGGCCGGTCGCGGTGACCGAAATGATCCGCACGCTCGGCGTCCGAGCCGACTACCACCGGCTGTTCCGCGCCGTGCTGGCCATGCTCGTCCAGGACGGCCACGCCACGCAGGACGGCGACACGTTCACCCTGCTTGACGGCACGCCCGGGTCGGTCGACGTGGACGGCTTCCTCGCCGAGTTCCCCGAGCTGGCCGGGCACATCCGGCTGCTGCGCACCTGCGTCGACGCGCTCGCCGAGGTGCTCGACGGCAGGCGCAACGCCATGGACGTGCTGTTCCCCAAGGGTTCCGCTGAGCTGGTCGAGGCGATTTACCGCGGCCAAGCGGTGTCCGACTACTACAACGGCCTGCTCGCCGCCGGGGTTGTCGCGCACGCGACCCGGACGCCCGGCACGACCCGGGTGGTCGAGATCGGGGCGGGAACCGGGGCCAGTTCGGTGTTCGTGCTGCCTGCCCTGCGCGAGAGCGGCGCGGACGTCGAGTACCACTACACCGACATCTCGCCGTCGTTCCTGCGGCTCGGTGAGCGCACCTACGGCCGGGACAATCCGTTCATGCGGTTCCGGCTGCTCGACGTCGAGGATGACCCGGCAACGCACGGTTTCGAGGCGGGCGGCTACGACGTGGCGTTCGGCACGCACGTCCTGCACGCCACCAAGGACATCCGAGCGACGCTGCGCAACATCGCGAAGCTGCTGCGCCCCGGTGGAATCGTGCTGATCAACGAGGTCACCCGCCGCTCGGACTTCCTCACCCTGACCTTCGGGCAGACCGGCGGCTGGTGGCGCTACACCGACGACACCCGCGTCGAGCACGCCCCGCTGCTCAGCCCCGCGCGGTGGCGGGAAGTGCTGGCGGACGCCGGGTTCCGGGTTGTGCGCACCGACGGCTACCCCGGCACCGCCTCGGACGAGCTGGAGCAGTGCCTGCTGGTGGCCGAGAAGCTGCCGGAAGCCGACGCCCCCACGGCGGTCGGGCGGTCCACTGAGGACATCGCGATCATCGGCGTGACCGGCCGCTACCCCGGCTCGCCGGACCTGGACACGTTCTGGCGCAACCTGTCCGAGGGGCGCAGCGGCATCACCGAGATCCCCGTCTCGCGCTGGGACTGGCGCGAGCACTTCGACCCCGACCGCACCCGCGCCAACACCGCCTACAACCGCTGGGGCGGCTTCCTCGACGGCATCGAGGACTTCGACGCCGGACTGTTCGGCATCCTCCCGCGCGACGCCGCGCACATCGACCCGCAGGAGCGGCTGTTCCTGGAGACCTGCTGGGAACTGCTGGAGGGGACCGGCTATCTCGGCGACGCGTCGCGGGAGCAGTCCACGGGTGTGTTCGCGGGCCTGATGTACGGCGGATACGGGCTGCTGGCCGCGGCCGAGGACTGGCCACGCGGCGAGTTCGCCACCGGCCACTCCGCCTACTGGTCCGTGGCGAACCGGGTGTCCTACGTCTTCGACTTCACCGGCCCCAGTTTCGCGGTCGACTCGGCGTGCTCGTCGTCGCTGACCGCGCTGCACCTCGCCGCGGAAAGCCTGCGGCGCGGGGAATGCCGGATGGCTATCGCGGGCGGAGTGAACCTGATCACGCATCCCGCGCACTTCGCCGCCCTGTGCGCCCGGAACATGCTGGCCTCCGGGGACGGCTGCCGGGTGTTCGACGCGGGCGCCGACGGTTTCGTGCCCGGCGAAGGAGTCGGCGCGGTGCTGCTCAAGCCGCTGGCCGACGCGATCGCCGACGGGGACACCGTGTGGGCCGTGCTCAAGGGCAGTTCCCTCAACGCGGGCGGCAAGACCAGCGGCTACACCGTGCCCAACCCCAACGCCCAAGCCGCGCTCATCGCCGACGCGCTCGACCGGTCGGGCGTCGACCCCGCGACGGTCACCTATGTGGAAGCGCACGGAACCGGCACGGCCCTGGGCGACCCGATCGAGCTGACCGCGCTGTCCAAGGCTTACGGGAGCGGCGGGCCGATCGCGGTCGGCTCGGTGAAGTCGAACATCGGGCATCTGGAAGGCGCGGCCGGGATCGCCGGGCTCACCAAGCTGCTGCTCCAGTTCCGGCACCGAGCCCTGGCGCCGACCATCAATCTGGACTCCCTCAACCCGAAGATCGACCTCGGCGGATCGCGGTTCCAGCCGCAGACCACCGCGGCGGCCTGGGTGTCCGACGGCCCGCGGCGGGCGGGCATGAGCTCGTTCGGCGCGGGGGGCGCGAACGCGCACGTCATTCTGGAAGAGCACGTGAGCACGCCGTTCGAGCCCGACCAGCCGGGAGCGGCGCGGACGTTCGTGTTGTCGGCGCGCACCGAGGCCGCGCTCCGGGAGCACGCCGCGCGCGTGGCCGAGTTCCTGCCGACGACGTCGGCGACGCTGCGGGATCTGGCTTTCACCAGCCAGGTCGGCAGGCGCGCGCAGCCGCGCCGGGTGGCGTTCGTCGTGGTGTCCAAAGAGGAGCTTGTGGACCGGCTTGCCGAGTTCGCCCGGACTGGCATCGCCGCGCCCGCTGAGGAAGCCTGGGTGGGCGGGGCCCGGATCGACTGGCGGGAGCGCTGGACCGAGCAGTCGCCGCGCCGGGTGTACTTTCCGACATCGGTGTTCGAGCGGCGCAGGCACTGGATCACCGATGATCCGCGGCGCCTGGCGCCCGCCCCGGCCACCGTGACCGCGATCGCTTCCGAGTTCGACGGGACGCATCCGCTGCTGGCGATCGCGGGCGACCATGTGCTCGCGGGTGAGCGGTGGGTGCCCGGGGTGGCGCTGCTGGAAATCGCCCGGCTCGCCGGTGGGGTGTCGGCGCCGCTGCGCGTCGAGGATGTGCGGTGGGTCGCGCCGGTCAACCTCGACTCCGGTTCTTCGCGGGTCGAGGTGTCGTTCGACGGCACGGCGTTCACGGTGCGCGACGGCGCGACCACGTTCGCCCGGGGCGTGATCGGCTCGGGCGCCCCGGATCAGTCCGATGTGGACATCTCGGCGGCCGTCGCGCGCTGCGACCGGGAGGTGTCGGTCGGCTCGTTCTACGAGGCGTTCAGCCGGACCGGGCTCGACTACGGCCCGGCGCTGCGGGTGGTGCGGTCGCTGCGGGTCGGGCGCGGCGAGGCGGTGGCCGAGTTGGAGACCACGTTGTCCGGGCACGTGCTTGACCCGTCGCTGCTTGACGGCGCGCTGCAAACCGTGTCGTCGCTGTGTTCCGGGTCGACCGGATACCTGCCGGTCGGGCTGAGCGCGTTGACCGTGACGGGCGCGCTGCCGCGCCGGTGCTGGGCGCGCGTGCGGGAGACCACCCCGCCGGGGCGGATCAACGGCCACCGGCGGTTCAACGTGGCGCTCACGGACGAGACCGGCCGGGTCGCGCAAGGGCTGACGGGCTTGGAGATCGCGCCGCGCCGGACAGAGCCGACCGAAGTCCGATACTTACGTCCATTGTGGACTGTATCGCCGCTGGTCGCGGAGGCCGCCGCCGAGCCGCGCACCCTCCTTGTCGCGGGCGACCCGGGATTGCGGGCCGAGCTGGTCGACCGGTATCCGGAGACCGAAGTCGTGGTGGTGGAACCCGGGGACCGGGCGCGCTACCGCGAACAGGTCGCGGCGCTGGTGGCCAGGGGACGGGTGCCGGACGCCATAGTCGCCGTGGGCGACTGCCTGGAACCGGTGCTGTGGTTGAGCACGGCCGTGCTGGAACGGGACCGGGGTGCCGCCCTGCGCGTGGTGGCGGTGTCCGTCGCCGATGACCCCGAGCAGGTCGCGGTCGCGGGGACGCTGCGCACATTGGCTTTGGAGCACAGCTGGTTCGCGGGGGTTCACGTGCGGACGGCCGACCGGCTCGCCGACCGGGTGATGGACGAGTTGCGCGCGGTGCGGGCGGGCGCGGTTGAGGTGCGCTATGTGGACGGGGTGCGCGAAGTCAAGTCCCTGGCCAGGTTCGAGCCGCCGGAGGTGGCCGCGCCTGCCGTGCGCGTGGACGGCACGTACCTGATCACCGGCGGCGCGGGGGCGCTCGGCCTGCATTTCGCGGCCTTCCTCGCCGAGCGCGGAGCGGGCGCCGTGGTGCTGGCTGGGCGGTCCGAGTTGGACCCGGTCACGGCTGATCGGGTCGCCGGGCTGGGAGAGCGGGTGTCGTATCGCCGGGTCGACCTGGCTGACCCGGGCCAGGTCGCGGAGTTGGTGCGCGCGGCCGGGCCGCTGCACGGGGTGATCCACGCGGCCGGGGTGACCCGGGACGCGCGGGCGGTCGTGAAGACCGAGGAGCAGGTGGCGGCCGTGCTGGCGCCCAAGGTCGCGGGCACCCGCGCCCTGGATGAGGCCACCCGCGGCGAGCCGCTGGACTTCTTCGTCGTGTTTTCCTCCGTGTCGGGGGAGGCTGGGAACCCCGGACAGGCCGATTACGCCTACGCCAACGCTTTTCTCAACGCCTTCGCCGCGCGCCGCACCGGCCCCGGTCGCACCCTGTCGATCGGCTGGCCGCTGTGGGCCGAGGGCGGCATGACCGTGGACGAGGCGACGGTGACGCTGTTCGCCCGGGTGTGGGACATGGTGCCGCTGAGCACCCGCGCGGGCTTCGAGGCGTTCGTGCGCGGCCTGGCCTCGGACGAGCCGTCCCTGGTCGTGGTGGAGGGGCCGGTGCGCGCGCCCGCACCGGCTCCGGTGACCGCGGCCCCTGCGGTTCGGGCGGATCGGGCGGCGCTGGAACGGGAGCTCCGTGGATTCGCGTCCGCGTTCCTGCTGGTCGATGAGTCCGATGTGGACGTGCACGCCGAGCTGCTCGAATTGGGGTTCGACTCGATCACGTTGACCGAGCTGGTGAACCGGGTCAACGAGCGGTTCGGGCTGGACCTGTTGCCCACGGTGCTGTTCGAGTGCCCGGACCTGGTGTCGTTCGCGGACTACCTGTGGGAGCACCACGCCGCCGAGCTGGCAGGTTCGGCCGAGGCGGTCGACCAGCGCGAACCCGCCGAACTGGCCGCAGGGGCTGGACCGGCGAAGCTGGTAGGCCGGGACGAGGTGACCGGGCTGGTTGGGGCGGTCGAGGTTGCCAAGGCAGGCCAGGCGGCTGGCTCGGCGGAACGGGCCAGGCCGACCGGGTTGGTGGAGCGGGCCGACCGGGGCGAGGTAGCCGGGCTGGTTGGGGCGATCGAGGTCGCCAAGGCGGACCAGGCGGCGGACTCTGCGGAACGGGCCAGGCCGACCGGGTCGGTGGGGCAGGCCGACCGGGTCGTGGTGCGCGAGTCGGCTGGGGCGGTTGAGGTCGCCACAGTCGCGACGGGAGAGAGCGCGGCCGAGCCGGTGCGGGTGGCCATCGTGGGCATCGCGGGGGTGCTGCCGGGAGCGGCGGACGTGCACGAGTTCTGGGAGCGGATCGCGGCGGGGGAGGATCTGGTTCGGGGTGTGCCCGAGGATCGCGCGGACCTGCTGGCCGATCCGGAAAGCCGGGACGCGCGGGGCGGGTTTCTGGACGGCATCGACCGGTTCGACGCCAAGCTGTTCGGGATCTCGCCCAAGGAAGCGGCGGTGATGGACCCACAACAGCGGCTGTTCCTGCACACCGCGTGGCGGGCCGTCGAGGACGCGGGGTACCGGCCATCGGACCTCGCGGGCAGTGAGACCGGTGTGTTCGCGGGCGTCGCCACCACCGACTACGACGAACTGCTCAAGGAGCACGGCGTCGAGGTGCAGGCGCACACCGCCACCGGCATCGCGCACTCGGTGCTGGCGAACCGGGTGTCGTACCTGCTCGATCTCCGCGGCCCCAGTGAGACCGCGGACACCGCGTGCTCGTCGTCGCTGGTCGCCATTCACCGGGCTGTGCGGTCGATTCAGGCCGGGGAATGCGCGCAGGCCATCGCGGGCGGGGTGAATGTGATCCTCAGCCCCGGGCTGCTGGTCGCGTTCACCAAGTCCGGAATGCTTTCGCCGGACGGCAAATGCAAGACGTTCGACGCGGGCGCCGACGGCTACGTGCGCGGCGAGGGCGCGGGGGCGGTGCTGCTCAAACCGCTGGCCGCGGCCCTGGCGGACGGGGACCACGTGTACGCGGTCGTGCGCGGCAGCGCGGTCAACCACGGCGGTCGCAGCACGTCGCTGACCGCGCCCAATCCCGAGGCGCAGGCCCGGGTCCTGGTCCGCGCCCACCGGGACGCAGGCGTCGACCCGGACACTGTGACCTACATCGAGGCCCACGGCACCGGCACCCGGCTCGGCGACCCGATCGAGGCCGAGGGCCTGAAAAAGGCTTTCACCACCCTGTACGCGGACCGGGAACGGCCGCTGCCGGACCGCCCGCACATCGCGCTCGGCACGGTGAAGACCAACATCGGGCACCTGGAGGCGGCGGCGGGCATCGCGGGGGTGCTCAAGGTCGTGCTGGCCATGCGCCACCGCGAGCTTCCCGCCACCCTGCACTACCGCGAGCCGAACCCGTTCCTGCGGCTGGATTCCACCCCGTTCGCGGTCAACGACCGCCGACGCCCGTGGACTCCGGTGCTGGACGCGGGCGTGCCGGTGCTGCGGGCGGGAGTGAGCTCGTTCGGCTTCGGCGGGACAAACGCCCACCTGGTGCTGGAAAACGCTGTGACCACTCGGTCCTTTGCGGACACTGAGCCGCACCTGTTCCCGTTGTCAGCTCCCGACCCGGAATCCCTGGCCGCTTACGCCGCGGCTCTCGCCCGGCACCTGGAGAACAACCCGGACGACTCCCTCGCGGCCGTCGCCCACACCCTGCAAACCGGCCGTTCACCGCGCCCGGAGCGCCTGGTCATCCGGACAGCCGACCGAACCGACCTGATCACCCGCCTGCGCGCCTTGGACGGCATCCGCGGCACGGCGAACCGCGGCGTGAACCCCGCGACCGGCCAGGAGAGCCAGGAAGACCTGGCGCGCCAGTGGGTCGCGGGAGCGGAGGTCCCTTGGCGCGAGCAGTGGACCGACCACAACCCCGGCCGGGTCCCGTTGCCCCCGGTGCCCTTCGCCCCGACCCGGCACTGGTTCGAGACCCCGCCCCCACCAGCGGAAAGCACACCCCAACAGCCCACCGGAGGACGCGCGATGCCCAGCCCCCGCCCCCGAGGACCCAAGATCGTGCTGAGCACCCCGGCAGGCAAGACCACCCAGCCCCCGGCCGAGCAGGCGCCGCGGCCGGTCGCGCCACCACCGGCTCAGACGGCGGTTCCGCAGTCGCCGATCCCGGAGCCCCCCGCGCCCCCGGCCGGGGGAAGCCCGGCGGTGCGGGAACTCCTGCGGGACAAGCTCGCCGAGATCCTGGCCCTGCCCGCCGACGAGATCGCCGACGACTCCTCGTTCGTCGAACTCGGTCTGGACTCCATCTTCCGGATGGACTTCGCCCGCCTGCTCAACACCGCGCTGGGCACCGACCTCAAGGCATCGGAGCTGTACGAGTACGACACCATCGACCAGCTCGCCGCGTTTGTCGCCACAGTCGCCCCAGGCAACTCGGTTGACGCGGGCAACTCGGTTGAAGCAGTGGACACCAGGGCGGTGGTGCCGAACGGGAATCCGGCGGAGCTGGTTCACCGGTTCATCGCCGACGAACTGGGACGCGAGTTCGACCCCGCGATCTCGTTCACCGACAACGGTTTCAGCTCCTTCGACATGCTCCGCGTCGTGGACGCGCTGGAGAAGCGGTTCGGGGCGCTGCGGAAGACGCTGCTGTTCGACCACCCGACCGTCGCCGAACTCGCCGCGCAGCTTCACGGCGACGTCGCCGCCAAGCTGGTCGCACCCGCCGGGACCACCAATTCCGGCGCCGTCCTCCCCGCCCGCGACGGCGGCTGGACCATTCTGGAGAAGGACCGGCTCCCCGAGCAGCCGGAGTTCGCGCGGATCGTCGCGGACCTCGAACGCGACCACGGCCGGGAAGGCGGCCTGCCGGGCCGCGACATCGCACCCCTGGTTTTCCTTGGCAGCGAACGGAAGGGCTACTTCAACTTCTCGCGACGCGACGAGGTCATCTTCTCCTGGAGCTACGTCGGCCCGGAGGACCACTTCCCCCGCCTCGCCCGGGAGTACGTCGACTATGCCCAGGCCAACGGTTTGCAGCCCAACCTGCTCGGCCTCGACCGCATCGAAGACGCCGACGGCATCCCGTTCACCGCGACCCCGTTCGGCGCGCTGCAGCGGCTGGACGACCTGAGCACCTTCACCACCCAGGGCAGCAAGATGCAACGCCTGCGGTATGTGCTCAACAAGTTCGAGCGCTCCGGCCGCTGCTCGATCAGCGAGTACCAGGTCGGCTCCGACCCGGCGACCGACCACCGCATCACCGAGATCATCGACGCGTGGGCGGCCAACAAGCCGATGGTCAACCCCTACGTCCACACCGTCCACGACGAGATCGCCCGCGGCGTCCTGGCGCCCCGGCACCGGATGTTCCTCACCCGCGTCGGCGACCGCATCGTCAGCGCGGTGATCGTCACCAAGATTCCCTCCCAGCCGGGTTACCTGCTGGACCTGGAGTTCTACGTCGAGGACATGCCCCTGGGCGGTCTGGAGTGGACAGTCGTCCGGATCATCGAGCAGACCCGCGCCGAAGGCTGCACGGTGTTCAGCTTCGGCGGCAGCTTCGGCGCCAAGGTCGCCAACTCCCCGAACGCCGACCCGGACCTGGAAGCGGGCCTGGCCGAACTGCACTCCCAGGGCATCTTCACCGGCGACGGCAACTTCCGCTTCAAGAACAAGTTCCGCACCACCAACCAGCCGGTCTACCTCTGCCGCCCCGCGAACCTCCCCAACGCCGACGTCGCCACGATCATTTTGATGATCGCCAACCCCGCCAACCGCGCGGCTCGCCAGCCCACGACCTCACTCACCCCGACACCCCGGCCCCCACACTCAGCCACCCAGCCCACTCCAGCCGCCCAGTCGACCTCAGTTGCCCAGCCGATTCCGATCGCGCAGCCCACCCCGGCCGGGCCGTCTGCCCCAACTGCCCAGTCCACCCCAGTTGGCCAACCTATTCCGGTTGCGCAGCCCACCCCAGCCGCGCAGCCCACCCCAGCCGCGCAGCACGGCCCGGTCGCGCCGCCCGCGCCGCCCACCCTGGTGACGCCGACCGCGCGGGTGGCCTCGGCCACCGATCCTGCCCCGGGGCCCCAGCCAACGCCGAGCACTCAAGCCGCCGCCGAGGTCGTCTCGGCACGGCCCGCGACGCCGTCCCAGCACCAGCAGCCGGTCAGGGTGGTCGCCGATCTCCCGCTCGGCGTCCGGGAGCGGCTGCTCGCCGAGCACGGGCACAACCCGCTGCGGATTCCCGCCGAGCACATCGAGTTCGACCTGCTCACCGACTCCTGGGCCGAACTCGCCCACCCCGCCGTCGCCGCCCGCCGCGCCGATCTTCAAGCGCGGCAGGCGCCGCCGATCGAGACCACGTTGCCGTTCGACTGCGTTGTCCCCACGATGTCCGGCAAGAGCGCCGAGGCCGCGCTGTGCCGCGCGTGGCCGCGTCGCGGTGTCGTGCCGCACAACAACCTGTTCCCCTCCTGGTACTTCAACCAGCTCGACAACGGCCTGCGCCCGCGCCTTCTCGACCTCGCCGACCAGGACGGCCCGTTCACCGGCGACCTCGACATCGAAAGCCTCGACGCCGCGCTCGACGCCGAGACCGCGTTCGTGTGCGTGGAGACCGGCAACAACGCCCAAGGCGGCGCCCCCATCTCGCTGGGCAACCTCACCCGGGTCGCCCATGTGGCGCGGCAGCACGGGGTGCCGCTGGTCCTCGACGCGACGCGGGTGGTGGAGAACGCCATCGCCATCGCCGCGCACGAGCCGGGCCAGCAGGGGCGCGACCTCTGGGATGTGGTCACCGACGTGCTCACGACCGCCGACGCGGTGACCATGAGCCTGTCCAAGGACTTCGGCGTCGACTTCGGCGGTGTCGTGGCCACCAACGACCCCGAGGTCGCCCACCATCTCCGTGAGCGAATCTCCCTGCGGGGACACGAAGTCGGGCTGCACGGCCGGACCCTGTTGGCCGCCGCGCTGGCCGACCGGGCGTGGGTGGCCGAGCAGACGACCCGCCGGGTGACGCAAGTGCGGGCGCTGCGCACCGCCTTAGCGGCGGCGGGCGCTCCCGTCCACGGGACCGCGGACGGGCACTGCGTCCTGCTTGACGTCGGCGATCTGGAGTCCGTCGCCGGACACGCCCACCCCGTCCCGGCGTTCCTCACCGCCCTCTACCGGGCCACCGGAATCCGTGCGGCGGCCCATCTATCCATAGAGGACACGCTGGTCCGCCTCGCGGTTCCCCTCGGCACGCCGGAAATCGACACCGTCACCGACCGCCTCCTGAGGTTCCTCGCCGACCCGGCCCCCATCGCCGACCTCCTTCCCGCGACCGGCGACACCGGCCCGCTCGCCGCGTACCACCCGGCCGAGCAGGTGCCTGCCGACATCCGGGAAGCCATGGCCGAGGGACACCGGGCACGCAGCGAGAACCTGGAAGTGCTGCGCGAGTACAACCCCGACGTGCGGCGGCAGGTGCTCACCCTGGCCGATGGCGACGTCGAGGTGTTCACCGCGGGCACGGGCCGCACGCTGCTGCTCATGCTGCCGTTCAACATCGGCGCGGGCGTGTTCGGGCCGCAGTTCGCCACCCTCGCCCAGCGGTACCGGGTCACCGTCGTGCACCACCCCGGCGTCGGCGCGACCACGGCCGCCGGCGACCTGACCTACGACGGCATCGCCGAGCTGACCCGCCAGGCGCTCGACGCGCTCGGCGTGACCGGCCCGATCCACGTCGCCGGGGCGTCGTTCGGCGGGCTGACCGCACAGGTGTTCGCGTTGCGCTACCCTGAGTACACCGCGTCGCTGACCCTGCTGTGCAGCTCCTACAAGCTGGGCAACCGCGCCGGTGAGGTCAACCGGCTCGCCGTGGTGGCCAAGGAAGACCTCGACCACGTGGTGCGCCAGACCGGGTCCGCTCGCCTGCGGGCCGACCGCGCCCGGCTGGAAGAACTGTTGCTGCGCAGCGAAAGCATGGACCCCAGGACCGGCCTGCGCTATCTCGACGTGTTCGCCGCGCAGCCGAACCTGCTCGCCAGGCTGCCCGAGATCGCGGCGCCGACGCTCATCGTGCAGGGCCGCCACGACACCGTGATCCCGCTCAAGACCGCGCACCTGCTGCACGGGTCCATTGAGGACAGTCGGTACCACGAGGTCGCCGACGCCGGGCACTGGCCGAACCTGACCAGCCCGGACGAGACCAACCGGGTGATCGGCGACTTCCTCGCCGAACGCGACGCCCTGTCCACCAACGGCTCGTCCCCCAACGGCCCTGTGACGATCGGAGCATCATGACCACCTCGGCGACCCGGGCGCAGCACCCGGAGTTCGAGATCGTCGACGACCACACCGTGTGGCGGCGGCTGACCATCCGACCCGGCATGTGCGGCCACAACTCGCTGTTCGTCGGCCAGGTCGGCGACTGGACGTGGGAGACGGTCAGCACCTTGTGCGACACCAACGTCTTCGCCGCCCGCGACGCCTCCGGGGCGCCCACCTACCTGGCGTTCTACTACTTCCACATCCGTGGCAACCCCACCTTCCACCACGGCGGCCTCACTTTCGGCGACCGGATCGAGGTGACGTCGAGCTCGTTCGACTACGGCAGCGAGTCCGTGCTGACCCTGCACCGGATCAGCCGCACACCCGGCGACCGGGCCGCCATCGACCCGGTGGAGTTCTTCGAGGACCAGCGCCCGGATTGCCTGTATGTGCAGAACTTCAACCGCTGGGTCACCCGCAGCGACGCCAAGAGCAACCTGGGCCTGGTGAAAAGCTCGCCGCCGGACTTCCGGCACGGCCATCTGCCGACCCTGCCCGCGAAATACTCTCCGCGCCTGGCCTACAAGCAGGCCCGCACCGCGCACACCTTCCACGACGTGGCCTCGCCGGACTACCGCCAGGTGGGCACGGCCAGCTTCGACTACGGCATCGACATCACCCGCGACATCAACGGCGTCGGGCTGATCTACTTCGCGTCGTACTTTTCCATTGTGGACAAGGCCGTGCTCAAGCTGTGGCGCCAACTTGGCCGCGATGACGAGTCGTTCCTCAATCGTGCGGTGCTCGACCACAAGCTGTGCTATCTCGGCAACGCGAACCTCGACTCGGTTCTGCGCGTGTCGGTGCAGGCGTTCCGGTCGGTCGCCGACCCCGGGCACGAGGTGTTCAACGTCGTCGCCACCGACCGGGGAACTGGGAAAGCCATTGCCGTCAGCACGATCCACCTGACCTCGGAGGTGCCCCAGTGACCGCGTCAACCAGTCGGCGTCAGGAGGTCGAGGCCGCGTTCCACGAGATCGTGACCGACATCCTGCCCGAGTTGTCGCCCGGTGAGATCACCGGCGACAAGCACCTCAAGGCGCTCGGCGCCGACTCGGTCGACCGAGTGGAGATCATCCTCGCGCTCATGGACCGGTTCGGCGTGACCGAGCCGATGGCGAGCTTCAGCGAGATCCCGGACATCGACCGCCTGCTGGCGTTCCTGACCGAGAAGAGGACCCGATGACCGGCATCGAGGCGCTAAACGTCCACTGTGGATTCGCCTACCTGACCGTGCCGGAGCTGTTCCGCGGTCGCGGCCTTGACGAGTCCCGCATCGACAACCTGATGATGACCCGGCGCTCCATCGGCCTGCCGTGCGAGGACCCGGTCACCAACGCGGTCAACGCGGCCATGCCGATTGTCGCCGCTCTCAGCGATGAGGACCGGGCCAGTATCGAGATCCTGGTGACGTCCACCGAGTCGGGTGTCGACTACAGCAAGTCGATCGCCTCCTATGTGCACGAGTTTTTGGGGCTGTCGCGCAACTGCCGGTTCTTTGAGGTCAAGCAGGCGTGCTACGGGGCCACTGGGGCTGTTCAGCTCGCGGCGGGCTACCTGGCGTCGAATGTCTCGCCCGGGGCGAAGGCGCTGGTGATCGCGACGGACGTGGCGCTGGTCGACGAGCGCGCGGAGTACTCCGAGCCCGCTGCGGGCCATGGCGCCGCCGCGGTCCTGCTGGGTGCGGACGGCACGATTCTTGAGTTGGACCTTGGCGCGTTCGGCAACTACAGCTACGAGACGCTGGACTCCGCCCGGCCTGAGCCGACGTTCGATATCGCTGACGTGGACCGGTCGTTGTTCGCGTACCTGGACTGCTTTAGCAACAGCGTGGCCGATTATCAGTCCCGGGTCGACGGCGCGGACTTTCTGACGACGTTCGATTACCTGGCGATGCACACGCCGTTCGCTGGGCTTGTCAAAGCGGGGCATCGAAAGTTGATGCGGGAGCAGGGAGTCCGGGCCGCAGCGGAGGTCGAGGCCGACTTCGCTCGGCGGCTCGCGCCTTCGCTGGAGTATCCGAGCGTGGTGGGAAATCTGTGTTCTGGTTCGATCTATCTCGCGTTGGCCAGCCTGATCGATTCGGCGCCGCTCGCGGGTCCGGCTCGGGTCGGGCTGTTTTCCTACGGCTCGGGCTGTTCCAGTGAGTTCTTCAGTGGGGTCACCGGTCCGGGGGCGAAGGAAGCGTTGGGGCGGTTGCGGATCGCCGATCACCTCGCCGCTCGGGTGGAGATCGATTTTCCCGAGTATTTGGCTTTGCTGGCTGTCAACAGGCAGTGCTTGGTGCCGGTCGCGGATCGCGACATTGACCCGTCTACTTACGCCGATGTGTTGGCGTGTGTGCCTGATCGCAAGGAGCAGTTGCTGTTCACCGGGGTTCGCGGCTACCACCGCCAGTACGAGTGGGGGTGAGGGCGGTGGCGGGATGGATCGCGGGGACGGTGCCGGACGCGCCGGTGCGGCTGTTCTGCTTCGCGCACGCTGGGGGCGGAGGCGCGTTCTTTCGGCCGTGGCGGGCGGCGATGGAGCCGGAGATCGGGGTGTGTCCGGTGGTGCTGCCTGGGCGGGAGAGTCGGGTCAAGGAGGCGCCGTACACGCGGATGCGGCCGTTAGTGGACGCGCTGGTTGAAGGACTGGAGCCGTATCTGGATCGGCCTTATGCGTTTTTCGGGCACAGTCTTGGGGCTCTTGTGGCGTATGAGGTGGCGAAAGTGGTGCGGGGGCCGCTCTGCCTGTTTCTTTCGGGTCGGCGGGCGCCGCACCTGCCCAATCGTCGGCGTGATGCTTACGACTTGCCTCGGGGGGAGTTTGTTCGGGAGATGGTTGAGCTTGGTGGCACGCCGCCGGAGTTGGTTCGGCAGCCTGAGTTGCTGGAGTTCTTCATGCCGGTGCTGCGGGCTGATTTTGAGTTGAACGAGACTTATCGGGGGGTGGGTGCTGAGGCTTTGTCTTGTCCGGTGTTTGGGTTTGTGGGGGATGGGGATCCGTTGGCTGGGGTTGAGGAGGTGGCTGCTTGGCGGTCTGTCACTTCGGGGGGGTTTGGGTTGCGGGTGTTTCGGGGGGATCATTTTTATCTTAAGGAGTCTGCTGCTGGGGTTCAGGCGGCTGTGCGGGCTGATCTTCGGCGGGTGATGGTGGCTGTTGCTGGGTGAGTGGGGCTCGCTTGGTGTTCTCTGGGTTCCCTGGGTGGCGTGGGTTGTGTGGGGTTGCTCGATGGGGTGGAGTGGTTTCTTTGGGGCCTTGGTCTCAGGTGGTGGGTGCGACACCGTGGTTGATCAGGAGTTCGTTGAGTTTTTC
>NZ_JBVJIN010000048.1:0-43689 GCF_055586285.1 Actinokineospora sp. NPDC051303
CCTCACGCTCGCCAAGTGCTGGATCGGGTGGAGTGGTTTCTTCGGGGGAGAAGGAAGATCGCTAAGCTGGCTGCGCGTGTGAGGCCGTAGGCTTCTCACCCGTCTTTCACACGGCGATCTTCCTTCGTAGGGGCCCCGAAGAAACCACTCCACCCGATCCAGCCCCACCAAGCAACCAGCCCCAAGCCCCCACACAACAAACCCCACCCGCCCTGGGGGCCGGGCCCTGCTCCATCCTATCGCCGCAGGTCAGGCAGGGAAAGAGGAAGCGTCGGGCCTGTGGATAACTCCGGTTCCCGCAGAACGCAGTGCCTCGCGACGGTAGTCGGTGGGCGTGGCTTGGTAGGCAGCGCGGAAGGAGCGGGTGAAGTCCGCGTGGTGGACGAAACCCCAGCGGGCCGCGATGCGGTGGACCGGGACTGTGCGCTGGGTTGGATCGGTCAGGTCGCGGCGGGCGTGTTCGAGGCGTTGGCGGCGGAGCCAGCCTATGACGGTGTCGCCGTTTTCCTGGAACAGGCGGTGCAGGTAGCTGGTCGAGATGTGGTGGGCGGCGGCGATCGAGTCCCGGGACAGGGTGGGGTCGTGCAGGTGCTGGCGGACGAAGGACTGGATGCGCAGCAGCAGCGTGCGCCGGTAGGTCTCCGGCGGTAGGGCGCGGTCGGCTTCTAGGGTGTGCGCGAACAGTGCCGCGACCAGGTCCGCCAAAACGGTGCCCAGGCGGGGCTCGTCGCCTGCCTGGTAGGTGTTCTCTGTCAGCCGCACGAGGAAGCCCGCGAGCAGGGCGCCAATCCCAGTCCGGCCGGTCAGGGGGCGGCCGATGATGTCGTCGGCGCTGCGCCGTGGCAGGGGGACCAGGGAAGTGGGGACTTCGACGCCGACCGATTTGATCACGTCGTCGGGGCCGCCGGTCCAGATGGTGCACGGTTGCGACGAGTGGTTGTAGTGCAGGTCGTAGGGGCGGTAGCTGATCTGCCGGTCGCCCCAGGACGCTGTCGCGGCGCCGTTGAGGACGAGTGAGAGGTGGTAGACGTCGGGGTCGGACTGGCGGATCAGCTTCGGTGTCCGGTGGAAGGTCACCGCGTGGAACGTGACCGGCCACACCGACACCGCGCCGAAGCTCAGCGTGCGCTGGTTCGCGTGGAAGGCTTCCGGGTTTTCACTGGTCAGGTCCATGGGGGCGTGCGTGCGGCTGAGCAGTTCGCGCCAGTAGGCCAGCCGATCGGCGGCGGGCACGTCCTCGGTCCGGAAGACCGTCTCGATCATCGGTCCAGGATAGTCACCGACCGTTCGATGTGTCGGGAGATGCGCTCGACCACGGTGGGGACGGCGGCGTTGAGGTAGAAGTGGCCGCCGGGGAAGATTTCCAGCTCGAAGTCGCCTTCGGTGTGGTCGGCCCACATCCGGGCCTCGGACTCGGTGACCTTGGGGTCGCTGTCGCCGATCATGGCGCGCACCGGGGTCCGCAGCTTCGGGCCGGGCGTGTGGCGGTAGGTCTCGGCGGCCTTGTAGTCGCTGCGGATCGAGGGCAGCACCATGCGCAGGATCTCGTCGTCGTCCAGCAGTTGCGCTTCGGTGCCGTTGAGGCGCTTGATCTCGGCGATCAGACCCGAGTCGTCTAGTTGGTGGTTGCGCTCGTCGCGGAACGCGCTGGGCGCGCGGCGGCCGGAGACGAACAGGCCGTTGACGACCGTGCCGCGCTCCTGCAGCCGCAGCGCGAGCTCGAACGCCACCGAGGCGCCCATGCTGTGCCCGAACAGGGTCAGCGGCTTGTCGGTCCACGGCTCCACCACGTCGGCGAGCTGGTCGGCAAGCTCGGCGACGGTCTCCAGGCACGGCTCGTGCCTGCGGTCCTGCCTACCCGGGTACTGCGCGGCGAGCACTTCGACGCGCGGCGCGAGCGACCGCGACACCGGGAAGAAGTAGCTGGCCGAGCCGCCCGCGTGCGCCAGGCACAGCAGCCGGGCGCGCGCCTCGGGTGCCGGGTGGAAACGGCGCAGCCACAGGGCCTCGGTGTCGGTTGCTGCCATGGTCGCTGGTGTCCCTTCACCTCGCGGGTCCTGCCGGGTCCTCCATCTCGATGTTGCCACGGCCGCGGCCTCCGCCGCGGGCTTTCCCACCAGTCGACCGCCTTTACCCCCTAGCACCCCCTATTCCGCCCACTTTTTCTTCCCAATCGCCCATTGCGCTGTCGTTAACGGGAAAATCTCCTGGCCGCAACGGCAGGCCGCTTCTCCCGCGCTGTTCTCGGGAGTAGATTGCGCAAGGCCGAACGCCGCTCGGGGGGTGGAGGGATGGCCGCATGATTCTGGTCGAACGCGAAGCCGCGCTGCGGGCGCTGACCGAAGTCGCCGCGGAGTCCGCGCGCGGCGCGAGTCGGGTCGTCGCCGTCACCGGCGGGCTCGCCAGCGGGAAGTCCGGGCTGCTCGCGGTGTTCGCCGACCAGGTGGCCGACTCCGGCGCGCTGCTGCTCACCGCCACCGGGTCGCGCGGCGAGCGCGGGATCCCGCTGGGCGCGGTGCGGCAGTTGGCCTCGGGGCTGCCGCTGCCCGCCACGGCGGGATTTGTCGAGCGGGTGCTCGCCGCGGCCGAGACGACCCCGGTGGTGCTGGCCGTGGACGACATCCAGCACGTGGACACCGCGTCGCTGCGGGTGCTCGCCGCGCTGCGCGACCGTGGCGCCCAGGCCAGGGTGCTGCTGGTGCTCACCGAATGGGAACCGCGGTCGGGCCACGAGCTGAGCGCCCGCGCCGATCGCAGGGTGCGGCTCGGGCCGCTGAGCCAGCGCGGGGTCGCCGACCTGCTGGCGGCCGAACTGGGCGAGGCTGCGGCCGCGTCGATGGCCGCGGCGTGCCACCGGCTCAGCGGCGGCAACCCGCTGCTGGTGCACGCGCTGGTCTCCGACTACCGCGCCGACCCCGACCCGGGCGGCGAACCGGTGGTGGGAATCGCCTTCCGGCAAGCCGTCCTGGGCGGCCTGCACCGCTGGGGGCCGCGGCTGCTGGCGGTGGCCAGGGCGCTGGCGGTGCTCGACGGGCAGCCGCTGCCGGGCCTGGTCGCCGACCTGACCGGCATCAGCCGCGCCACGGTGTCGCGGATGACCGGAATCCTCGCCGCGGCCGGGCTGCTGTCCGGCGGGCGGTTCGGCCACGAGGTCGTGCGGGACGCGGTGCGCGACAGCCTGTCCCGCGACGAAGCGGTCCGCCTGCGGCTGCGCGCCGCCGACCTGCTGCGCCGCCGCGCAGCGGCGCCGACGGAGATCGCGCGCCAACTCGTCGCGGCAGGCCGCGTCGGCGGGGAGTGGGGCGTCGAGGTGCTGCGCGCCGCCGCTGCGGCCGCGATCGCCCGCGACCACACCGAGTTCGCCGTGCGGTGCCTGCGGATCGCGCTGCCGGAGGTCACCGGGGCCGAGCGCGCCGCGGTGGCCGCCGACCTCGCCCGCGCCGAATGGCGGCACAACCCGGCAGGCCGCGTGTGCCCGCCGGATGTCGACCCGGCCACCGCGGCCCGGTACGCGCTCTGGCACGCCGACCCGGTGGCCGTCCCGGCGCTGCTGGCCGCCGTCGCGGAGGCAGACCCGCACGCCGCGGCCGGGCTGCGGCTCGCAGACGAGTGGATCCGGGGCGCGCGCGGGCCGAGGTCGCAGCCGCCGCGCGGCGGGTCGGTCGCCCTGTGGGAGCGGTCCGCTGCCGCGCTGACCCCGGCGCTGTTGCGCGGCGACCTCGCCGAGGCCGCCCGCGACGCCGAACGCGTGCTGCACGGCTGTCCGCTGGACGACTGGACCGTGGAGGTGCTGGCTGCGGCGCTGACCGCGCTGCTGCACGCCGACCAGGTCGACCGGGCCGCGCACTGGTGCGAAGAACTGTTGCGCCAGGCCAGATCCCGCCGCGCCACGACGTGGGTGGCGCTGCTCGGCGCGGTCGGCGCGGACATCGCCCTGCGCCGCGGCGCGCTGCGCACCGCCCGCGCGTTGGCCGAGGAAAGCCTGCGCGGACTGCCCGCGCGGGCCTGGGGCGTGCTGATCGGGCTGCCGCTGTCCACGATGCTGCTCGCCGACACCGCACTCGGCGCGCACGACAGCGCCGCGCTGCGCGAAGTCGCCCCGGACGCCATGTTCGACACCCTGGTCGGCGTGCGCTACCTCCGCGCGCGCGGACACCACTACCTGGCCACCGACCGGGTGCTGGCCGCGGTCGCCGATTTCCAGGCGTGTGGCCGTTTCCTGACCCGGCACGGCATCGACCTGCCCGCGCTGGCGCCGTGGCGCACCGACCTCGCCGAGGCGCACATCCGCCTCGGCGGCAGGCGGGTGGCGGGGAACCTGGCCCGCAGGCAACTGGACCTGCCCGCGTCGGCGAGCAGGCACGCCCGCGGCCGGTCGCTGCGACTGTTGGCCGCGGCCACCGACCGCGTGCACGGCCCCAGCCTCCTGCACGAGGCGGCGGAAGAGTTCCGCGCCGCGGGCGACCGGTTCGCCGTCTCCGTCGCCCTCGCCGAACTGAGCAGGCAGCTCACCGAACGCGGCGAGCACACCCGGGCCCGCCGCATCGCCAAAGCCGCCGCGGACGAAGCCCGCGCGTGCGGGGCCGCGAACCTGGTGGACCGGCTCCTGCACCACCACCCGGCCAGCGCCCTGCCCGCCGCCCCCACCACCCTCAGCGAAGCCGAACACCGAGTCGCGGCCCTGGCCGCGCTGGGCCACACCAACCGCGAGATCGCGGATCGCCTTTACATCACGGTCAGCACGGTGGAACAACACCTGACCAAGATTTACCGAAAACTGGGCGTCTCCCGCCGCGAGGACCTGGCCAGCCACCCCGACCGGGCTCGAAACCCAGGCGCGTGACCGGACATGGGCGCCCCGACGCGAGGCTTCGCGCTCCTCGCGGAGAACATGGTCGCCAGCGCGGTGGCCGCGCACGCCGCGGCCGAGGTGACCAGACCGGGCAGGCGGTGACCTTCCGCTGGATGTCAAGCGGGCGCGGCATGTGTTCACTCCGTTGCTGCGAAAGGACGGCTATGCCGCCATCTGTCAGTCCTTTATGGATAGAAGTGCAAACGTGTGCCCCCGGGCCGAGGGCACACGTCCGGTCACTTGGTCACGGCGCTGCGAGGGTCAGGCGGGCGGTGTTTCCGGGGCCCGCGGCCATGGCGTCGATCAGGTCCGTCGCCGAGCCGCAGCCGGTGAAGGCTGGGATCGTGTAGGAGCCGCTGAGGACGCCGCCGGTCGACAGGGTGAAGTCCGGAGTCGAGCGGAGGGTGATTTCCGCGGGGGCTTCGGTGCGGCAGGTGGGGGACTGGCTGACCACGTAGCCGAGCACGGTGACCCGGGGCAGGGCGATGGTCACCTTCGCGGTCATCGTCAAGCTTCCCTCCGCGAGGGCGCTGCTTGTTCCGTCCACAGTGAACACGACGTCCGCGGTCGCGGGGAGGACGCCGAGGAGCCGGGCGTTCGCCTTGGTGGGGCGCAAAGTCAAGTCGGTGCGTCGGTGTTCTCCGCTGTCGCGGTCGGCTTCGACGCGCAGGTCGCCCGTGAGGGCGACGGTGGTGGCCGCCGCGGCGACTCGGGATGTGCCGGTCACCTGGAACGGGTGCACTGCCGTGCCGAGCTTGGTGCGGACGGTGAGCGGGGCGCTCGGCCGCGACGCGGTGCCATTGGCGTCCACGGCGAGCACCTGGAACGCGTACGTCGTGCCCGCGGTCAGGCCAGTGACCGTCGCGGTGGTGTTGGTCGCGGTGGCGGCGCGGGCGCCGTCGACCAGGACCTCGTATCGGCTGACCGGCTCCACGGCCGCGTCCCAGGCCAGGGACACGGCGGTTTCCGTCGTCGCGGTGGCGCGCAGGCCGGTGGGCGTCGCGGGCAGGGGCGCGGGCGCGTACGACACCGCGATCGTCGCGAGTCGGGTGGGCTGGCCCGGATTCTGTGTGCACACCGTGTCGAAGGTGCCGAGGTTGGTGTCCGAGCCGTCCGGCTTCTTCGGGGTGAGCCGCATCGCCACGTCGGTGTCGTCGATGTCGATGGTCGCCGTGCCGCCCTGGGTGAACGTCAGCGAGGGGAGCCTGCCGACGCCGACCAGGGTGGTCGCCGCGCCGAGGACGGGAAAGGCCACCGAGTCGAAGTCGAACGGGATGACGATGGGGATGGCGGTCGAGCCGCTGGTGACCGTCGCGCGCAGGGTGAGGCTGGCGTCCGCGGTCAGGGCCGACGCGCCGACCAGGGACAAACCGGTGGAGGGGAACGTGAGGGTGGCCGTCACCGGCCGTTCCCCGGTCGGCGCTCCGACGAGGACCGTCGTGGGCAGGTCGGTGTCGAGCTTCAGGCTGGTGGGCTGGTTGCCGATCAGCGGCAACGGGCACTGGTAGCCCAAGGTCAGCGACGCCGGATCGGCCGAGCCGGTCCCGGAGCCGAGCAGGGTCGCCGCCACCGCGCCGACGACCGCGAGGGCAAGAGATTTCCGTCGCAAGGTGTCACCTTTCCCCAAAGTGGAGCCCCGCGTCGGGCGCGGGGCGGATCTCCTGCGGGGGAGGCGAACAAGGCCCCGAAACGAGCACTTCGTGACAAATCTTCCGCGATTCATCGGCCATCCCCCAGGAACGCTGCGCACACCGGGGACAAAAGGGCTTCCCGGCTGGCGAGTCAGCATATTGCCTGGTGAACGCCGGTGGCAATGAGTGTTGCTCCATTCGGATCCGGTGCCCGGAGAAATTGCCACCGGCGGACGAAAACGAATTATCGGAACTGTCATGCCGCTCCGATGGCGCGCTTGTCCGATGACGGTGTAGCCCCAACGGGGTCCACGCTGGAGTGACGGGACTGGCGTGGCTTGAGCGCGCCGGGGTTGACTGAGTCTGGCTCACCTGTTCCGGCAGGTGGACTGGCCGAGCAGACGGGGAGAAAACCCGGGTGCTCACCGCGTTTCCAGCCGGGTCCCGGCACCCCGGCCCGGTTGGCTTGGCGGCCACCCCCGGCACGAGCTGCCGGGGGTGGCCTTCATCACAGGTCGGGGTGGGCGGCCCCAGCCGAGTGACACCCGGTTTGGGTAGGCTCGCGGCGACGGTCGCCCAGCCCCAGTGGCGCCGTCGATCTCGGGGGGAGGTCGCGGTGGTCCTGATGAAGAGCGTCAGTCGCAATGCCATGTCGTGGTTGCTGCGACGGTCCGTGGCGCGGATGGTGCTGCGCCGGGTCGGCACTCGGGCGCTGTCGCTGCTGCCGGAAGCGGCCTTGGTCCCGCTGCGCCGCGACGGCTTGGAGCCGGTGCCGGAACTGGACCGCATCCGCGAGGAACGGCCGGTCACGAAGCTGCCGGTGCCGTTCGGGATCAACCTGTGGCTGGTGACCGGGCACGAGGAGACCAAACGCGTCCTCGCCGACACCGCCGGGTTCAGCAACGACTACACCCACCTTGGCAAGATCGTCGGCATCCAGGACCAGCCCCCCGGCGGCCTCGGCTTCGCCGACCCGCCCGACCACACCCGGCTGCGCAAACTCCTGACCCCGGAGTTCACCATGCGCAGGCTTTCCCGGCTGGCCCCCCGCATCGACGCCATCGTCACCGACTGCCTCGACCAGATGGCCGCGTCCCCGGACCCGGTCGACCTAGTGCAGACCTTCGCCCTGCCCATCCCGTCGCTCACCATCTGCGAACTACTCGGCGTCCCTTACGCCGAACGCGACGCGTTCCAACGCCTCGCCGTGGCCCGCTTCGACCTCTTCGGCGGCGCGGGCGCCTCCCTGGGCGCTATCTCCGAATCCCTCGCCTACCTCGAAGGCGTAGTCCAAGCCCAACGCGCCACCCCCGGCGACGGCCTCATCGGCATGATCATCCGCGAACACGGCGACGAGATAGACGACCGAGAGCTGGCGGGCCTGGCGGACGGCGTCCTGACCGGCGGTTTCGAGACCACAGCCAGCATGCTGGCCCTAGGCGCCCTGATCCTCCTGCAAGACCCCGAAACCAGCACCCTCATCCGCGACGACGACCAGGCGGTAGGCCCCTTCGTGGAGGAACTGCTCCGCTACCTCACCGTCGTCCAGGTGGCCTTCCCCCGCTTCGCCAGACACGACATGGACCTGGCAGGCGCCCACATAGCCGCAGGAGACCTAGTCGTCTGCTCCTTAAGCGCAGCCAACCGCGACGACGCTCTAGGTGACGACATCCGCACTTTCAACCCCCACCGCAAACCAACCCCCCACCTGGCCTTCGGCCACGGCGCCCACCGCTGCATCGGCGCGGAACTGGCAAAAATGGAACTCAGAGCCGCCTACCCCGCCCTAGTCCGCCGCTTCCCCCACCTACGCCTACACAACCCCACCACCCCCTTGACGTTCCGCCAAACCTCCATCGTCTATGGCGTAGACACCATCAAGGTCACCACCACCGCTCCCTGACCACCACCAGGCCAACCCCACCCTCCCACCAGAAACCCACGCTCCCGCCAGCCGCACCCAAAGCTGCCAGGTGCCAGGGCCAAGTGCCAGGTGGGAGGTGGGGGCGGAGATAGCGAACCCGCCCTCCTGCCACAGGAACCCGCCCACCTGCCAGGCAGCACCAACGCTGCCAGGTGCTCGATGGGGTGGAGTGGTTTCTTCGGGGGAGAAGGAAGATCGCTAAGCTGGCTCCGCGCGTGTGAGGCCGTAGGCTTCCCACCCGTCTTTCACACGGCGATGTTCCTTCGTAGGGGCCCCGAAGAAACCACTCCACCCCATCGAGCAGACAGACAGACGAACGGCCAGACAGCCTCAAGCAGCCCAATGCCGCCCAGCAGGCCGCAAATGCCGCCCCCGAGCCTGCTCCCCAGCCTCAACACGAGGCTCATCCACCCCAGCCGTCGTCGCGGAATGCCCAGGCCGCCCCACCACATCACCCCCACCAGGATGATGCCGCGCCACCCCCCGATGAACGATCACCAGCAGCACCAACCCCAACACGACCAAGCTGTGCTTGAGCTCCCGGGAAACCGGCACCGACCCCACGATGAGGTCGTACCCCACATACCCGAGCAGCAGCACCACGAAGCCGCCGATCGCCGGGATCAGCCCCCCGGCCGCCCGAGGCCGCCACGCCGCGTATCCCAGGCCCACCCCGAGCGCGACGTTCCAGGCGATGCCTTCGTTGGCCAGATGGTTCGCCAGCGGGCCGCTGTGCTCCGTATGCCCCACACCAATAATCTGGGTCAGCGCCAGGGCCAACTGGCCGAAAGCCACTAGTGCCAACAGCACTCGTGGCAGGGCGCCCCGCCGAGGCGCCGGAATTGGTCCGGTGGCGAGGATCGCCGCGGTGAGGTCGGGGACGGCGGGCGCTTCGCGTACGCGTAGCGCGCGGGAGAGGTCCTGGGCGCGGGTCTGCCAGGCGCGGCAGGCCGGGCACCCAGCCAGGTGGGCGTCGGTGGTGTCGGCGGGCGCTGGTTCGGGTTCACCGTCGAGTCGGGCCGACAGGGCTTCGCGGCAGGTCATGCAGTCCACACCTGTCATTGTCGTGTGCCTGGGCCGCAAAGTTCCCGGAAGTGCGCAGCACATCACCACGCGCGGTTGAACCCCCGATGAACTGACGGCCGCATCCGCTTGACGTGGGCGGTTCCGCTCCTACCCTGTGCCAGGAGTTGGATGATGGGAGAGCGCGGTGGGGTCGGTACGGGAAGCGTTACGCGCGGTGCTGGACTTCCTCGGTCCGGGCAACCTGGTGCTGGGCATCGTGTTGCTCGTCGCGGCGCCGTTCGTCGACCGGTTCCTGGTTCGGCGCAAGCGGATCAGCTTCCGGGTGCTCTACAACTCCAAGATCCCTCTCGGCCCGGAGAAGTTGCACGATGACGACGGCCCGGCGCGAGGGCAGTTGGCGTCGCTGGCCGCGCTGTTGGACCGGATGAGCATCGTGGTGATCCGCATCCGCAACAACGGCGGCTACGACATCGCCCCCGACGACTTCGAGCGCCCGCTGAGCTTCACCTTCGGCAAGCGGGTGGTGTGGAACGCGCGGGTGTCGGAGGCGGGCGCGGAGGAGGTCCGCGAGCAGTTGCGGGCGGGGCTGCGGTTCTTCGGCAACCGCACGGACCCGGTCGCGCCCGGCGAGGAGCGGGACAACCTGCGCACCGTGCGGGAGCGATTAACCCAGCGCATGACGCGCTGGATGGGCGCCCCGGCGCCGTCGCGGGAACCGGAGGCCAACCCACGCTGGCACGGCGTGCGGCTCGATCAGTTGGCGTTGCGGCGCAAGCAGAAGTTCAAACTCGTCGTGGTCCTGCAGGAGCCAGAGGACACGCCGGACGGCGAGACCAGCAAGGACATCGAGGCAACCGGCAAACTGCACGACAACGGCCTCATCAAGGACGAGAAGCGGGAGCGTCTGGTCACCCTGCCCCGCCTCACCGGCGCGTTGGCCTTGGCGCTGACCGTGTTCCTGGTGGTGAGCACGGTGTTCGCGGCCCCGCCGTCCGACCCGAGCGTGGCGTGCGGGTCGGGGGAGTTGAGCATCGAAGGCTCCAGCGTGTTCATGCCCGCCATGCGGTCCATCGCGCGGGAGTACACCCAAGCCTGCGGCGACAGCCGGATCGACACCCGCCCCACCGGCAGCATCGACGGCGTGCGGTCGCTGGTCGCGCTGGACCCGTCGCGGGCGGGCGGCATGGCGGCGCTGTCGGACGGCCGGTACGGCGGCGCGGAGACCGGGTTGACCGCGCACCAGGTGGCGATCGTCGTCTACCACGTCGTGGTCAACTCGTCGGTCGGCCTGGACACCATCTCCACCGAGGATCTGCGCAAAATCTACGACGGCACCTACCAGGACTGGAGCCAACTGCGCCCAGGCGACCCGCTGCCGATCCGGATCGTGGGCCGGGGCCAGGAGTCCGGCACCCGCGAGCTGTTCGAGCGGCGCGTCCTGGGCACCGGCGAGGACGGCCTGTCCTCCAACGAGTGCGTCGAGAAGGACCGCAACCGCGACGCCCGCACCATCCGCTGCGAGCGCGACTCCAACGCCGAGGTCGTCGCGAAGATCAGCGCCACCCCCGGCGCCATCGGCTACGCCGACGCCCCGTCGGTCGCCGAGGCCCGCAAGAGCAACGCTCTCAACGCCCTCACGCTCGACGGCCGGGTGTTCGACACCGCGGGCGGCATCGAGTCGGACTATCCTTTTTGGACGGTCGAGTACCTCTACACCCGCGGGCAGCCAGCCGAGGGGTCGCTGCTGGCGGCGTTCGTGAACTATGTGCGGACCCATGACACCGCCCGGCTGCGCCTCAAGGACGCGGGCTACTTGCCGTGTGTCACAGCGGAGGGGACTCCGCTGGACCTCTGCAACGCCCGCTGAGGGCGGGACTTTGTGCATATACATGCACTCGCGACCGAAGGCTGTCACTGTTCGTAGTGGATGGTCTCTCTCCGTGAAGTGACTGCATACTCCTGGGCCGGTGGGGACTCGGGTGTGGTCGGGGTCGCGCGCCTTCCCGGGTCACCGTGCGGCGCGGGCCGGTTCGGCGGCCACGATCTCGCGCGCGGCGGCCAGGCACGCCATCAGCGCGTCGATCTGGTCGACGGGGATCGCGCCCTCGAAGGCGTCCTGGCCCACCTGCAGCTCGATGTTCGGTCCGTCGACAACGCCCTCGACCGAGGTGTGCCGGACCAGGATCACCTCGACGTCGACCAGGTCGGTCCGGTAGTTGTGGGCGCCGCGCACGAAGCCCAGGCGCACGACGCAGGGGTGCCCGCTGGCCATCGGGTCGGCGAGGTCTTCCGCCCACCCCGCGGCGTTGCCGCACCCGGGCAGGCACGTGGGTGCGGTCACCCCTGGCCACCGGCTTCCGCGGCGCAGGCGAGGTGGTCGCGGAGCGCGGCGCGGGCCCGCGTGATGGCGGTGAGCAGCGGCATGGCGTCGTCGGGGTCGCTGAAGGAGAAGTCGCCGAAGACCTCGACGGACGGCTCGGTGATGGTCACCTCGCCCGCCTGCCACATCTCGACCGTGGTGAGGCACACGCCCATCGCGGGCAGGTGCGCGCCGAACTCGGCGGAGTGCGCGCGGATCGCGCCGTCCGGCCCGTCACTGTCGTACTTGTGTCCGTCACCCAGCGTGCACCAGGACGGGCAGGGGCCCGCGTGCGGGATGCTGGACAGGGCGGCCCACCAGGGGTGCTCGGCCGCGGTCATGAGTTCGGACATGCTGGTCTCCTTGCTGAGGTTGGGTGAGGTGTGGGGCGCCGGGGCGCCGGGTCCCCGGCCGATCGGAACGGCCGACCGGGGACCCGGCGATCAGTAGGGGCTGCCGAGTGCGGCTCGGACCGCGGCGCGATCGATCCAGCCCAGGTGCGCGCTGGCCTTCACACCGCGGAAGGACCACAGGTGATGCTGCCGCCAGCGGGCCTGGCGCCCGTGTCTGCCGGTGGGCGCCAGGTTGGACCCCCGATAGGTCCCGGTGAACTCCAAACGCGTCTCGACCGTGTCGGCGCCACTGCGCCGGGCCGCGACAATGCGTGCATAAATATCCGGCATGAGCCGCCGTGCGGCCACGATGGACAAACGGAGCCCGTTTATTCCGTCGCCGAATATTCGGACATCCGACAGGTCCCGGATATCCGGGTGGGCGAAGTCGTCAAGAATGGCGAAGTCACCCTCGTTGATTGCCTCCTTGACGAAGGCGACCGCGATTTCCACCTGCTCGACCGCGGCTGTGTCGAACCGCCCTCTTGGCAGCAGGACGCCGGTCATCGCGTCGCGGGCAAGGCTGCCTCGGCGAGCGCGCGGGCCAGGGCCTTGCGGTGCTCGCGGCGGATGGCGACCGCCCGGTGGCGGGCGTACTCGGTGTCGGTCTCCGGGGTGACCGGGCGGACCGGGCGCGGGGTGCCGTTGTCGTCGACGGCGACGAACACCAGGTGCGCCTCGGCGACCGGCTCCGGGTCGTTGGAGCCCTTCATGCGGCGCGCGCTGACGTAGACGCCGATGTCCATCGAGGTCCGGCCGGTGTCCTCGACCTGCGCATATGCCGAAACGACGTCACCGGGCCAGACCGGGCTGATGAAGGTCATGTCGTCCAGGGAGACGGTGACGGCGTGGCCGTCCGCGTGCCGGGCCGCGGTCGCCCAGGCCACGTCGTCGATCATCTCCAGGATGATCGTGCCCTTGCCCGAGCCGAACATGTTCTCGTTGGCCCGCCAGATGACGCGGGAGAGCTCGCGGCGCGACTCGCTCATCGGCTTGCCAGCGGGCACGGAGTCCAGATCGGCGGTCGGGGTTTGCGGGGCGGCGTCGACAGAGGTCATGGGAACTGTTCTCCTGGTTATTCGGAACGGACGTGCGGAATACGATGAGTGACCCTCGGGGGTGTCAGCGATGATTCGATGACCGGGTCTTCATCGGGGAGTGACAACAGTCTAAAGGATCAACGGGGCGACTTTCGCCAATTCCTTGGCATATTGCTAAATCTCCCTTTTTCGGGCGACCCCGTACTACTTTGAGTGACTGCTCGCCGGTAATTTCGGCACGGCCTTAGCCCAAGTTGGTGATCATGAACTAGCACGAATGGGGAAAATTGTCACTCGGGTGTGTGTCAATGCTTCAAGTAGTGCGTGATCGGCCATATCTCGGGCGCGAACGGAGGCTGCCGGGCGCACCGCCTAGACTGCGCGGGCACCCCCCTTATCCGTAGTAGTGAGGTTCCCGCCGTGCTGACCATGCAGGACGCGTTGCTCTCCTTGACCCGGTACTGGACCGAGCGGGGCGCCATGGTGGTGCAGCCGTTCAACACCGAGGTCGGCGCGGGCACCCTCAACCCGGCCACCGTCCTCAGAGTTCTGGGCCCCGAGCCGTGGCGGGTCGCCTACGTCGAGCCCAGCGTGCGGCCCGACGACGCCCGCTACGGGGAGAACCCGAACCGGCTGCAGACCCACACCCAGTTCCAGGTCGTCCTCAAGCCCGACCCGGGCAACCCGCAGGAGCTGTACCTGGGCAGCCTCGAAGCGCTGGGCATCGACATCCACGCCCACGACGTCCGCTTCGTTGAGGACAACTGGGCCTCGCCCGCGCTCGGCGCCTGGGGCCTGGGCTGGGAGGTCTGGCTCGACGGGCTGGAGATCACCCAGTTCACCTACTTCCAGCAGGCGGGCGGGCAGACCCTCGACCCGGTGTCGGTGGAGATCACCTACGGCGTCGAGCGGATCATGATGGCGCTGCAGGGCGTAGACCACTTCAAGGACATCGCCTACGCGCCAGGCATCTCCTACGGCGAGGCGTTCGGCCAGGCCGAGTACGAGATGAGCCGGTTCTATCTGGACGACGCTGACGTCGAGACTCAGCGCAGACTCTTCGCGGACTACGCCGCCGAGGCCCGCAGGCTGCTCGACGCGCGCCTGCCGGTGCCCGCGCACGCGCACGTCCTCAAGTGCTCGCACACCTTCAACGTCCTCGACGCGCGCGGCGCGGTCAGCACCACCGAGCGCGCCAAGGCGTTCGCCCGGATGCGCGGCCTGGCCCGCGAGGTCGCCGCGCTCTGGTCCGAGCGCCGGGCCGAGTTGGGCCACCCGCTGGGCACCGCGGACCTGCCCGCCGCTGTGTCCGCGCCCACAGTGTTCTCTACTGTGGACGGTGCGCGCACTCTCTTGTTCGAGATCGGCACAGAAGAACTGCCCCCGCACGAGGTCACCCGCACCGCGGCGGCCGTGCGGCGCGCGCTCGCCGACAAGCTCGCCGCCACCCGGCTCGGGCACGGCGAGATCACCACCCACGCCACCCCCCGGCGCGTCGTGGCCATCGTGGCCGCGGTCGAGCCGACCGAGCCCGACGCCGAGCGCACCGTGCGCGGCCCGCGCGCGTCGGCCGCCTTCGACGCCGAGGGCAACCCGACCAAGGCCGCCGCCGGGTTCGCCCGCGGCCAGGGCGTCGACCCGGGCGAGCTGCGTCGGTTCGATGTGGACGGTGTGGAGTACGTCGGCATCACCCGCACCGACGTCGGCCGCGGCGCGGTCGAGGTGCTCAGCGGCATCCTCGCCGAGATCGTCGCGGAACTGCGCGCGGACAAGAACATGCGGTGGAACGACCCGAAGCTGTCGTTCTCCCGGCCGGTGCGGTGGCTGCTGGCGCTGCTGGGCGACACCGAGGTCCCGGTCGCGGTGTCCACTGTGGCCGCTGGCCGCGCGACCCGGGTGCACCGCACCGCGGCGGAGCCGGTCGTGACCGTCGACACGGCCGAGGGCTACCTGGACTTCCTCGCCGCGCACGGTGTCGTCGCCGATCAGGCCGAGCGCCGCGCCCGGATCGTCGCCGCGGCTGACGAACTCGCCGCGTCGGTCGGCGGCCGCATCGACGTCGAGGCCGAGTCGGCGCTGATCGAGGAGATCACCAACCTGGTGGAGGAGCCGAACGCGATCATCGGCGGCTTCGCCGAGCGCTACCTCGACCTGCCCGCCGAGATCCTGACCACGGTGATGCGCAAGCACCAGCGCTACCTCCCGGTCCGCGACGCGGACGGCGCGCTGCTGCCGCACTTCGTCGCCGTCGCCAACGGCTCCTGCGACCACGACACGGTGCGCGCGGGCAACGAGGCGGTGCTGCGCGCGCGGTATGAGGACGCGAGCTTCTTCTGGCGGGCGGACCTGCGGACCCCGCTCGCGGACATGAAGGCGGGCATCGCCAAGCTCGCCTTCGAGGAACGCCTCGGCTCGGTCGCCGACCGCGCCGACCGCATCGGCGCCGTGGCCATGGCTCTCGCCGCAAACGCCAATCTGTCCGAAGAGGACACCGCGACGCTGCGCCGCTCGGCCGAGTTGGCGAAGTTCGACCTCGGCTCGCAGATGGTCATCGAACTCACCAGCCTGGCGGGCACCATGGCCCGCGAGTACGCCCGCCGCGCTGGAGAGTCGGAGTCGGTCGCCCAGGCCCTGTTCGACATGGAACTCCCCCGCGCGGGCGGCGACAAGCCGCCCGCCACCATCCCCGGCGCCCTGCTGGCCCTGGCCGATCGCTTCGACCTGCTGGCCGGTTTGTTCGCCGTCGGCGCGAAGCCCACAGGCAGCTCCGACCCGTTCGGCCTCCGCCGCGCGGCGGCGGGAGTCGTGTCCATCCTCCGCGCCCACCCGAGCCTACGCGCCCTCACCGTCCCGAATGGACTGTCGGCGGCCGCGGAACGCGTGCGCGCCCAAGGCATCGATGTCCCGGAGACCGTCCTAGCGGACGTCGCCGAGTTCGTCACCCGCCGCTACGAACAGCACCTGCTGGACGCGGGCCACCCGCACGACCAGGTCTCAGCCGTCCTGCCGCTGGCCGCGGCCCCCGCCCTGGCCGACGAAACCCTGGCCGAACTGGCCCACCGAGCCGACGACCCCGACTTCGCCGCACTGGTCGCCGCTCTGCAGCGCGTCCGCCGCATCGTGCCGAAGGACACCGCCCCCGGCTACGACCCCGCTCTGCTCACCGAGCCCGCGGAGTCCGCGCTGCACCAGGCTTTCGTCAAGGCGCAGGAGGCCGCGGGGACCACCCTGGCGGAGTTCGTCTCAGCCGCGTCCGTTCTCACGGCTCCGGTGAACACCTTCTTCGAGGAAATCCTGGTAATGGCAGAAAACCCGGCGATCCGAGCGGCCCGCCTAGGTCTGCTCGCCACAATCCGGGACTGGGCGGCGCCGGTGGTGGACTGGCAGTCTCTGGACGTGTGAGTGCCCGTTCCGCCGGGGCAAGCCATGGGGGGTAAGCGGCCCCGGCGGAACGGGCGATGGGGTGGTGGTCGGCGGAGAGGGCAGGATTCGAACCTGCGCGGGCCGAAGCCCTTCCCGACTCGCGTTAGGAACCCGATAAGCCACTCCGGGCACCTCTCCTGGCGTTTTCTGTTGTCCTCGCTGCCTTGCTGAGAACAACTCTGCCACCCCTGCCTGACGTCTTGCTGACCTTCCTCTGACTCCACCGATCGACCACGACCCCGTGGCGAGTTCTGCCGCGACCCCGAGTCCACAATGGGCACTGGGGTCGCGGCAAGGGTGTGGGATCGGGCTGGCTGCTTGACAAGGTGGCGCGTGGATCGGCTCAGGTGTGCAGGGTGGGCCGGTAGATGAGTTCCTGGATGTGGTTGTCGAGCGTTCGGCTCTCGATCAGCTCTAGGTCGAAGTCGGCCGAGTTCTGGAAGATCGGCTCCGCGCCGGTGCGACCGGTGATCACCGGGAAGACGGTCAGCTGGACGCGATCGACCAGACCGGCGGCCATCAGCGCCCGGTTCATCGACAGGCTGCCGTGTGAGCGCAGCGGCACATCGGACTCCTTCTTGAGCCGGGCGACGACGTCGACGGCGTCACCGCTCACCAAACTCGCGTCCGGCCAGTCAAGAGGGCCTTCGAGTGTGGTCGACACCACGGTTGTCGGCATGTTTCGCATCTGCGTGTTCACCGGGTCGAGTTCCTTCAGCTCCCCGGTGCGCGGACCCAGCATCCGCATGAACTGCCGAAAGGTGTTGGCCCCGAGGACCATCCGCTGCTTTTCGCGGTACAAAGCGAGGCGGTGGTCGAGAAACTCCGGGCCTTGCTTGCCCCAGTAGCCGCCCCAGTCCCCGTCGCTGTTGTAGGAGGCGTAGCCGTCGAGGCTGGCGAAGACATCGAAGGTGTAGGTGGCGGTCATGCGCTCTCCTCGAAGGTGGCAAACAGGGGCCGCGGTCGGTCGATCCACGCGGCGAACGGGCTCGGTGCGATCGCCACTGCCACAAAATAGCCTGGAGGCGCACCCGCTTGGGCTTGACCATGGGCAAGACGGTTGTTGCGGACGCTGGTGCGGCGAGGGCCGGGCATTCCGGCACTGGCCCGAAGACCATGAGCGGTGGTCCTACCGGGGCAGCCGCGCCACCCATTCCAGGCTTGCCGGGCCGCGTGGTCGCGTCTGTGCCGCACTCGCCACCCGCGCGCGGTGAACGGCTGGTCGGAATCCGCCGCGGCGCCGCACGTGGCGGCGGCGTTCGGAGTGGAGCAGGCGGTCAACGCGCGCCATCTGATGCCGCCAATCGGGTGGACATCGCCCGGGCTCGGCTGACTGAGTCCTCCTCGCCTTGGACATGCCCGGCTCGGCAATTGCGGTGGCTATCGGTGAACACCGGTGAGCGGCCGAATACCCCAGTCGGCGTCCTATCCGCACCCATTCGGCCCGCCGCCGCGGGCACTCCATCTGGGTCGAACCCTTGTCCCGGGTGCCAAACTCCGTGCGCCGTGGTGACAACATCGGGGTGCGACCGGCCAAATCGGATGTCTGGGCCGCCCTCCGCGCTCTGGGTTTCAGCGGTGGCTTACTGTGATCGTTCGCCCACCGGGTTCAGCCGAAGATGCGGACAACCTCGGGCGGAAGTGTGGTTTCTGTGAGCGGCCTTGTCAGGTTTCGCGGACGCCGAATGCCGATGAACGATGGCGGAAGCCGCCGGAATCACCCTGTCGCCTGCCAGTGGTCTGCGACACGCGGGGGCATTCGGCGAACGAGAAGTATTTGGCCTAACGGTGACTGACGGGTACTGTTCGTGGGGGTGGTTTCGCCACTCGCAATCCAATTCCCGATGACGCCGCGTGTTCAGTGAGGTGCCTCATGGCTCAGAAGACCATCGTCCAGCTTTTCGACGACCTGGATGGTTCGGCGGGCGACGACATCCGCCCGGTCGAATTCAGCCTCGACGGTGCGAACTACGAGATCGACCTGAATGAGGCCAACGCCACCAGGCTGCGCGAACAGCTCGCCGAGTTCGTCGCCGCCGCCCGGCGCACCGGTGGCCGGGTCAAGCGCAACGCCGTGGTCTCGGCCGCCAAGCCCGCGGGCGACGCCCGCAGCAAGGAGCAGACCAAGGCCATTCGCGACTGGGCGCGCCAGAACGGGCACGACATCTCCGAGCGGGGCCGTATCCCCTCCGCGGTCGTGGAGGCCTTCGAGGAGGCGCACACCGTCAAGGCCAAGTCCAACGGCGGCTCGAAGGCGAAGAAGGCCGCGTTCTCCGGCTGAGAAGCCTTTTCACCGGGACGGACCGCGGCGATTCGTCGCCGCGGTCCCCGCCTCGCTCGTGTTTGACGCGGCGGCCCGGAAGCGCGGGGCTCAGAAGGTCACGCCGCCCTGGATGTCCCGGGCCTGCAACACCTTGCCGCTGACATTGCCGCTGATCTGGTTGACGACGCCGCCGTGCTCGGCCTGCTGGTGCACCGACACCTTTGCCCACTCTGACCGCAGGTCGGTCTGGAATGTCGGGTCGGCTTTTTCCGCGCGCGCGAGTTCGTCGGCCAGCGCGGCCACTTCGGGCGAATCGGGCGCGGCCCCCTCGGCGGCTTCGAGCGCCGCCGCCGCCTCGGCGCGCTTGGCGAACTTGGTCTTCACCAGCTCGTAGACCCCGGTGATGGATTTCGCCGCGACCGCGGCGGCGATCGAGACCAGTACTGGCTCCGGCATTTGTCGGTTCCCTTCGCCGTCGTTGACTCGTCCACGGTAGCAAGGCGGCCGAGGGCCGAACTGCTCTTTCAGGCTGACTCCCCGCCGCGATAATCCCAGGCCGCCCGCCGAGCCAGGGCTTTCCACGGCCAATGCCCACGTACGGCGCACGGTCACTCCACGGTGGTGAACGTGTCCAGCGCCGTTCGCCGCACGTCCGGGTCCGGGTGGGCGCGCAGTTCCGCCAGCACATCCCGCAGCGGGCCCGTCCAGCCGCCTGCCGTGCCCGCCACCTCGGCCACGGCCAGGGCGAACGCCGGGGCGTCCGCAACTAGGGCGTGGGCGAGCGCGGGCAGGTCGTCCTGGGGGAGGCGGTGCACGACCCCGCGCAGCCGTGACCGCAGCGTCCGGCTCGCCTGCCACCGCAGCACCGGGGTCACGGCCAACGCGTGCGCGGCAAGCAGCGGCGCGGGCTCGGCCCGCTCTACCGACACTGCGGCAAGCGCCAAGTCGACAGCCGCCGCCTGATAGTCCTCGACGTCGGTAAGCAGGTCGGACAGCGCTACCGCGAGCGGTCTTCCCGGGCCCGCGACAGCGGCGTCCACGATCACCCGGACCAGTTCCAGCAGCCGCTGCCGGGCGGGCAGGTCGCGATCCGGGCCGCCGGTCTCCCCGGCGGCGAGCAGGCCCCGGGCCGCGGCCAGGAGCGGGGCCGGGTCGTCGGTGGCGCCCGCGTGCGTCGCCAACGCCCACACCGCCCGCCGCCAGGTCGCGGTCGCCGCCAGGTCGGTGACCAGGTCGACCAAGACGCCCGGCCCTGCGGTGTCCCAGCGGCTCCACGCGGGCAGCGCCGACAGGCCGCGCAGCGCCGTGTCCTGGTCGGTCGACGCGGCCACCGCGCGCACCAGGCCCGCGTACCGGGCGCGGTGCCGCTCGGGCACGGTGTCCCGCGCGGTCTCCACCACCGCCGCCGCGACCGCGTGCTCGTCGGCCACGGCCTCGGCCAGGAGCTCCCAGGCGACCGGCTCGTCGAGCAGCAGGCGGCACGCCGAGACCACCGCGCGGCGCACGTCGCGATGCTGCGACGGCGTCCGGAAAACCGCCGCTGCCACCGCGGTCGCGTCCGGCACCCGGTGCTCGACCGCCAGCCGCACGGCCTCCTTGCGGGCGGTGACCTTCTGGCCGGTCAGCAGCGGCGCCAGCATCGCGCCCAGCGGCCCCGGCATGACGAACCGCGCGCACCGGCCCACCGCGTACACCGCGACCCGCGCCCGGTCGGTGTCCGCCCACGCGATCAGGTCGGGCAGGACGTCGGCAGGCTCGTCGGTCCAGGCCAGGGCCGCCATCGCCGACTCGGCGATGGCGACTTCCTTGGCCCCGGCCAGCCCGCGCAGCGCCGCGGCGGACCCGGGCACCTCACGCAGAGTCCTGGTCGCCGCCACCCGTTCGTGCAGAGGCACCGACTTGTTCCGCGCGTAATCGGCCAAGAGCCGCACGTATCGCGCGTTCTGCCGCGGTAGCCAGGCGTGGAAGCAACGGGTGAAAAACGGGATATGGCGCACGCCGCGCGGGAGGAAACGGCCGTGCAGGGGACCGGAGAGCACCTTGTCCAGCAGGTCTGTCCGATGCCACGCGATCGCTTTCCGGACCGCGTGGAAGGTGATGGTGGACGGGTCGGCAAGCAGCACCTGCTCGACCCGTTCACCCCGGGTAGTGGGCCGGGCCAGCCATAGCTCGATCGCCTGACCCACGGTCCGGTCGTCCTTGGCTCGGCGGGCCTTGTCCACGAAATCCTGCAACGCGGGCATGTCCCATGCCCGCTTACTTAGGCCCGCGGCGAGCGAGAGCGCCACGACGAACCGGCCCTGCCGGGCCTCGGCGTCGATTCGCGGCCGCAGCGCGGTGAACACCTCGTGCTCCGCGCCGCGCGGCAGCGCGCGGTCCAACCGGTGCAGATCCAGCCAGGCCGCCGTCTCGCCCAGCCGCGCCAGGATCGCCACACCGCCGTCGACCAGGGCTTCCCGCCGACTTGCCGCGCCCTCGCGGATAAGCCGGGTGGACAGTGTGCGGATCGCGTGATCGCTGACCCAGGACCGGTCCCGCGCCTCGGTCGCGTCGGTGACCAGCCCGATGACCACGGGGACGTCGGCGTCGCGGATCAGCCACGGCGGCACCGCGGCGAGCGCGGTCAGCGCGGCGGCCCGCACGGGTTCCTGCTCGTTGCGCAGCCTGGTCAGCGACGCCAGGAACGCGCCGAACGTGTCGGGGTCGCGCGTCCCGGCCGCCGCCGCGACGGCCAGCGGGTACGCCTCGGCGCGTTCGTCCGCTGTGGACCGGCGGGTCGCCTCGGCCAGCACCGGCGCGGCCGTCGCCCACGCGGTGCGCGCGGCCACCGCGAGCCGCGCCTTCGGGTCGTCGGCGACACCGCGCAGAGCCAGCAGCCGCTCGGCCTCCGTGGCGCGGGCGTCGCGCGGCAACTCGTCCAAGGTGGAGAACGGCAAGCCCGCGCTGACCAGGTCGCGGTCGCCGAGCACGCCCGCGTAGACCGCGGCGCGGCGCGCGGGCGGCAGGACGCGCAGGAACTTGGGCACCCGGTCGCCGGGCAGCACCCGGCCCAGCGCGGCGAGGTCGGCGTCGGCGCGGCCGAGCAGCGCCCGCCACAGCGCCCGGCTGGTCGGCAGCGGTCCCACCCGGCGCGGGTCGAGCAGCACCCGCAGCAGCCGCGCCGCGTCGTGCCGGGCGAGGACACCGACCACCGGGTAGGGCATCCCCAAGCCCTCGGTGCGCTCCAACACCGCGAGCACCCGGTCCGGAGCCGCGGCGGCGACGGCGCCCAAGACCTGGCCGAGCCGGAATCCCAGCTCGGGCCAACGCGCGCGGGGCGTGCTGTCCAATTCGGCTTCGACGTGATCGAGGACGACTACCGGGTGCCGGTGAGCGAGCGCGCCCCAGCTTCCGACAGCGTAAGAGAGTTCCGGTAGCGCGGCCGCCACGACCGGTCCAGAGCAGGCGGGCAACACCGCCACGGCCTCGGCGTCGCCGAACCGCGCCCGGACCCGGGGCAGCAGCAGATCGGCCAACTCGGTGCGCCTGCGCCCGCGGACCGCGCCATAGAGCTTCCGACGCGTCGCGGCGGGCAACGTGTCCACTTGGGCGGCCACCGCCGGGATGTTCAGCCGGACCGCCACGCCCAGGGCGTGCCCCCGCAGCGCGGTCTCCGGACCGGCCAGACACCGCTCCACATGCCGCGCGTCACCGGCGACCGCAGCGAGGCGCAGCCCCACGCTCCGGGCGAACGAGTCGCCGTTGTGCAGCCCGTCAAGGAGAACCCGCAGGTCATCGGCGTCGAGGTCGCGTGCGGTCGCGGCCAGCGTCCGCTGGCGGGCCGGGTAGGGAAGCTGGTCGAGGTCGCGAAGCAGCCGTCGCGCGGAGAGGGGCACGGCTGCATTCTGTCGGCCCGAGGCCGACCCCGCGCAACCATTTCCCGGGAGCCGGTGTTCCTTCAACGACACCTACGACAGGAGCCTCCGATGACCGACCTTCCCGACTTGGATTGGCCCACCGTGACCGCCGAAGTGGACGCGGCCGGTGTCGCCATGACCCCACCGCTGCTCACCCCCGCCCAATGCGCCGACCTGATCAGCCTGTTCGACCACGACGAGGTGTTCCGCAGCACGGTCGTCATGGCTCGCCATGCCTTCGGCGAGGGAACCTACAAGTACTTCGCCGACCCGCTGGTGCCCTTGGTCTCGACCCTGCGCACCACCCTCTACCCACCCCTGGCCACCCTGGCGAACCACTGGGCCACCCAACTGGCCGAACGCGCCTACCCGCCCGATTTGGATGGCCTCCTCGCCGAGTGCGCCGCCCTGGGCCAACACAAACCCACACCCCTGCTCCTGCGCTACGCCCCCGGCGGCTACAACTGCCTGCACCAAGACGTCTACGGCGACCTGACCTTCCCCTTACAGGTGGCGATCATGCTCAGCACCCCAGAGCACGACTTCACCGGCGGCGAAAGCGTGTTCGTGGAGAACCGGCCCCGGCAGCAATCCCGAGCCATGGTGCTTCGTCCCGGTCTTGGTCAGGCGGTCGTGTTCCCGGTCCGCCACCGCCCGGTCCCCGGCGCGCGGGGGTATCGGAGAGTCGCCATGCGGCACGGCGTGAGCAAAGTCCACACAGGACGGAGGTGGGTCCTCGGAATCATCTTCCACAACGCGAGGTGACCAAGACAGGGTCTTCTGGGCAGACGAGGGCGGTGGTGACGCGGAGGCAGACGCGAGCGTGGCGGCGGGCGCCGGTGAGCGGCCTACTGGAGCAGCCCGGGTTCGGTGGCCGGTCGTATGCGGGTTGGGCGTTTCGGCTGGGCGTGATCGGGTTTCGGTTGGCGTAGTCGGGTGTCGGTTGGGCGGAATCGGAGCGTCGGGTTGCTCGTGGGGCGGGCGTTGTGCGGCGGTTTGGTGGTGGCGGCTGGGTTCTGTGCGGTTCGGCTGCCGGTGTGGCGCGGGCAGGTTGGGGCTGTTCTTATGTGGTTGTCAAGCCGGATCATGCGTTCGACTGGGGGCGTAAGCCATGCCCGACCTGGCGACCACAACTCCTTGATCCTGAGCTACGAACAAGGAACGGGGACTTCGGGCTCTCGGTTATGGCTACTCGGGTGAGAGTCCGGATTCGCGCAGGGTGATGTTCAGGCGTCCGCCGATGTCTCCGGTGCCGGGCAGGATCTTGGGCACGCCGTGGTAGGCCAGTCGGGACTCGCCGCCGAAGACTACGAGGTCGCCGGAGTGGAGTTCGATGTCGGTCCACGGGCGGCCTCGGGTCTCGGTGTTGCCGAAGCGGAAGATCCCGGTGTCGCCGAGGCTCAGGGAGACCACGGGGGCGAGGCTGCGTTCGTCTTTGTCCTGGTGCATTCCCATTTTCGCGGCGGCGTCGTAGAAGTTCACGAGGGCGACGTCCGGCGTGTAGTCGCCTGCCGTGCCGTACGCCTCCGCGACCGCGCGCCGCCCTAGCTCGCGCAGCCAGTCGGGAAACGGCAGCACCGGCGACCCGTCATCGAGCGAGCGGGAGTAGCGGTACGGCCGCCAGTGCCAGCCCAGGCACACCGTCCGCACGGACATCACGCCGCCGTTGGGCATCCGCGTGTGCCGCGACCCGCGCGCCCATTCCCTGCTCGCCGCGACCAGCGCCCGCTGGGTGTCGGCGGCCAACCAGTCCGGCACGTGCACCGCTCCCGGCCCCAACTCGACCCGTTGTCGGGGAATCAACTCCAGCACCGGCACACCTCGCATCCACAACGTCCACTCGAAGACCACCGTTTCACACCGCGCACCGTGATCGCATCGCCTCCCAGGCGGGGCAGGCTTGTCACACCACCGCCCTGCCGTGGGAACCGAACCGGCGTCCTTCCGTCGCGCGGAGGTCGGCGGCCACCTTGACCCGGCGCAGCCAGCGGTCAGTGCCGTCATAGCGGGGGTGGAAGGGGCGGCGGCCGTGCACGGCGCGTTTGTTGTCGATGACCAATATCTGCCCTGGTTCCACGGTGACCTCACGCAGGGATCGGTCGATGGTGTCGATCAGCGCGTCGAGGGCGGCTCCGGCTTCGGGGTCTTGGTGGGGTCGCCGCATGAAGGGTGGGTCGACGCACAGGAAGGGCGCCGCCGGGTCGCCGGTGAGGATGGCGAGTTCGCGTGGTCGGTAGGTCTCCGCGACGATGCGGTGGAAGGTCTCGGGGCTGGGGCGGTGGGCGCTGTCGCCGGTGGTGTCGAGGGTCGGCGAGTGGGACCCGTCCGGGACGATGGTGAACCGCTCCTCGGACAGGGTGCGCCGGGTTTCGGGGGCGAGGTCCAAATCGGTGACGGGGACGAAGGTGGTGCTGACGTTGCCGGGATTGCGCAGGCCGACCAGCACGACCCAGTCGGGGCGGTGCGGGTGGAAGGCGTCCTCGGTGTGCCAGTGCAGCGTCGTCGTGGAGCTTGAGGCCAGTTTTTCCTTCTCGTGGTGGGGCAGGGGAAAGACATCGCGGATCAGCTCGCCCGCGCGCTGCGTGAGGAAGGAGATGGGGCTGCCCAGCAGCGAGCCGACCAGCAGCAGCATGGCCGTGGCGCGGCGCAGTTCGGGTGAGTCCGGCGGGCGGTCGTCGGTGGGGGTCGGCCCGAGCAGGTCCTGGTCGATGGGGAGGCCGGACAGGACGAACCCGCCGTAGGGCCTGCCGGTCAGCCGGAAACCGGTCAGGGCCGCGCGGACCCGGATGGGCAGGTCGTGGGCGAGGACCGCGACGGTGTCCAGCCGTTGGTCGAGAGCGTGACCGGGATCGGCGTCCAGCAGCCCGTCGGCGACCGCGCGCAGCGCGCTGCCCTCCTGCGCGGTTAGGTCCAGGCGTGCGATGGTCGCAATGGCGCCGTCGTGGCGGGGTGTTGCCTGCGCGGTGTCCGTCATCGCTGCTTCCTTTCTCCGGGCAGGTTCACGCCCCGATTAGCGGGCACGACCGCGGGCGGCGGCTGTCGCCTGTTCTCCGTGGCGGGGGTCGGCGCCGGTGTCAGCCGGGGGGTGATTCAGGCCGCCGCCGGACTGGCGGGAAGCCTCGACCTGGGCCAAGAGCTGCCTGGCCTTGGCTTCCGCGGTGACCAGGGCGTCGTCTCCGACGATCCAGCGCGGTGGCGGCTCCGCGGCGCCCGCGAGGTCGACCAAGGCCGCGGCCAGTTTGGTCGGATCGCCGGGCTGGGTGCCGTTCTTGGCTTGCCAGGCCGGAAGCAGGGCAGCGGCGCGCTCGGCGTAATCGTCAATCGAGGGCTGCGGCCAGGTGGTGGAGGGTTCGGCCAGGAACTCGGTGCGGAAGAGCCCGGGGTTGACGATGGTGGTGCGGATGCCGAACGGCTCCACGTCGTGGCGCAGCGACTCCATCCAGCCCTCGACGCCGAACTTGGCGGTGGCGTAGGCGGCGCAGAACTCCAGGCCCGCCAAGCCATCGATGGAGGAGATCGTGATGAGGTGCCCACCGCGCTGCCGACGCATCCTCGGCAGGACGGCGCGGGTGACGTTCATCGGGCCGAACAAGGTGGTCTCGATCTGGGCCCGAAGCTCCTCGGGCGGGATCTCCTCGAAGTAGCCCGGGTAGGAGTTGCCCGCGTTGTTCACTAGGACGTCGATCCGACCGAAGCGCCGCACGGCAGCGGCGACGGCGGCGTCCGCGTCGCTGGGCTGGGTGACGTCCAGCCCGGTCACCAGCAGGTTGTCGTGCGCGCCGAGCGCCTGCTCGACGCGATCGGGACGGCGACCGGTCGCCACGACCCGGTGACCTGTGGCCAGGGCCGCGCGGACGATGTCGGCGCCCAGGCCGCGCCCGGCGCCGGTGACAAGCCAGACTTTTGGCGCAGTGCTTGGCTTTCCGGGATTTTCTGAGCTGGTCATGAGCGTTCCAGGATGTGCAGGCGGCCGTGCGCGAGCGCTTCGACCACAAGGGAAGCCTCAGTGCGGGTCTGCTCGTGCGAGCGCGCCTCCATCCGCAGACTCGGTCCGAACCGGCCGCCGAAGTGGTCGCACACGTGCACGTGTGCGGTGTACATCGCGCGGATCGCGGTCAGGAAAGTCCCGTACTCCTCGGCCTGGGAGCGCAGGGCTTTCAGTGGGAGACGGCGGAAGCCCCGCACCAGCGCGTGGTGGTCGCGGGTCTGCATGCCGCTGAATCCGATGTTCAGGCGGGGCGGCAGCATGGTGTCCCGCACCGACCGGTAGTCCTCGGGCCGGAAATCTCCGCCGTAGCGCAAGCCCGCCGCCGCGCTGAGCGCCAGCCGGGCGGCGAGCAGCAGTCCCGTGCGCACGCCTGGGTCGTCCCCGTGGGCGACGGCGGTGGCCAGCGCGTTTAGCGCGACCACGAGAGCTTGCATCTGGACGAAGAAGTGCTGGTGCCCGAGGTGCCAGCGGGCGGACGGCTGGTAGGCGTCACCGTCGGCCAACGGCGCGGTTCGCGCGGGCGGTGGGCCGGGGGCGTCGACGGTCGCCGACGAGGCCCACCGGCACAGCAGGGCATAGCCGTCGAGAAGGCGCGCCACCTCCGCCGACGACATGGTCGTTCCCATGGTCCGCAGATCGGTCAGGACCCGCGCGTGGCTCAACGCCGTGCCCGCGAGGAACATGACGCCGACGTTGCCCGACACGCGCGTGACGCGGAAGAAGCCGTCGTGCTCGGCGAAATCCTCGACCGCGCCCAGGCCCTGGTCCACTCGCGCGGAAGAGGACCCAGGATGGTGCTTTTCCACGCACCGGCTCGCCGCGGCGGCGAACTCGCGGGTGTCCTCGAACAGCCGCGACGGCGAAAGCGCGAATTCGTCCAGAATGTCGACAGTGGACGCCAATTCGAGGCGGCTGGCGGGGAGGAGGTGCGGAAAAGGAAGGGTCAGTGGACCGTTCGACGCAACGGCTGTTTTGTGCGTCTTCATGACCAGACGGTGGCACCGTCGATCTTTTCCTGTCAACCGCCTGTCAAGTGACGTCCGCGCGTTTCACACGGTGGCACCAACACCTGGCGTGCCCCTCGTCGGCCATCCGGCGCGCGAAACATGACACCTCGTGCCGTGCGTGCGATCATGGCGCGGGCGCTGTCATCCGGGCGGCCTGCCCACCGCGACGACGAGACGTCGTTGTGCCCCACTGACATCCGGAACGGGATTTCTCGCATGACTCTGATCGCCGGGACCGAACTCGATGTGTTTCCCCTGGCTCTTGGCGGCAACGTCTTCGGCTGGACGGCGGACCGGGAAAGCTCGTTCGCCGTGCTGGACGCCTACGCCGATGCGGGTGGAAATTTCATCGACACCGCGGACTCCTACTCGAAATGGGCGCCCGGGAACTCCGGCGGCGAGTCGGAACGGATCATCGGGCAGTGGCTGAAAGCCCGAGGAAACCGCGACCGGATGGTCATCGCCACCAAAGTCGGCGCTCACCCCGAGTTCACCGGCATCGCGCCCCGAGTCATCGAAGGCGCCGTGGAGCAGTCCCTCCGCCGCCTCGACACCGACCACATCGACCTCTACTACACCCATTACGACCACCCCGATGTGCCGGTCGAGGATTTTCTCGGCGCGCTGGACAAGCTTGTGGCGGCGGGAAAGGTGCGGCATATCGGCGCGTCCAACATCTCCGCCGAACGCCTCGCCGCCGCCCTGGCCGCGGCCGACCGCGACGGCCTGGCGAAATACGTTGTCCTGCAACAGCATTACAACCTCATGGAACGAGCCCGCTATGAGGGCGACCTGGCCGAGGTGGTGACCGCCCACGGGTTGGCGACGGCGCCGTATTACGCGCTGGCGTCAGGGTTCCTGACCGGCAAGTATCGACCTGGCGAGAAGGTCGATAGCCCACGGTCGGGGGCCGCGGCCAAGTACCTGCGTTCCCGACGCGGCGCGCGGGTGCTGGAAGCACTCGACACCGTGGCCGCGGCGCACGCCACGACGGTGACCGCGGTGGCCCTCGCCTGGCTCGCGGCGCAGCCCACCGTGACCGCGCCGATCTCCAGCGCCCGCGACCAGGCGCAACTGGCCGACCAACTCGCCTTCCTCGAACTCACCCTTGATGAGGCACAGGTGCGGCTGCTGTCCCTGGCTTCCGAGGAATCCGCCGACGCCTGACCGTGCCGATGGGGCAACGCGGAAGGCCAACGGGACGCGACTGAGGTCAGCGGCGGCCGAATGGCGTACATCTTGATCGCCAGCCGGGCCCACATAATGTCCGGCATGAGACGTGGCCGCTTATCGGGGTTCGTGGCACTAGGCGTGCTGGCCGCCGCCGTCGTGACAGTCGGCCAGGCTGTGGTCGCGCCGACGCGGGCGCAGGCGGCGCTGGGGCTCGCGGTTCCGTCCGACATGGGCGCGGTCAGCGGGCAGCCGGGCGCCCTGGTGAGCCACCTCGCCGAGAACGGCCGGGCCATCGGGCAGAGCGGCACCCAGGCGGCGACCTGGAAGAACGGCCGAATCACCGATCTCGGGTCGGGCACGCTGGCCGCGGTCAACGACGTCGACCAGATCGTCGGCCGCAGCGGCAGCAGCGCCACCCTGTGGCAGCCGGACGGCACCAAGGTGACACTGCTTGACGTCCCCTTCAGCACCGGCGCCGCGATCAACGACCGCGGCGAGGTGCTGATCAGGGTCAGGCCGGACAGTCCGGACGCCCGGATCGGCCTGTGGCGGCCCACCGGCGGGTACACCGAGCTGGTTCCGCCCGGCCACACCCCCGCCACCATGGCCGGGGTCGCCGTGAACGGCGCGGGCATCAACGACGCCGGGCAGGTCGCCATGGCCGTCACAGCGCGGTCCGGCGCGGCCTTCGCCGCCCGCTGCGACGCGACCGGCTGCGCCCAACTGCCCAACCCGGCGGGCATGCGAGTGAACCGGGTCGTGGTGTACGGCATCAACGGCTCCGGCCAGATCGCGGGCACGATCACCGTGCTCAGCGCGGACGGCGCCACCGCCAAAGACATCGCCGTCACCTGGAAGGGCTCCGAAGTGGTGGTGCTCGGCGACCCCACGAGCCCCGGCAGCACCGTCGCCCGAACCGCCGACCCAATCAACGACCGCGGCGACGTCATCGGCAGCCAAACCGGCCCGGACAACGTCACCCGAGCGACCCTGTGGCGCGACGGAACGGCCATCAGCCTGGCCCCGGGCTTGCGGGACGCGACCGCCACTGCGATCAACGACAACGGCGACGTGGTCGGCACCGGCACCGGCGCGTTCGGTTCCCGAGGTTTCCGCTGGCAGAACGGCCAGACGGTGGAGCTGCCTCCGGTGCCGATCCTGACCTTGTCCGTGACCCGAACGGTCTGGGTCACCGGGATCACCAACGCGGGCATGATCGCGGGCTGGACCACCGCCCTCAACGTCGAAGGCGCCCCAATCCAGGGCGCCGTCAACCGCGCCACGACCTGGACCATCTACTGAGGACACCCCTGACACCGTCGTGACCGGCGCCCGCCCGGCGTGTCGCGGGATCGCCTCGACCAGAGTGGACGGGAGTGGTGGTCGTCGGCGTCGGCCGGGAGGCCGTGCCGGAAACAGCCCGACCTGACGCCGATCGGCTTGAGCGGCGCGTCGGTCAAGCCGCAGGCGAGTCCGACCTGCCATGCCGGATTGCCCGCAGCTATCCGGAAACGCCAAGGCCGGAAACCGGTCGGTTCGATCCACACGATCACCCCGATGGCCGTCGCCCGCTATCGGGAACGCCACACCACCTCCACGGAAGTCCGACCACTCCGACGCGGACGGTCCTGGCCAACATCCTGAGCACCGGCACCGGCACCGGCACCGGCCCCGGCCCCGGGACACCGGCACGGCACGGGTGCCAGCATCGGCACATGCCCCGCCAGGCCCGGCACCGACGCAGGCCCGGCCGGCCCGGCACCGCACCGACACCGGTACAGGCCCGACCCGGACACCGGCTTGGCACCGGTGCCAGCACAGGCCCGGCCTGGCCCGACCAAGCCCGACGCAGGCCCGGCCTGGCCCGACCAGGCCCGGCCCGGCACCGACGCAGGCCCGGTATGACCAGCCCGGACACCGGCACAGGCACAGGCCGTGGCCAGGCACAGGCCGGCACCGGCGCCGGTACAGGCACAGGCCCGATTTGGCCCGATTTGGCCCGATCAGGTCCAACCAGGCCCGATCAGGTCCAACCAGGCTCGACCAGGTCCAACCAGGCTCGACCAGGTCCAACCAGGCTCGACCAGGTCCAACCAGGCTCGACCAGGTCCAACCAGGTCCAACCAGGTCCAACCAGGTCCAACCAGGTCCAACCAGGTCCAACCAGGCCCGACCAGGCCCGACCTGGCCCGGCACCAATGCAGGCCGGGCATGGCTGGCCCGGACACCGGCACAGGCCCGGCCAGGCACCGGCACCGGTACCGGCGCCGACGTTCATCGGGCCCTTCCTACTGACTGTGACCTCGTCCGAGCGGTGCTGGCCCGCGCTGGATGTGGCCTGGCGCCCTGCGGGAATCGTGGTGGCGGTAGGGGCGGCCTTGAGTGCGGGCGGGTGCGGGCGGCGGTCATGTCGTTGGGTTGCAGTGGTGGCAGGGGCGGTAGCCCGCGGCGAGGGCCTCGGGGAGGGTGCGGAAGCCTTGGCGGTGGGCCGGGGTGATTCTGCGGGCGTCGGGGCAGGTGGGGTAGCAGACGATGTGGGTGGTGTCGCTGCCCAGGTAGAAGACCTTGGCTTTGGCCAGGGCCAGGGTCTCGTCCACATTGGAGCCCTCGGCGCGGAGCAGGTTTTCCTTGACCTCGCTGCCGAAGATGTACTGGCCGAGTTGTCCGTCGGAGCGGATGACCCGGTGGCAGGGGATCAGGACCGGCACCGGGTTGTTGCCCAGGGCGGTGCCCACCGCGCGGACGGCGCGTGGCCTGCCGATTTCCCGGGCGACCCAGGCGTAGGGGCGGGTCTGACCCGGGGGGATGCGGCGGATGGCGGTGAGGACTTCCCGTTCGAATGGGGTGAGCTGGCGGAGGTCGACCGGGATGTTCTTGGCGGTGGCGGGACGGTTCAGGGCGGGTGCCAGGCCGGTGGGTGGGCGTTCGGCGCGGCGCAGTGGGCGGTGGAACGAGTGGTGGTAGACCTCCATGAACGTCTTGTCGTCGTTGTGGACGGACTCCGCTGTGCGGATGTAGCTCACGCCCGCGTCGGTGAAGGCCACGTAGAGGTTTCCGATTCTGCTGGAGACGATCGTCCAGTCGGCGAACACCTTCGTGGCGGTGCTGCGCGGCGGGGTGGTGAGCAGCTTGGACAGTTCCTCGGCGATCCGGTCTTCGACGCTCATCGCGGCACCTTCCTTGCCTCGGACGCCGCGTGGGCGGCGTAGTCCTCGCGCAGCCGGGCGAGGCCGCGGGAGATATGTGATTTGACGGTCCCCTCGGGGAGCCGCATGACGGCGGCGATCTCGGCCACCGGCAGCCCGACGACGTGCCGCAGCACCACCGCCACCCGTTGTCCGTCCGGGAGGCCCGACACCAGTTCGCCCAGCTCGCGGCGGGTCTCGCCGTTCTCGACCATGTCCTCGACGCTGGGTCCGGCCATCGCCCGTTCCGGCAGGGTCGCGAACGGGGTCTGCTGGGGGCGTCTGCTCGCCGCGCGGGCGGTGTTGCGCCAGGTGTTGAGCAGGATGGTCAGCAGCCACGCCCTCGGCCGCAGCGCCAGGATGCGCGACCGGTCGTAGCCGCGCAGGGCCCCGTAGGCGCGCAGGAAGCACTCGGCGGTGAGGTCTTCCGCGTCCCCGCCACCGCCGATCCGCAGCGCCACCGAGTACACGATTCGCTCATAGTCGCGGACCAGCTCGGCGAACCCCGTGTCGAGGTCGTCGGTGAGGGCGGTGAGCAGGGCGTCGTCAGGCATGTCCAGTAGAACACCGCCCGCGGCGATCGGTTGCGGTCACGGTCGCCGCGGGCGGCGGGCTACCACGATGTCGCGGACGATGGCCTGGTCGACCCGGTGCGCGAAGTCGCGGTACGGGCCGTCGTCGAGCGGTTCGAGGCCCGCGTCGGCGAGCGCGGCGAGCAGGTCGGCGCGGGTGGCGACGTTGGTGTTCCAGGACAGGCCCAGCGCGCCGCCTGGCCGCAGCAGCGTCGTCCAGCCGGGGGCGGCGGCGCGGATCAGCTCCAGCGGGCTGCGGCGCAGGTCGGCGGCGCGGCTGCCGTGCTGGACGCCGTAGGGGGCGTCGGCGACGATGACGTCGAAGCTCTCCCGGCGGTGGAAGTCCCCCGCGCGGGTGGTGTCGGCGTTGACGTAGCCCAGGGTGAGCGCGTCGCCCGCCTTGTAGCTCTCCTTGTTCACCCCCAGCGAGACCCGCAGCTCGCGGCCGATGAGCTTGCCGTCGCGGCGGACGCGGCCGGTCTCGGCGTGGTGCTTGACCCGCTTGCGCTTGAGCCAGGTCCGGATGAACGCGCCGTAGGCGTCGAAGTCCTTGCCGTCGATGTCGATGCCCTCGGCGTCGTAGCCGTACATGAGCGCCTGGTTGAGCGTGGTGCCCCGGCCGCAGAGCGGGTCGAGCACGCGGAAGCGCCGGTCGAGCATCTGCTGCCCGAACGCCGAGGACGCCAGGGTGACGTTCAGCAGGAGCTTGGTGAAGTGCTCGTTGGTCTTGCCCGCGTACTTCTGGATGGTCAGCAGGTCGTCGTCGAAGCGGTCGAGGGGCCGCAGCTCGATCGGGGCGAGCAGGTCGCCGTGGAGCTCGAACAGCGCGTAGGCCGAGGACAGGTTGGCCAGGTAGTCCGCGTCCCGCTTGTCGAACGACTCCGCGTCGAAGGTGACGTACGGGACGCCGCCGATGCGGGTCTGGTCGATTCCGCTGATCCTGCCGTCGAGGACGGCCCGGTCGAAGACGGCCAGCTCGGCCGCCGTCAGGGCCACCGCCGACTCGGCGTAGACGCGGTTCATCGCGGGCCGCACGAGCAGCGCGTAAGTGGGCATGTCTCCCGCCTGGTCAGGATAGTCCGTGGTCAGGGCAGTTTACGACGCCGGTCCGACAACCCTGTCCGCCGACAACCAAACTGATCCTTGACAAGAAAAGTTGTCGGTGTGAAGCTGTTCCCATGTTCGACGTCGCAGTGATCGACACCCCGGCCGCGGCCGAGGTCACGCTCGACCCGGTGCGCGCCCGGCTGCTGGCCGCGCTGGTGGAGCCCGGCTCGGCCAGCTCGCTGGCCGCGGTGGTCGGGCTGCCCCGGCAGAAGGTCAACTACCACCTGCGCACGCTGGAGCGGCACGGCCTCGTGGAACTGGTCGAGGAGCGGCGCAAGGGCAACTGCACCGAGCGGGTGCTGCGCGCGACCGCCGCCTCCTACGTCATCTCCCCGAACGCGCTGTCCGCGGTCGCCCCCGACCCGGCCAAGTCGCCCGACCAGCTCTCCGCCCGGTGGCTGCTGGCCCTGGCCGCCCGGCTGGTGCGCGAACTCGGCGAGCTCATCGCCGGGGCCACCGCGGCCAAGCAGCGGCTGGCCACCTACGCCAGCGACACCGAACTCCGCTTCGCCACCGCGGCCGACCGCGCCGCCTTCGCGGGCGAGTTGCAGGAGGCGGTGGCCGAACTGGCCCGCAAATACCACGCCGAGAACGCGCCGAACGGGCGCGCTCACCGGGTGATCGTCGCGTTGCACCCGAGCCTCAAGACCGCACAGAACACCAAGGAGTCCTAGTCATGTCCAAGCCCTTCGAGATCCGCCGCGAGGTCGTCCTGGAGGCCACCCCGGAGCAGGTTTTCGCCGCCATCACCGAGAACACCTCGGCCTGGCTGTTCCCGACGCCGACCCCGCCCGCGGACGGCACCCCGGACGAGGAGGGAAACCGGGTCACCGTCTGGGATCCGCCGCACCGGGTGTCGTTCCGCACCGACGGCGAGGACGGCTGGTTCAACGCCCTCGAACACGTCATCGAGGCGCGCGACGGCGGCACCTGCGTGGCCCGGTACGTCCACAGTGGAATCTTCACCGACGACTGGGACGCCCAGTACGACGGCGCGGACAAGCACACGGACTTCTACCTGCACTCCCTTGGCCAGTACGTCAAGCACTTCCCGGGCAAGAAGGCCACCTACATCGACGCGCACGGCCCGGAGAACTCGACCCGGCCCGGCTCGGTCGATGTCCTGCGCCGCGCGCTCGGCATCACCGAGACGAGCAAGGTCGGCGACCGGATCAGCGTCGCGGTGCCCGGCCTGCCCGCGGTCGACGGCGAGATCGACTACCTGAAGGGCCAGTTCGTCGGCTTCCGCTCCGGCGACGCGCTCTACCGGTTCTACTGCCGCGAGCCGTGGGGCGCGCCGGTGTCGCTGGGGCACCACCTCTTCGCCGCCGACGCGGACGGGGAAACCGAGGGCAAGGCGTGGCAGGCCTGGCTCGACGGCGTTTTCGCCTGATCACAGAAGGAAAATGAGGGGAATCAGCACATGAGCGTCACCAACTCCACCAAGTCCGCGAAGTCCGTCGACCTGGAGCGCCTGAGCGGCCCGACCGTCTCTGTTGTCCGGATCGTCGTCGCGTTTCTGTTCATCTGCCACGGTTTGCAGGGCTTCGGCTTCTTCGGCGGCATCGACACCCAGGGCGGCAGCGTCGCCTTCGGCGAGTGGCCCGGCTGGTGGGGCAGTGTCATCGAGGTCGGCGGGGGCGCGCTGGTCCTGGTGGGACTGCTGACTAGGCCCGCCGCCCTGCTGTGCTCGGGCGCGATGGCCTACGCGTACTTCGTTGTGCACCAGCCGATGGGGCTGCTGCCGCTGCAGAACATGGGCGAGCAGGCCGCGCTGTTCGCCTGGATCTTCCTGCTGATCGCGGTCCTCGGCCCCGGCCCGTACTCGCTCTCGGCCCTGCTGCGCCGCGGCGCCTGACCTCGCGCGACGGCCGCCCGCACCAATGCGGGCGGCCGTCGGCGTTTTTGAGAGGATTCAGCGGTGACCACCACCTGGGACGGCGACGACTACCAGCGCCGCTTTGACGAACTCGCCGCGTCCGGAAAGGACGTGCACGGCGAGGCCGCGTTCGTGCGCGCCTACGCGCCGAAGTCCGTGCTCGACGCGGGCTGCGGAACCGGCCGGGTGGGCATCGAGCTGGCCCGCCACGGCATCGAGGTGACCGGAGTCGATCTGGACGAGTCCATGCTGGCCACCGCGCGCAGGCTCGCCCCGGAGATCATCTGGGTGCGGTCGGATCTGGCCGCCCTCGACCTCGGGCGGGGGTTCGATGTGGTGGTGATGGCGGGCAACGTCCCGCTGTTCACCCCGCCCGGCACCCAGGCCGCGCTGGTCGCCGGGGTGGCCCGGCACGTGGCGCCCGGCGGCGTGCTGATCGCCGGTTTCAGCCTCGACCGCGGCTACACCGTCGCCGACTACGACGCCCACGCCGCCGCGGCTGGCCTGGCACCCGTCGAGCGGTTCGCCACCTGGGACCGCGCCCCGTTCGCCGGCGGTGACTACGCGGTCTCGGTCCACCGCGCTTCCTTGCCCGCCCCTGCCGGACCGGGTATACAGAGTTAACCTACTTTCGGTAGGAACAGCCGCGGAGGATGCTCATGGGTTCGGCCGGAGTCGTGTCGCGTGTGTCCCTGCCTGACGGGCCGCGGCTGCCGCGGGTGGTGCAGACCGTGCTGTTCATGCGGTCCCGGCACAAGGTCGTGCCGAAGTGGCGGCGGCGCTACGGCGACCCGTTCACCGTCCGGCTGGCCGCCGGGCGCACGCTGGTGCTGCTTTCCAAACCGGAGGACATCCGCGAGGTCTTCGCCGGTCCGGCCTCGGTTTTCCACGCTGGCCGGGGAAACGCGGTCCTCGCGCCGGTCATGGGCGAGCACTCGGTGCTCATCCTCGACGGCGACGAGCACCTGCGCTCCCGCAAGCGCCTGATGCCCGCGTTCAACGGGGCCGCGCTGCGCGGTTACGCCGGAATGATGGACGAACTGGCCGTCGACGCCGCGGAGAAGTGGCCGACTGGCACGCCGTTCGCGGTGCGCGGCCCGATGAACGCGCTCACCCTGGAGATCATCCTGCGGGTCGTGTTCGGCATGGTCGAAGGCGAGCGGCTGGCGAAACTGCGCCCGCTCATCACCAAGGTCACCGACATCGGCGTCGTGTCGGTCCTGGGTTGGAGCTACCCGTGGCTGAACCGCTTCTGGCCATGGAAGCGCGACCTGGAAAACCTCCGGGCCGCGGACGAACTTCTTTACGCCGAGATCCGCGACCGCCGCGCCCACCCGGATCTGGCCGACCGCACCGATGTCCTTTCCCGCCTGCTGACCGCGGACCCGGACGCCCCCGACGTCGAGTTGCGCGACCACATGATGACGCTGCTGCTCGCCGGACACGAGACCACGGCCACCGCGCTGGCCTGGTCGTTCCACGAACTGGCCCGCCACCCCGAGATCCTGCGCAAGGCCCAGGAAGCGGCCGACACCGGCGACGACGAGTACCTGCAAGCCGTTGCCAAGGAAGCGATGCGGCTGCGCCCGGTCATCTACGGCGTCGCCCGCAAGCTCACCGAGCCGACGGTCGTCGCGGGTCGCCTGCTGCCCAAGGGCACCGTCGTCACCCCCAGCATCGGCCTGGTCCAACTCGACGCCGACCACCACCCGGCCCCCGGCGAGTTCCGCCCGGAACGCTTCGTCGGCGCCCAACCGGAAGCGGGCACCTGGATTCCCTTCGGCGGTGGGGTCCGCCGCTGCCTCGGCGCGGGTTTCTCCTTGCAGGAGGCCGCGGCCGTGCTCAAGGCGGTCCTGGTTCGCTACGACCTGGAGCCGGTCGGACCGCCGGAGCCGGAGAAGTCCCGCAACATCACCCTGATCCCGGCCCACGGCGCGCGGATCATCGCCCGGCCACGGACTCTGACCTAGGCCCTGTCGTCGGGCGCAAGGGCCTAGGCGCCCTCTCGGATTCGTTGGTAGAACTGGAGAATCCGCACGGCGTTGTCTGTGGCCTGTGCCAGGGTCAGGTGCTGCGTGGGGCCTAGCGGCGCGATCGAGCGGATCTCGAACAACGGCAGGCGTTCGTCGGTGGCGCGGGTGCCGAGTGGGGGCGCTGTTCCGAAGCTCTCCAACGCGCCCGTCGCGCTGACGCGGTCGTCGGCGGGGATCTGGGGCTGGCCCGCCAGCCAGTCGCCCATCGCCGCCGGGGTCAGATAGTCGCGGCCCATGGTGATGCCGGTGATCCAGTCCTGGATGGTCACCGTGGCCAGTGCGGCGTCCAGACCCGAGACCGGGGCAGGGCCAACGCCGCCGCCCGGCAGCTGTTGCAGCTGACCGGGATTGGGGCCGATCAGCGGGCTGCCCGGGGCGAGTCCGGCATCGGTTCCGTTCTGCATCAACGGGTTCGCGTTCGACACCGTGAGCAGGGCAGTGACCAGGACGTCCGGGGTGCCCCGCAGCGCGTCCTGCTGCGCTGCGGGCAGCGCGCCGAACATCTGCGCGAAATCGTTGCGCGGCAACAACGGCAGCCGGTACTTGATGGGCGCGTTCCGGCCGCCCGGCCGTTGGAGCAGCTTCATGGACAGCAGCACCGCGGCCAGGAAACCCGTCAGCGACCCGGTGTCGTCGGCGAACGCGGGGCCGAGGCCGGGGTCGGCCCGCAGCGCGTCGACCACCTGGCGGGCCAGAGTCGGCGCGCTGCCCTGGACGCTGAGCGGCTCGTTCGGCTCGGCGAGGTTCTGGATCATCTGCCGTTCGGGGGCGCGCGCGTCGGCCTGGTCGTGGGTCTCACCGGGCACGTCCCGGCCGAGGCGTTCCATCATCGCGGACAGGTCCGCGAGCGGGATGCCGGTCGTGGCCTGCATTTTCAGCGCTCCGCCTGGCGATCCGCCGGAGAGCAGGACGTCTTTGGCCTCGATGCCCGCGGAACCCGAGAGCCGGTGCTCCCCGTGGCGGACATAGCGCCGCTTGTAGTCGCGCTCCGGCACCGGAAACGGCGGCTCCGCCTGATCCCTCGGCCCGATCCGGCCCGCGTACCGGTCGATCCGGTTGAGCACCACCGCGATCTCGGCCATCGTCGCCCGCAGCTGGGCCACGCCCGCGTCGGTCTCGTCGAACGGGTCGGTGACGAACTCGATGTTGCTCATCGTCGGACCCGGCGTGTCGTCCGCCTCCAGTTGAAAGTTTCCGCCCCGGTGCAGCACCGTTTTGCGCTCGGCTGGCACGGCGGTGTCGTCGTCAAGGGCGGGCAGGAGGCCGCGGAAGCCGCGCAGCAAACCGCCCAAGCCGCCGCGCTGCCGCCGGATTCGCCGCCACGGCCGCCAGTTCGCGTCCTCGAACTCGAAGCCCACCAGCCGCTGGACCGTGACCGGCTCCGCTTCTTGTCCGTGGTCGTGTTCCGCTTCCGCAGTGGGTTCCTGGCTGACCGGCTCCTGGGTGGTGTCCTGCTGTCGCGCCATCAGGTGGGAGACCGCCGCGTTGCCGACCAGCCGCTGCAACGCGTGCAGGCCCGACTGGTTCACCTGCCCCGGGCCGTCTTCGCCTTCCCGCGTGCGGCGGAAAGCGGCGGCAGGCAATGGTTCCTGGTCCTGTGCGCGCATGACCGCCCTTCCCCGTTCGGCACTCCACCGTCGCACGGGCTGGTCGGACCCGGGCAGTGCCGCGAGGGCAAGGAGCGGGCAGACTTGGCGGGCCGAACGGGCACAACGGGCCGTGACGCCTTTTCAGTTCAGCGGGTGAGCATTTCTTTATACGGCTGTCTAGCGGCTTAGCGCCGCCGAGGTGACTCCGTGGACGATGGTCCGCAGCGCCTTGGCGAGATCGCCGCCGCTGGGGGCGTTCTCCGGGTCGATGAGCCACTGGGCCATCACGCCGGTCAGCAGGGCCTGGTAGAACGATCCCACGGCCCGGACCGTCGGCTCGTCGGCCTGGTGGCAGAGAAACGTCTTCGCCAGGCCGTGGCGGACCTGGTCGAGTCCGCCCGCGAGGGTCGCGCGGACCGCTGGCGCGTGCTGAATCTGCGCGAGGATCTCGAAGTTCGCCGCCCACAGTCTGCTGTGGTCGGCGAACAGCTCCACGACCCGGCACCACACCGTCTCGAAGTGCTCCAGCGACTCCGTGCCCCGGGCGATGCCCGTTCCGGTGGCCATGACGGCGTCGAGCGCCTGGCACCACTCGGCGTTCGCCTGCAACAGCGCCTCGTTGAGCAGGGCTTCCTTCGAGCCGAAGTGGTAGCCGATCGAAGCCAGGTTGGTGTTGGACGCGGCCACGATGTCGCGTGCGGTGGTGCGCGCGTAGCCTTTCTCGATCAGACAGCGTTTGGCGCCCACCAACAAATCCTCACGATGTCCCATTAGGCCAACGTACCGCAGCGCTAATACACGCGTGTAACACTTATCATCGCCCATTCGGGGTCGAATTTCTGCCGGCCAGCGGCGATCGGTGATCCGGCGAGAACGCACCCGCGTCACGGCCTTGCTCGGGGGTCGGCGGCGTGATCAAAACAAGACGCTTGTCCTAGACGCTTGTTCATGCCCGGTGTTACTCGAATGGGTGGTTGCGACGGAGGGTCACGATTAGAGCTGTTTGGGTGATGATCGTCTCGCTAGGGTTTGAAGCGTGACGGCAACGCCGAGCGAGGGGGCCATGGACACACCATCCGGCGGAAACGACAGACGCTCGCCCGCGAAGACGGCCCGCACTGGCCGATTGAGCGGGAATCCGGTGCTCTACCTCATGATCTGCGGCGCGGGACCCGCCGCGCACGCTCAACGCATGGTCACCCTCGCCCAAGCCGACGGCTGGAATGTCCACTGCGTGGCCACGCCCTCGGCCGCCGAGCACTTCCTCGACATCGACGCCCTCTCCGCGCTCACCGGCCACCCGGTCCGCACCGGCTACCAGCGCGCGGGACAACCCGCCCTGCCCAAGGCCGACGCCGTGGTGGTCGCCCCGGCGACTTACAACACCGTCAACAAATGGGCTTCCGGCGTCGCCGACACCTACGTCCTCACCCAGCTCGCCGAGCTGACCGGGCTCAAGGTGCCGATCGCGGTGCTGCCGTTCGTCAACACCGCGATGGCGGGCAACCGGGTTTTCCTGCGCAGCGTGGACGAACTGCGCCGTTGCGGGGTCACGGTCCTGTTCGGCGAAGGCGGTTTCCAGCCGCACCCGCCCCGCGAAGGCGACCGGGTGGTGGACCGCTATCCCTGGACCGCGACGCTGCACGCGGTCCGCGCCCGGCTCGTCGCCAAGCGCGCCCTGCACGTCTGACGGATAGGGTCGGCGGCATGGCTTCCGATTTCTACCAAGTCGTCACGACCACCGACTCCTCGGCCGCAGCGGATGCGCTCGCGGAGACCATTGTGGACAGTCGGCTCGGCGCGTGCGCGCATGTCATCGGTCCCATCACCAGCGTGTACCGCTGGGACGGCAAGGTCACCAGGGACCAGGAGTGGCGCCTGGTGGTGAAGACGGCCGCCGACCGGCTCGACGCGCTGATCGCGCACATCAAGGCCAACCACAGCTACGACGTGCCGATGGTCATCGCCACCGAGATCGTCGCGGGCAGCGACGACTACCTGTCCTGGGTGAGGGAAGAGACGCGAACCTAGGGCTTGAGCTGCCCCGACAGGGCTTACCTGCGTGACCTCGTGCCGGACGTGTTGACTGTCTTCAGGTGCGTCCGGCACGAGGTCTGTGTTGCCTACGACCAGGAGGTGTGGTCAGGCCGTGTTAGCGGTGCGTCCCCAGGCGTCGGTGCTGGAGCAGGACGGGTGGGTGTTGCCGAAACAGGCCACGCCCACGCCCTGGAACGTGTCGGTCGTGGTCCCACGGTTGATTCGGGGGCGGTCACGGTGTGGTGACTGTGTGCCTGGTGATGTGCTGAATCGTCAGGGGGCCAAGGCCGGTCTTGTCAGCCGCGCGCGTAGGTCTGGATCTCGGTCGCCTTCAGGACCGCCCACAGCTGGGTTCCCGGCGCCAGCCGCAGCTCGGCGACGACCGCCGGGGTCACGTCGGCGAGCACTGGCGGGCTGCCCGCCAGGTGCACGCGGACGGTGTGGGCGTGCTGTTCGAGACCGGCGACGGTGACCGGCCAGGTGTTGCGGGGGCTCCCGGCGGGCCGCTGCGGATAGAGGCCGACCGCGGCGGGCGGGAACGCCACGTGCACCGCGCCCGCGGCGGGCTCGGCGACGATGAGGGTTCCGCCGCCGTCGAGGGTGACCGTGGTCCCGTCCGCCGTGCCCCGGTGCAGGTTCAGGCCGACCAGATGCGCGATGTAGTCGGTGCGCGGGCGCCGGGCGACCTCGGTGGGCGGCCCCTGCTGCACGATCCGCCCGGCCTCGATGATGACCAGACGGTCCGCGAGGACCATCGCGTCGAGCGGGTCGTGCGTCACCAGCAGCGTCCGGCCGGGGTAATCGCGCAGATGGCGGCCCAGCTCGGCGCGAATGCGCAGGCGGGTGCCCGCGTCGAGGGCGGCGAGGGGCTCGTCGAGCAGCAGGAGGTCGGGTTCGGTGACGAGGGCCCTGGCCAAGGCGACGCGCTGCGCCTGCCCACCGGACAGCGTGCTCGGTCGGGTGTTCGCGTGCTCGGCCAACCCGACGGTGGTGAGCCAGGCGCGTGCCCGCGTTCGCGCCTGCGCCCGGGGCACGCCGCGCGCTCGTGGGCCGAACGCGACGTTTTCCAGGGCGGAGAGGTGTGGGAAAAGTAGATAGTCCTGGAAGACGAGTCCCACCGCGCGCTGTTCGGCTGGCACGAATATTTTGGGCGGCCGGTCCCAGATTTGGTCGCCGACATGGATGTGTCCGGCGGACAATCGGTCGAGTCCAGCGAGTGCGCGCACCGCGGTTGTTTTGCCTGCCCCGTTTGGTCCCAGCAGTGCGACTACTTCTCCTGGTTTCACGGCGAGGTCGATATCGAGGGTGAAGGCGTCGCGGACGACTCGCAGGTTGGCGTCGAGGGTCATCGCGGCCCGCTTATCCAGCGGTCGCGGAGGCAGGCCAGCACGGCTATGGAGACGGCCAGGAGGGCGACGCTGAGCACGATCGCCGCGTCGGGATCCGTTTCCAGGGCCAGATAGACGGCCAGCGGCATGGTGGTGGTCTCACCGGGGAAGTTGCCCGCGAAGGTGATCGTCGCGCCGAACTCGCCGAGGGCCCGGGCCCAGCAGAGGACTGTTCCGGCGATGATTCCCGGGGCGATGGCCGGAAGGGTGACTCTTCGGAAGGTGAGCAGTCGGGAGGCACCCAGGGTCGCGGCGGCTTCTTCGTAACGGGTGTCGGCTGCGCGTAGCGCGCCTTCTACTGAGATCACCAGGAATGGCATTGCGACGAATGCTTCCGCGAGGACTACGCCTGCTGTGGTGAATGGCAGGGAGATTCCGAACCAGGAATCGAGGTATTGGCCGATGGGGCCTCGGCGGCCTAGGACGAGTAGCAGTGCTACTCCGCCCACTACTGGGGGGAGGACGAGGGGGACGGTGACCAGTGCTCGGATGATGCCCCGGCCGGGGAGGTCGGCTCGGGCCAGGAGCCAGGCTAGGGGGATGCCCAGGGTGAGGCAGAGGGCTGTGGCGAGGGTGGCGCAGAGTAGGGAGAGTTTTAGGGCGGCTTGGATTTCTGGGGTTAGGAGGTGGTGCGGTAGGTCTTTCCAGGGGGCTTGGAGGAGGAGGCCCGCTAGGGGGATGGTGAGGAATGCCAGGCCGATGGTCGCTGGGATGACTAGTACTGCTGGGCGGGTTTGCTGGGGTTTCATGGGGTTTCATGGGGTTTCGCTTGCTGTGGCTTGTTTGGGTTTTTGCGGGGGCTTGCTTGGGTGCTCTCCGGGTTCCCTGGGGGCTGGCTGGGTCTGTCTGCTCGATGGGGTGGAGTGGTTTCTTTGGGGCCCCTACGAAGGAAGATCCCGTCGTGGGAAAGACGGGTGGGGAGCCT
>NZ_JBVJIN010000049.1:0-40977 GCF_055586285.1 Actinokineospora sp. NPDC051303
AGCCTTCGGCCCCACGACCACGGCAAGTTTAGGGATCTTCCTTCACCCCCAAAGAAACCACTCCACCCCATCGAGCACCTGGCGAGCGTAGGTGCGGCTTCGTTGGGGCGCGGGTTCGCTGCTCTACCCCATTGAGCACTGGGCAGGCTCGGGCGCGGCTACGTGGGGGCCAGTTCGCTGCCCGGTCCAACTGTGGAGCACTTGGCGAGCCTGGGTTGCGGCCTGGCTGGGTGCGGGTCGCTGTTCGTTCCGCACCGTCGGGCACTTGGCAGGGGTCGGTGCTGCCTGGCAGGAAAGCTGAGTTTGCTGCTTTGGCCCATCGAGCACCTGGCGGGCCTTCGTCCGGCCTGGCGGCTGCTCGGGTGCGCTCCTTGACCCATCGAGCACCTGGCGAGGTCAGGTGCGGTTGGCGGCTGCTCGGGTCCACAACGGACCGATCTTCGGCCTGTTTCGCCGCCCGCAGCCCCCACAACAAACCCCCGCCCACCCTGGGGGCCGGGCCCTGTTCCATCCTATCGGTGCAGGTCAGCGCGGGGAATAGGGTGAGCTTGACCTGTGGATAACTCGCGATCATGGGCACGGTGGGTGCGTGTGGTCACGAGTTCGTGGGGTGTGGGGGCGCCCGAAGGGTGGGTGCGCGGTCTCAGGGGGTGAGGAACTGACGTAGCAGGTCGGGGACGGCGGTGTCGGCTAGGGCTAGGCCGTCTGGTTCGGCTATGTCGGGGACGGTGTAGGCGCCGTTGCCCGCTGCGGTGATGGCCGTGATGGAGAGCAGGCCCGCGCGGCGTTGGAAGAGGGTGCGGGTGATTTTCCAGCCGACGATGCCGGTGCGTTGCAGGGCGATGGTGCGGCGGTCCAGGGAGCCGGAGCGGGTGACCAGGTAGCGGTCGGTGAGGGTGTGGCCGAGGTTGCGGTAGCGGTCGAGTCCGATGAGGACGGACAGGGGGATCAGGGTGGCGCTGGTGATCCACAGCCAGTCCGGCCAAGCCGCGGTCAGGGTGAGGGTCAGTAGCGCGGCGGTGAGGGCGACAGTGGGGAGGACCGCCCGGATGAGGCGGCGGGTGCGGGCCTGGGGTGGGTGCGGGTGCAGGTGCGCTGCCGTGGGGGCGGTGGGGACACGCAGGACCGCGGCGGTGACTCGGTTGGCTTCGGGGTGGGGGGCGGGTGGGAGCAGGAGACTGCTGTTGCCCTGCCGGTTGAGGCCGGTGCTCACCGCGGTCAGGCGGGCGCCGCGGCCCGCGCGGAGGAGCAGCGGCTCGTGCAGGGCTACGCCGCGCAGGCGTTGTTCCTCGATCGACACCGACCGGGTGGTGAGCAGGCCGCGGCGGACGCGGAGGGTGCCGTCGGCGTGGCGGGTCAGGCGGTACGCGTGGTTTTGCAGCAGGTAGGCCACCAGCGACGCCAGCGCCGACAGGACCAGCACCAGCGCTGCCGCGACCGGGATCACCGTCGTCCAGTCGGCGTGGGTGAGCCAGCCGAACACCTCGCGCACGACGGCGACCTCGGAGAACTCGAAGTTCAGCTCGTTGGCCAGGTTCATCCCGAAGCCGACGACGACGGCGATGCTCAGCAGCCCGGACAGGCTCAGCGGCGCGTACCGGTACCAGCGGTTGTCCAGCCGCGAGATCGGCGTCTCCTCGACCTCTCGCACCGCCACCGCCGCAGGACGGTGCAGGAAGACCTGCCGCAGCCGGTCGGCCTCGGCCGCGGTCACCGCGTCGAGTTGCACGCCTTCGCCGGGGGTGCGTTCCTGCTGGCCGGTGCCGACGCGGACGGCGGCGAGCCCGAACAGCCGGTGCCCGAGCTTGGCGGTCAGGTCGACGGTGCGGATGCGGTCGCGCGGGATGGCGCGGCGCTGCCGGAACAGCACGCCCTTGTGCAGCTCGACCCGCGTGTCGGTGATGCGGTACTTCGTCGTCAGCCACGACAGCAGCCCGTACAGGACGATCAGGCCGACCGTGCCGACGCCGACCACCACCCGCCAGGTCTCCACATTTCCCACGAACACCAGCGCGAACAGCAGCGGCAGCAGCCCGATCAGCTCGTTGAGCGGTCGCACCACGATCATCCGGGCGTCGAGCCTGCCCCACTCCTGGGCGGGCTCGACGAACTCGGGCGCGGCGGGCAGCGTGGACTGGGTCATGTCGCGTCCCCGGGGGTGGCCTGGGTGGTGGCGGCGAGCTCGTCCACGATCCGCGCCGCCACGTCCTCGTCCAGGCCCGCGATCTTCAGCGGGCCCTGCGCGGACGCGGTGGTCACGGTGACCGTGGCCAGCTTGAGCAGCTGTTGCAGTGGCCCGCGCGCGGTGTCGACGGTCTGGATGCGCGACACCGGGGCCAGCCGCCACTCCTCGTTGATCCAGCCGCTGCGGGTGAACACCGCGTCGTCGGTGGTCTCCCAGCGGTGCACCCGGTAGCGCCAGCGCGGCATGACCAGCACGTGCGCGACCCCGACGACCGCGCTCACCACCGCGGCGACCCGCAGCCACCCCGGCGGGTCGTCGGCCAGCAGGACCACCAGCCCCTGCCCGAGGACGACCACGGCCCACCCGATCACGGCCTGCAGCGTCCACTGGGTGATGGCGCGCTTGCTGACCAGGTTCGCGGGCGCCCGCAACTGCGTCTTTTCCACATCCCCAGTCTGCCCGCAAGTCGAATACGCCGACGTCAGCCCGTAGGACTATCGGGGCACTCATCCATCACCCGGTGGATGAGCGGATCTTCACAGCAAGTCGGGCAGCGGCGCGGTGCGCAGGTCTTCCGCGGACGCGGGCTGCTGGAAGTCGACCAGCGCCTGCAACGCCTCCCCGTCGTCCCACTGGTTGACGTTCATGGCCGCCCGCACCCGGCCGCCTCGGGTCCAGAAGGCGGTGAACTCGCGGGCGGCGAGGTCGCCGCGGACGACCAGGTCGTCGGTGAACGGGTTGGCCAGGCCGCGGACTTCCATGCCCAGGTCGTACTGGTCGGAGAAGAAGTACGGGCTCTTGGCGTACGGCTCGGTGTCGCCCACCAGGACCCCGGCGACGTGCGAGCCCTGGTCCTTGGCGTTGGCCCAGTGCTCCACCCGCACCCGCCGCCCGTAGCGGGGGTGGAAGTGGGCGGCGATGTCGCCGACGGCGTACACGCCCGGGGCCGAGGTGCGCAGGGTGGCGTCCACCGCGACGCCGCCGCCCGCGACCGAGTCGGACAGTTCCAGTCCCGCAGCCTTCGCCAGGTCCAGCCGGGGGGACGCGCCGACGGCGACGAGGACCACGTCAGCGGGCAGTGTCGTCCCGTCGTCCAAGACCACGGCCGTGACCACGCCCTCCGCGCCGGTGAACGCCGTGACGCCGGTGTTGAGCCGCCAGGTGACGCCGTTGGCCGTGTGCAGGTCGCGGAAGACCTCGCCCACCTCCGTGCCCATCGTCTTGTGGAGCGGCAGCGGCAGCGGCTCGACCACCGTGACCTCGGCGTCGTGCGCGCGAGCCGCGGCGGCGGCCTCGCAGCCGATCCAGCCCGCGCCGACGATCACCACCCGCACGCCCGCGCCGAGGGCGTCGCGCAGCGCCAGCGCGTCGTCCAGGGTGCGCAGGGTGCGCAGGCCCGCCAGGTCGGCGCCGGGGACGGGCAGCGCGCGCGGCGCGGAACCGGTGGCCAGGATCAGCCGGTCGTACGGGATGTGCTCGCCGTCGCCGTCGACCACCGCGCGCTCGCCCAGGTGCAGGCCCGCGATCTCGGTCCCGGTGCGCAGGTCGATGTTGTGCTCGTCGTAGAAGTCCTCGTCATGGACCCACGCGGGCTCGTCCGCGTCGCCGAGCAGGATCCCCTTGGACAGGGCGGGCAGCTCATAGGGGCGGTGCGGGTCGCGGCCGACGAGGACGATCTCGCCGAGGAAGCCGCGCTCCCGCAGCGCTCCCGCGGCCGACGCGCCCGCGAGCCCGGTTCCGACGACGACGATCCGGTGCGGTTCTGCCATGGCAGACCTCCGTGGTCTTAGACCCCCGGCTGACTCGGTGAGCCATGAGGTTAGTCCTCAGCCGGGACGGGCGCGCGCCCCGGAAAATCTTGAAGCCGGGCCGCTATTCCTCGTCACCGATGGTTACCGTCCGCGTCCCACCTGTGACAGATTCAGGTGAAACCGCACAGTCGAAAGGATGGGCGCCGTGAACAGCCATAGAGAGTGGTCCGTGAGCTGTCGGGACATCGCCGGGCGCAGGCGGGAGGTGACGGTCCTGGTGCGGCAGGGCCGGGTGGTGCTGGTGGCCCCGCCCGGCGAGATGGCGATCCTCACGCCGCTGGACGTGGGCAGGCTGCGGGCGGCGCTGCGGGACGCGGTGGTGGACGCCTCGGTCGACTCGACTCAGTGAGTTCGCGGTCCCCATCTTCCTACCGATGAGTAGGTAGTGTCAGAATCTGCGCCAAGGAGGCACAGTGATGACAACCTATTTCGTCACCGGTGTTACAGGTTTCCTCGGGCGGCGGCTCGTTGAGCGCCTGCTGGAGCGCCCGGACTGCGCCGCGGTGCACGTTCTCGTGCGCCCGCGGTCGATGGAGCGCTTCGCGGCGGCCGCGGCCCGCTGGTCCCGGCCCGACCTGGTGGTCCCGGTCGTCGGCGACCTCACCGAGCCCGGCCTCGGCGTCGACCCGGCCCCGCTGACCGGGCGGATCGACCACGTGGTCCACCTCGGCGCTGTCTACGACCTCACCGCCTCCGACGACGCCAACCGTGCCGCCAACGTCGACGGCACGGCGCACGTGATCGAGTTCGCCGCCGCCATTGGCGCGCGGCTGCTGCACCACGTCTCGTCCATCGCCGTCGCGGGCGACCACCGCGGCCGGTTCACCGAAGCCGACTTCGACCTGGGCCAGCGCCACCACTGGCCGTATCACGCGACCAAGTTCGCCGCCGAGAAGCTGGTGCGCGACCAGGACAAAGTCCCCTACCGGGTCTACCGCCCGGCCGCGGTCGTCGGCGACTCGCGGACCGGCGAGATGGACAAGGTCGACGGCCCGTACTACTTCCTGCCCGCCCTCGCCCGTCTGGCCCGGCTGCCGTCCGCGCTGCCGCTGGCCGCGCCCGACCTCGGCGCGACGAACCTGGTCCCGGTCGACTACGTGGTCGAGGCGATGGCGCACCTCATGCACGTCGACGCCCCGTCCGGCACGACGTACCACCTGACGGAAAACGGAGAGCAGCGCGTCGTCGACGTCATGAACGCGTTCGCCAGGGCCATGGGCGCGCCGCGGATCCGCGCGACGCCGCCGGTGCGGCTGCCGCGCCTGCGCGCGGTCGGCCCGGTCGCCGACGCGGTGCTGGCCGAGCTGGGCGTCCCTGGCGCGGTGCTGCCGCACCTGGACCTGCCCACGGTGTTCGACTCGTCGGCGACCGTGGCCGCGCTGGTCGGCAGCGGCGTGACCCTGCCGGAGTTCGACTCCTACGCCGACAAGCTGGTGTCCTACTGGGCCGAGCACCTCGACCCCGAGCGGCCCTGGCTGGGCGCCGGGTCGCTGCGCGGCAGGCGGGTCGTGGTCACCGGCGCGTCGTCCGGGATCGGCCGGGCCACCGCGCTCGCCGCCGCCCGCCACGGCGCGGTCGTGCTGCTCGTCGCCCGCCGCCAGGCCGAACTGGACCAGGTGCGCGCCGAGATCGAGGCGGCGGGCGGCACGGCGTCGGTCCACCCGTGCGACCTGACCGACGCCGACGCGGTGGACGCGCTGGTCAAGGACCTCGGCGTGGTCGACGTGCTGGTCAACAACGCGGGGCGCTCGATCCGGCGGTCGGTGCGCCTGTCGGTCGACCGGTTGCACGACTACGAGCGCACCATGTCACTGAACTACTTCGCGCCGCTGCGGCTGACGTTGGGCCTGCTGCCCGGGATGCGCGCCCGCGGCTTCGGCCGGATCGTCAACGTCACGACCATGGGTTTGCAGACCGACACGCCCCGCTTCGCTGCCTACGTCGCCTCAAAGAGCGCGTTGGAGGCGTTCGGCCGGGCCGCGGGCCGCGAACTGCTGGCCGAGGGCGTCACTGTCGTCTCGGTGCGGATGCCGCTGGTCCGCACGCCGATGATCGGCCCGACCGCGGTCTACCGGGGGTTGCCCGCGATGTCGCCGGACCGCGCCGCCGCGATGGTGCTGCGCGCGATGACCAGCGGCGGCGAGGTCGTGCAGCGGCCGGAGGGGTTCGCGATGGAGCTACTGCGGGTCTTCGCGCCGAGTCTCGCCCGGCAGCTCCTCAATATCGCCTATCGAGTCTCCCCGGAATCGGCCCCGGAAGCTCGGCGGCGGGCCGAGCGGCCCATGGCCGTGCTCGCCACCGCCCTCGTGCGACCCCTGTGGCGGCGTCTTCGGTGAGTACAGCAGCTCCGGCGGAATCCGGTACTCGATCTCCACGGTCGGCGCCTCGCGGAACCGGACGTAGCGGCCGGGGCGGCGGCTGGTCGGCCGGATCAGGGCGAACGCGGCCAGGCCGCTGACTGACAGGCCCGCGATCACCAGGCCCATCGGCAGCGCCGTGGCGTGCCCGCCCAGCCCGACCAGCGGCGCGGCGAGCCCGCCGACGACGAACTGCAGGACGCCGAGCATCGCCGACGCGGTGCCCGCCCGGTGCGCGTGGTCGGCCAGCGCCAGCGCCATCGAGTTGGGCGAGACCATGCCCACGCTGGCGACCACCACGGCCAGGCCCACGAGCAGGTACGGCAGCGGCAGGCTGCGCGCGATCGCGCCGAGCACCGCGAGCCCGCCCACCGCCGAGGCGACCAGCCCGGCGGTCAGCAGCGCGCGCGGGCTGTGCCAGCGCAGCAGCAGCCCGTTGAGCTGGGCGGCGAGCATGAGCCCCAGCGCGTTCACGCCGAACACGAGGCTGAACTGCTGCGGGGACAGCCCGTGGATGTCCTGCAGCACGAACGACGAGCCCGCGATGTAGGCGAACATCGCGCCCAGGGTGAATCCGGCGGCGAGGCCGTAGGCGATGAACGTGCGGTCGGTGACGATCCGCAGGTACGTGCGCAGGGTGCGGCCCAGGTGCGCGGGTCTGCGCGCCGCGACGGGCAGCGTCTCGGGCAGGCCGAACGCGGAGACGACCAGCAGCACGACGCCGAAGCCCGCGAGGACGACGAACACCCCCGACCACGACGTCGCGCGCAGCACCTGTCCGCCGATGATCGGCGCGAGCATCGGCGCGAGGCCGTTGACCAGCATCAGGATCGAGAAGAACCGGGCCATGGCCGCGCCGGAGAACATGTCCCGCACGGCCGCGCGGGCGATCACGACGCCCGCCGCCGCGCTCACCCCTTGCGCGAACCGCAGCGCGATGAGCGCGTAGACCGAGGGCGCGATAGCGCAGGCCAGGGAGCTGACGGTGTAGAGCACCAGCCCGATGAGCATCGGCCGCCGCCTGCCGAACGAGTCCGACAGCGGCCCCGCCACGACCTGCCCGGCGGCCAGCCCGACCATGAACGCGGTCAGCGTGAGCTGGACCTGCGACTGCCCCGTCCCCAGCCGCTCGGCGAGCTGCGGGAACGCGGGCAGGTACATGTCGATCGACAGCGGCCCGAAGGCGGTCAGCCCCCCGAGGATGAGGGCGAGCCGAGGCTTCGTTGCCCGGGGCGGCGGATACACCCGATCAGTCTAGGTACAAAGGCGTATGAGGTCCCGTGGCGGTGACGCAGACAGCCGATGACCCGTTCTCTTCACCGGAATATCCGCTAAGTGATGGTGCTCACCTATTCGGATGACGTCAATCCGCACTACGGTCGAACCCCTTCGCTACGGTAAGTGCCGACTTCGGGGTGTGGCACGCGTCAGAGGAGAGATTCCGACTGATGTGTCGCGGCAGAGTGAGCGGGTCGTCGCCACACCTGAACGGCGGCTTGACACACTGAACGCGAGACGGGCGGGAGGTGCCATGGCCGAGTCGATCGACGCGGTGCTGGTCGAGGCCGCGCAGCTCACCGCGTCGGGCAGGCCGGAAGCCGCGATCGCGCTGCTGCGCCCGATCCTCGTCGTGCACCCGGACCACTCCGGCGCGTGGTGCCGCCTCGCCGCCGCCCTGCTCGACGCGGGCGACCCCCAGCTGTGCCTGGACGCCGCCAAACGCGCCATCACCCTGGGTGAGCGCTCATGGGCGCACCGTCTCGCCAGCCTCGCCCTCGCCGAGATGGGCAGGCACGACGAGGCCGTCGTCTCCGCCCGCGAGGCCGCCCGCCGCGACCCGGACGACTGGCGCGCCCACGTCGCCCTCGCCGAGGTCCTCGCCCACGAGAGCCCGGACGAGGCGCTGGCCGCGGCTGCCCGCGCGGTCGAGGTCGCCCCGGACGTGGCCCGCGCGCACGAGATCCTCGGCGCCGCCGCCGTCCGCGTCCGCGACATCGGCCTGGCCAAGCGCGCCTACGCCGACGCCCTGCGGCTCGACCCGGACAACGCCGACGTCCGCGCCGAACTCGCCCGGCTCGGCGGCCCCCGCCCGCAGCGGGTCGCCATCGAGCCCCGGCGGCGGGAGCCGATGTTCGGCCGCGCGGAGCGGATCACCCTGTGGCTGGTCCTGCGTCGCTGCGCGGGCTGGCTGACCGCGGGCTCGGTGGTGCTCATGGTCGCCGCGCTGCCCCAGCCCAGCCCCCTGCTGGCGTGGTTCGCGCTGGCCCTGCTGCTGACCGTGCTCGGCCTGGCCGCGGCGGCGGTCCTGGGCACGCCGAGCGAGAACCGCCTCCCCCCGCGCGAACTCGCCCGCCGCGTCCCGCTGCTCGCCGCCGGGGCGGTGCTGCTGGCGCTGGGCCTGCTCACCCTGGCCATCTGGGCGGTGGCCCTGGCCCTGGGCGCGCTCGGCACCCAGCTGCTGGTCCCGGCCCTGGTCCTGGCGCTGTGCGCGTCGACGGTCGGCTGGTTCGGCCTCTGGCGAATGCGGTCGTTCGCCCGTTAGGGTTTGGATCTCCGCTGGTCTGGTGATCGGCGCCATCGGTCTGTTGATCTACCTGCTGGTCACCACCTTCTCGAAGAAGCGGGACGGGCAGACGGGCGTCACCCCACCGCCCGGACAGCCCGCCCCGCCGCCGTACGGTCCGGGCGGGCAGCCGGGATATCCGCGGCCGGGCGTGCCGCAGTCACCGCCACAGGGCTTCCTGGCGCCGGGTCACCCGCCGCAGGCCGCGCCAGGAGCCGCGCCGCAGGGTTTCGCGCAGCCAGGTTTCCCTCAGCCAGGATTCGCCCAGTCGGGATACGCCCAGTCGGGATTCGCCCAGCCGGGGGTCCCGCCGCAGGGTGCGCCGCAGCCGCCCGCTTACCCGCCGCCGGGGTCGCCGCGGACCGGCGCGGCGCAGTGGCCCGCTCAGGGCTTCCCGCCGCCACAGCCATCACAGCCGCCTTACCCGCCGCAGCCGCCTTTCCCGCCGCGGGGCTGAGTGACGCGCAGGTCTGGCGCGGGGCGAACGCCGGTGCCAGACTCGCCCCGCCCAGCATCCCGCACGGTGAGGACGTCCATGCCTGGTCAGCCCGCTCAGTACCAGAACGAGATCTACCTGCACGGGCTCGCCGACCAGGTGCCGCCGTTCACCACCGACGTGACGCTGCTGGAGTCCGTCGCACGGGAGCGGATGGCGCCCGGCCCGTTCGGCTACGTCTCCGGCGGCGCGGGCTGCGGCGACACCATGCGCGCCAACCGGGCGGCGTTCGGCCGGTGGCGCGTCGTCCCCCGGATGCTCACCGACGCCACGACCCGCGACGTCTCCACCACCGTCCTGGGCACGCCGATGACCGCCCCGGTGCTGCTGGCCCCGGTCGGCGTCCAGTCGATCGTCCACCCCGACGGCGAACTGGCCACCGCCCGCGCCGCCGCCGCGCTGGGCGTGCCGATGGTCCTGTCCACCGCGTCGTCGTACCCGCTTGAGGACGTCGCCGACGCCAACGGCGCCGGTCAGCGCTGGTTCCAGCTCTACTGGCCGAACGAGCCAGAGGTGTGCGCGAGCCTGCTGCAGCGCGCCAAGCTGGCCGGGTACTCCACCCTGGTCGTCACCCTCGACACCTGGACCCTGGCCTGGCGCCCCCGCGACCTCGACCAGGCGTACCTGCCGTTCCTGCGCGGCACCGGCGTGGCCAACGCGTTCACCGACCCGGCGTTCCTCGCGGGCCTGGCGAAGCCGCCGGAGGAGGACCAGGCGATGGCCGTGCTGCGCTGGGTCTCGATGTTCACCGGCCAGGACAAGCGCTGGGACCAACTCCCGTTCCTGCGCGAGCACTGGGACGGCCCCATCGTCCTCAAGGGCATCCAGCACATCGACGACGCCCGGCGGGCCGCCGACGCCGGAATGGACGGCATCGTCGTCTCCAACCACGGCGGCCGCCAGGTCGACGGCGCGATCGGCGCGCTGGAGGTGCTGCCCGAGATCGCCTCCGCGGTGGGCGACCGCATGACAATCCTGTTCGACTCCGGCGTCCGCACCGGCGCCGACCTGCTCAAGGCCCTGGCCCTGGGCGCATCGGCCGTCCTGCTGGGCAGGCCGTATGTCTACGGCCTAGCCCTGGCAGGCGAAGACGGCGTCCGCCACGCCGTCCGAAGCCTCATGGCCGACTTCGACCTGACTCTGGGCCTCTCCGGCCACCGCACCCCAGCCGACCTGACCCCCGACTCCCTACGCCACACCTGACCCCACGGCCCGCCAGTCCGCGCCTGGCCCCGCGACTCGCTGGGCCTCACCTGACCTCGCGGTTCGCCGGGCCGTCGCTGCCCCGCGACCTGCTGGGCTACACCTGACCCGTGCGGCTTGCCGGTTGCTGCCCGCGCGATTCGCTGGGTCTCACCTGACCTGCGGTTTGCCGGGCCGTGCCTTGCCCCGCGACTTGCTGGGCCTCACCTGACCTCACGGCCCGCCAGTCCGCGGCTGGCCCCGTGACTCCCTGGGCCTCACCTGACCTCGCGGTTCGCCGGGCCGTCGCTGCCCCGCGACCTGCTGGGCTACGCCTGACCCGTGCGGCTTGCCGGATTGCTGCCCGCACGATCCGCTGGGCCTCACACCCTGACCCCACGATTAGCCGGGCCGTCGCTGCCCCGCGACTCGCTGGGCTACGCCTGACCCCTGCCGCTTGCTGGCTGCTGCCCGCGCGATCCGCTGGGCTTTACCTGCCCCGCAGGTTGCCGGGCCGCGTCTTGCCCTGCGGCTCGCTGGGCCTCACCTGCCCCGCGGTTTGCCCGGCCGTCGCTGCCCCGCGACCTGCTGGGCTACGCCTGACCCGTGCGGCTTGCCGGATTGCTGCCCGCGCGATTTGCTGGGTCTCACCCTGACCTCACGGTTAGCCTTGGCCGCGCCTGGCCCTGCGGCTCGCTGGGCCGCACCTGTCCGCACGGTTCGCCGGGCCGTCGCTGCCCCGCAGCCCGCTGGGCTGCGCTGCCCCTGCGGCTTGCTGGCTGCTGCCCGCGTGATCCGCTGGGCCGACCGTGACCCCACGGCTTGCTGCGCTGTGTCAGATGCGTGATTCGCCGGGCGATCTCTGGACTTGCCTGCTTGCCGGGCCGTCCCTGCCCACGATTTGCTGGGCCACAGCTGATCCGCGAGGTGCCGGGCCGCGCCTGAACCTGGCTCGCGGGCCGTGTCGAACCGCGAATCGCCGCGCCACACCCGCCCCGCGAGTCGCGAGGCCGTGCCCGAACCGCCGGGCCACCTCTGGTCCGCGAATCGCCACGCCCTGCCTGACTCCGGGGTTGGCCACCTGGCTACTTGGCGTCGGCGTAGTTGGTGACCGTCTTGGCCTCCAAGGGGAACCGGACAGCGGTCTCGGGGAAGACCAGTCGGCTGGCTTCCTCCGCCGCGGTCGTGATCTCCCGCGCCACCGCGTCCGCCGCCTCCGTTGGCGCGTGGACCAGCACCTCGTCGTGCTGGAAGAACACGATCTGGGCCCCCGGCGCGGTCGCGGCGATGCGGCGGCGCAGGGTGGCGAGCATGGTCAGCGCCCAGTCCGCTGCGCTGGCCTGGACGACGAAGTTGCGGGTGAAGCGGCCCCACTCCCGGGCCGCCTGCCTGCCCGCCCGGTCGGCTGTCTCGTCGCCGGTGGCGGCGGTGCGGTCGCGCCAGGCGTCGCTGGGCGGCGGGCTGGTGCGGCCGAGCCGGGAGCGGACGACCCGGCCGTCCTCGCCCGCGCGGGCGGCCTGCTCCACGTAGTCCACCGCCACTGGAAAGCGTTTGCGCAACACCGCGAGCAGCGGCCCGGCCTCGCCGCTGGTGCCGCCGTACATGGCTGAGAGCATGGCGATCTTGGCCCGGCCGCGGTCGCCGTCGAACGCGTCGGCGGCGAGGCTGGTGTAGAGGTCGCTGGCCGAGGAGACCTCGGCGAAGCGCGGGTCGCCCGACAGCGCGCCCAGCACCCGCGGCTCCAGTTGGGACGCGTCGGCGATCACCAGCGACCAGCCCGGGTCCGACCGCACGGCGGTGCGCAGCGCGCGGGGCAGTTGCAGCGCCGCGCCGCCCCGGGTGGCCCAGCGGCCGGACACGACGCCGCCGACCACGTACTCGGGACGGAAGCGCCCGCCCGACACCCAGGAGTCCAGCCACGACCAGCCGTGCGCGACATAGAGCCGCGCGAGTTCCTTGTACTCCAGCAGCGGCGCCACCGCCGGGTGGTCGACTTCCTTGAGCACCCACGCCCGCGCCGACGCGATCTCGATGCCCTCGCGGGCGAACGCGCGGACGATGCTCGGCGGGTGGTCCGGGTTGATCGGCCTGCCCGCGAACGCCAGCGAGATCCGCTCGGCCAGCGCCGCGAGCTTGGCGGGCCGCGCGCCGGGCAGCGGGCGCGGCCCCAGCAGGTCGGTCAGCAGGGCGGTGTGGATGTCCGCCCGCCACGGCAGCCCGTGGCGGCTCATCTCGGCCGCGGCCAGCCCGCCCGCGGACTCGGCGGCGACCAGCAGGCGCAGCCGGTCGGGGTGCGCGGTCGCGGCGATCCGGCGCTCCTGGTCTTCCAGGACCGCGACGGCGGCGGCCACCGGGTCCGTGCCGACCGGCGTGGTGCCCCGGTCGGCCTCGAACAGGGTCGGCTGCTCGCCGCGCGCCGCCGGGCGCGGGTCCTCCGGTTCGGGCAGGCCCCGGGGTCGGGCCCAGGCCGCGGCGAGGTTGCGCGGGCGGCCGGGGCGCTCCTCGAACGCCAGCAGGATGCCCTCGGCCAGCGCTAGGTCGTGGCAGCGGCCCAGCCGCACCCCGGCGCGCAGCAGCGCCGGATAGGCGTCGTCGAGCGCGGGCAGCACCCAGCGCGGCGCCGCCCTGGCCTCGGTCTCGCGCAGCCACCCGGCGAGATCGCGCACGTCACGCGCCTGATCCGACCCGTCGAGGACCTGGACGCGCCCCGTGCCCTCCGCGCCCGGGACCACCACTACTCGCACGCCGCGCATTCTGCGGCACGACTCTGACAAGTACTGCTAGTTGACTCACAAGTAGGTGTTACGGCACCGTTGCTACCGGTTGGTAACTCCGGGAGGTTTCGGTGACCGAGTATCTGACGCGTGTGCGCGACCTTGCTGCCAAGGTCCCCACCGCGGTGCGCAGCGTGGACGTCATGCGGAAAGCGGGTCTGGTCCCGTTCAGCCGCCCGGACCACATCCTGCGATCACTGGTCGCCGTGCGCAGACTGGGCCCCATCGCGGGTGCGGCGCAGGTGGCCGCGACTCGTGACCAGGCCGCGGTCGGCTTGGTGGACGAACTGGGCGCGCTCACCTTCCACCAGCTCGACCTGCGCTCCAACGCCCTGGCCCGAGCCCTGGCGGAGCAGGGCGTGACCGACAAGTCCGTCGTCGCGCTGCTGGCCCGCGACCACCGCGGCGCGGTCGAGACCATGCTGGCCACCGGCAAGCTCGGCGCCCGGCTGCTGCTGATGAACACCGGTTTCGCCAAGCCGCAGCTGGTCGACGTCGCCGCCCGCGAGGGCGTCACGGTGTTCGTCTACGACCAGGAGTTCACCCCGCTGGTCGAGGCCCTGCCCGCCGACCTGCCGCGGTTCCTGGCCTGGGTGGACGACCCGGCTGACGGCGTCCGCACGCTGGAGCAGCTCATCGCCAGCGCCGACGACTCTCCGGTGCCCGCGCCCAAGCAGCCCGGCGGCATGGTGCTGCTGACCAGCGGCACCACCGGCACCCCCAAGGGCGCCCCGCGCCAGGTGCGCTCGTCGCTGGCCGCGGCCCAGTTCCTCGACCGGATTCCGCTGCACACCGGCGGCTGCACGGTGCTCGCGGCCCCGCTGTTCCACGCGACCGGCATTTCGCAGTTCATCATCTCCTTCGCGCTGGGCTCCGCGGTCGTCCTGCGCCGCAAGTTCGACCCGGAGGCCACCCTCAAGCTCATCCAGGACAACGTCGCCGACGCCCTCGTCGTCGTGCCGACCATGCTCCAGCGGATCATGGACCTGGGCCCCGAGATCATCGACAAGTACGACACCTCGTCGCTGCGCGTCGTGTTCACCGCTGGCTCGGCCCTCTCCCCGGAACTGGGCAACCGCGCCAGCCGAGTCTTCGGCGACGTCATCCACAACGTGTACGGCTCCACCGAGGTCTCGGTAGTCACCGTGGCCACCCCCGAGGACTGGCGCGCGGCCCCCGGCACCGTCGGCCGCCCCCCGGTCGGCTGCAAGGTCGTCATCTACGACGAGGCCGGAAAGCCGATCACCGAACCGAACGTCACCGGCCGCGTCTTCGCAGGCAGCGGCCTAAGCTTCGCGGGCTATACGGACGGCCGAAACAAGGAACTGATCGACGGCCTCCTCTCCACCGGCGACCTGGGCCATTTCGACGCAGAGGGCCGCCTGTTCATCGACGGCCGAGACGACGACATGATCGTCTCCGGCGGCGAAAACGTCTTCCCAGCCGAAATCGAAAACCTCCTAGTCGAATACCCCGGCGTAGTAGAGGCGGCAGTCCTAGGCGTCGAGGACGAAAAGTTCGGCCAACGCCTCAAGGCCTACGTAGTCATAGACGAAAACACCAAGGTCGCCGAGGACGAACTCCTAGACCACGTCAAGAGCAACCTGGCCCGCTTCAAGGTCCCCCGCGAAGTCGTCTTCCTGGACGAACTCCCCCGAAACGCAACCGGAAAACTCCTCCGCAAGCGCCTACCCGAACTCGGCTGACTTCACGCCCGCCCGCCCGCTCCCGCCACATCAGCCAGGTGCTGGTTGCTGGGTGAGGGCGGGCGGTGCCAGCGAACCCACGCTCCTACCAGCACAAATCGCACCCAACGCTGCCAGGTGCTCGATGGGGTGGAGTGGTTTCTTCGGGGGAGAAGGAAGATCGCTAAGCTGGCTGCGCGCGTGTGAGGCCGTAGGCTTCCCACCCGTCTTTCACACGGCGATCTTCCTTCGTAGGGGCCCCGAAGAAACCACTCCACCCCATCGAGCAACCCCACGAAGCCCGGAACCCCATCAAGCACGCACAGCGTCACCAGTAGGCAGGGCGTCCCAACGTCTGCGGGATCTTGGTGCGGGCATCGCCCCGGGCGGCGTTGAGCTGCGTCTGGCTGAGGAACAGCGCGGTGCTCAGGTCCGCGCCGCCGACCCGAGCGTCCCGAAAATCGGTGCCAATGACATCAGCAAGGCGCAGATCGGCGTCAGTGAGATCCGCGCCAATAAGATAAGCCCCACGCAAACTAACACCGCGAAGATCAGCCCCAACCAGATTAGCGCCAATGAGATCCGCGTTCCGCCGATCCCGACGCCGTCCCTTCACTCCAGTGCGCGCGAGTTCACTAGCCCGAGAAAGCAGCGCACTGACGTCATGCCGGTGAGCGGCGACATCGACGTCCAGGATCGAAGAGCGGTTGCTCAACTGCTCGGTCTCGGCTAACGCCCGCCGAAGATCGGCATGCACCGGCCGCGCCGCGGGCAAGGTCAGCGCCTCAGTCAAATACCACAGCAGTTCATGAAGCTGCCGCATAATCGGCAGAGCCGCGAACATCTGCGAAGCGCTGCCCGGATGATCCCGCCAGTCCCGCCCGCCAAAGGTGACCTGAGAAACCTTCTGACCAGCGCCGAAACAATCATAAGTAGTGCACCCCGCGAAGCCGCTTTCCCGCAGCCGGGCATGGATGCCGCAGCGGAACTCGGGAGTCAGGTTGGGGCACGGCGTGCCCGCGGCTTTGTCGATGGCGAAGTCCGCGGAGGGGGTGAAGGCGAGGGCGACGCAGCAGAGGGCGAAGCAGTTCGCGCAGTCCGCCCGCAGGTTGGAGCGCATGGTGGTTCCTCCTCACTCGGCCGCGGCGACGACATGGTCCAGGGTGGAAAGCAGCAGCCGGATAAGGGTCTCCTGGTCGGTGCGTCCGCGACCAGTCCATTCGATGGTCAGTTCCTCGGTAAACGCCAGCCAGGCGCGGATCGCGAGTTCGACCGGCTCCGACCGGTTCGGCTGTCCCAGCGCCGACAGGACGCGTTCGGTGAGCGCGTCCTGGGTCTCGTCGTGGACGCGGCGGACCCAGTCGTCCTGGCCCGCGGCGCGGAACAGGCCCACGTACTGGGTGCGCCTGCGCTGGATGAACTCGACGTAGCCGGTGACGATTCCGCGCACGCCGTCGGTGTCGGTGTCGGCCGCGCGCAGCAGGCGCCGGGCCGCCGCGCGCACGACCTCGATGTAGTAGTCCTGTTTGGTGGGGAAGTAGTGGAACAGCAGGCTGCGGGAGATCCCGGCCTCGGCGGCGACCTCGTCGACGGTGATCTGGTGGATCGGGCGCGCGGTGAGTTTTCGCAGGCCGATGCCGATGAGCTGCTTGCGCCGGTCCTGCGCGGTGCGCCGCTCCCGGGGCGCGCTCGCCTTGGTCATCAGCCCTCCCTGTTGAGCATCGCTCGACAATCAGGGTAGCTTGTTGAGCGACGCTCAATAGCTACCGGAGGGTTCCCCGTGGACTTCGCGCACTCCGCCAAGGCCGCCGACTACATCGCGCGGGTAGGCGAGTTCATCCGCACCGAGATTGAGCCGGTCGAACCCGACTACCACCGTGAGCTGGCCGCGCTTTCCGATCCGTGGGTAGTGCTGCCGGTGATCGAGGAGCTCAAGGCGAAGGCGCGCGCCCAGGGCCTGTGGAACCTCTTCCTGCCCGACGAGACGCACGGCGCTGGCCTGCGCACCGTCGAGTACGCGCCGCTGGCCGAGTTGATGGGCCGCTCGGCGATCGCGCCAGAGGTGTTCAACTGCAACGCCCCGGACACCGGCAACATGGAGGTTCTGCACCTGTTCGGCAGCGACGAGCAGAAGGCCCGCTGGCTGGCGCCGCTGCTGCGCGGCGAGATCCGCTCGGCGTTCTGCATGACCGAGCCGGACGTGGCGTCCTCGGACGCGACGAACATGGCCGCCACCGCTCTGGTGAAGGGCGATGAGGTCGTCCTCAACGGCGTCAAGTGGTTCTCCACCGGCATCGGCCACCCGAACTGCCGGGTCGCGATCTTCATGGGCCTGACCGACCCGGACGCGCCCAAGCACCAGCGGCACTCGATGGTCCTGGTCCCGCTGGACACCCCGGGCGTCGAGATTGGGCGGATGCTGCCGGTCTTCGGCCGCCACGACGCGCCGTCCGGCCACGGCGAGGTCACCTTCACCGACGTCCGCCTGCCGCTGGACGCGATCATCGCCGGGCCGGGTCGCGGCTTCGAGATCGCCCAGGGCCGCCTCGGGCCGGGGCGCATCCACCACTGCATGCGCCTGATCGGCCTCGCCGAGAAGGCGCTCGAACTGGCCTGCCGCCGCGCCACCGAGCGGGTCGCGTTCGGCAAGCCGCTGGCCAACCTCGGCGGCAACCGCGAGCGCATCGCCGACGCGCGCATCGCCATCGAGCAGGCCCGTCTGCTGGTGCTCAGCACCGCGTGGAAGCTGGACACGCACGGGCTCGCCGGGGCGCGCTCGGAGGTCTCGCAGATCAAGGTCGTGGTGCCGAACATGGCCCTGGGCGTGCTCGACCTGGCCATCCAGCTGCACGGCGGCGCGGGCATGACCGACGACTTCCCTCTGGCGGCTGGGTACGCGAGCGCGCGGGCGCTGCGCCTGGCCGACGGCCCGGACGAGGTGCACCGGGGCGTGGTCGCGCGCATCGAGCTGAAGAAGCACGAGCAGTGACCGGCCGGGTGCTGGTCACCGGCGCCGGGTCCGGCCTGGGCCGCGCGTTGGCGGCGCGCTGGGCGCGGGCGGGCGCGCGGGTGCTGGTCACCGACGTCAGCGCGGCCTCCGCCGCTGCCGTCGCCGCCGAACTCGACACCGAGCACCTAGTCCTCGACGTCACCGACGAGGACTCCTGGCTCGCCGCGCGGCAGTGGTGCGAGCGAACCTGGGACGGGCTCGACGTGCTGGTCAACAACGCGGGCGTGGCCGCGTCCGGCCGCATCGAGACGGTGCCGATGGCCGACTGGGACTGGATCGTCGACATCAACCTCAAGGGCACGGTGCGCGGCTGCCGCACGTTCGTGCCGGTGTTCAAGCGCCAGGGCGCGGGCCACATCGTCAACGTCGCCTCGATGGCCGCGATCATGAACCTGCCCACGATGGCCCCGTACAACGTGGTGAAGGCGGGGGTGCTGTCGCTGTCGGAGACGCTGCGCTTCGAGCTGGCCCCGTACGGGATCGGCACGACCGTCGTCTGCCCCGGGTTCTTCCAGACCAACCTGCCCGACCGCTCTCGTAACGCCGATCCCACGCGGGTCGACCTGACCGAGAAGCTGATGGCCGCGGCCACGGTGACCGCGGAAGACGTGGCGAACCAGGTGGTGGAGGGTGTCGCGGCGGGGGAGTTCCTGGTGCTCACCCACGAGGACGGCAGGCAATCGCACGAGTTCAAGCGGCTGCGCCCGGAGAAGTTCGAGGCGCAGGTCGTCGCGTTCTGGGACCGCTTGCGGTCGAAAATGGAGAAGGAGAACCGTGAGTCGTAAGAGGATCCTCATCACCGGAGCCAGTTCCGGCCTCGGCGAGGAAATGGCCCGCCAGTTCGCCGCGAAGGGCCGCGACCTCGCGCTCGCCGCCCGCCGCACCGACCGGCTGGAGGAGCTGCGGGACGAGCTGGTCAAGGCCAACCCGGGCGTCAAGATCGCGGTGCGGGCGCTCGACGTCAACGACCACGACGCGGTCTTCAAGGTCTTCGGCGAGTTCCGCGCCGAGCTCGGCGGCATCGACCGGGTCATCGTGAACGCGGGCCTGGGCAAGGGCCAGCCGGTCGGCACCGGCTACTTCTACGCCAACCGGCAGACCGCCGAGACCAACTTCGTCGCCGCGCTGGCCCAGTGCGAGGCCGCCATGGAGATTTTCCGCGACCAGAACGCGGGCCACCTGGTGGTCATCTCCTCGATGAGCGCCATGCGCGGCATGCCGAAGAACCTGTCGACCTACGCCGCCACCAAGGCCGGGGTCTCCGCGCTGGCCGAGGGCATCCGCGCGGACACGCTCCGGACCCCGATCAAGGTCACCACCGTCTACCCGGGCTACATCCGCTCGGAGATGAACGACAAGGTGAAGAAGACCCCGCTGATGGTCGACACGGTGCCGGGTGTGCAAGCCATGGTGAAGGCGATCGAGCGTGAGGTCGGCTCGGCGTGCGCGCCCGCGTGGCCGTGGACTCTGCTCGGGTTCGCCATGCGGAACCTGCCGCTGGGCATCGTGGCCAAGATGTCATGAGCGCCCCGCGCGACGAGCCCCGCGACGTCCGCGCCGAGGACAGCTTCGACACCGCCGCGGTGCACGCCTGGCTCAAGACGGTTGTGGACGGGCTCGACGGCGAGCCCGTCGTGCGGCAGTTTCCCGGCGGCGCGTCGAACCTGACGTACCTGCTGTCCTACCCGGACCGTGAGCTGATCCTGCGCCGCCCGCCCGCGGGCCAGAAGGCGGCTTCCGCGCACGACATGCGGCGCGAGTACCGGGTGCAGCGGCAGCTCAAGCCGGTGTATCCGTATGTGCCCACCGTGCTCGGGCTGTGCGACGACGAGAGCGTGCTGGGCTCCGACTTCTACGTCATGGAGCGGATTCCGGGCACGATCCTGCGCGGGAACCTGCCCGAGGGTATGGCGCTGAGCCCCGAGCAGGCCCGCGCGCTTTCCACGGCCCTGATAGACCGGCTGGTCGATCTGCACCGCGTAGACCCGGAACAGGCAGGACTAACCGATCTCGGTAAGGGCGCGGGCTATGTCGGGCGGCAGGTGCGCGGCTGGTCCGAGCGCTTCGCCCGCGCCCGCACCGACAACGTGCCCGACTTCGCCGAGGTCATGGCCTGGCTCGCGGCCAACCAGCCCGACGACGTGGCCACCGTGGTCATCCACAACGACTGGCGCTTCGACAACGTTGTGCTCAACAGCAGAGTTCTCGATGGCTCTGTATCTGACACAGACCTGGCCGTCGTCGGCGTCCTGGACTGGGAGATGTCGACCCTGGGCGACCCGCTGATGGATCTCGGCGGCGCCGTGGCCTACTGGGTGCAGGCCGATGACGACGACGTGTTCCAGAAGGCCCGCAGGCAGCCGACGCACCTGCCCGGGATGCTAACCCGCGCGGAGCTGGTGGCGCACTACTGCGACCGGATGGGCTTGCGTGCGGACGACTGGGCGTTCTACGAGACGTTCGGCTTGTTCCGGCTGGCGGTGATCATGCAGCAGATCTACTACCGCTACCACCACGGCCAGACGAACAACCCCCGGTTCAAGGACTTCTGGATGTTCATCGGCTACCTCGAATGGCGCTGCCGCGAGGTGATGGCCCGATGAGCGAGCTTGCGAGCGAATCATCGACACAGTGCGTTGGCGCGCGGGACAACCGAACAGGTGAGGTTGTCCAGTGAGCGAGCTTGCGAGCGAATCAATGGCACAGCAGTGCGCAGGCCACCGGATAGGCGAGGCCCGATGAGCGCGGTCTACCTGCTGCGGCACGGACAAGCGTCGTTTGGGGCCGCCGACTACGACGTGCTCTCGCCGACCGGCGAGCTCCAGGCCAAGGTGCTGGGGGCCGAGCTGCGCGAGCGCGGGCTCGCCCCCGTCCAGGCGTGGTCGGGCACGCTGTCGCGGCAGCGGTCCACCGCGTCGATCACGCTTGCCGCCGCCGGGATAGACCTGCCCTGCCAGACGGACGAGCGGTGGAACGAGTACGACCACCTCGGCCTCGTCCAGCACCACCTGGCCGCGCACGAGACGAGGCAGCCTGCGTCGCCCCGCGACTTCCAGGACATCCTCGACCGCGCGCTGCACGGCTGGATCAGCGACGGCGTGGCGGCGGGCGACGCGGGCACGTTCGCCGACTTCGAGGCACGGGCCAACGCGGCGCTTACCGAGGTCGCGGAAAGCCTGGGATCGGGTGGCACGGCCGTGGTGTTCACCTCCGGCGGTGTCATCGCCGCGATCTGCGCCCGCCTGCTCGGCCTGCCCGGCGCGGGCCTGGTCTCGCTTAACCGGGTCGTGGTCAACGCCGCCGTCACCAAGATCGTGCACGGCCGCTCGGGGGCCTCGCTGGTCTCGTTCAACGAGCACGGCCACTTCGAGGGCGCCAACCGTGAACTGCTGACCTACCGCTGAGGTGCGCATGGCCCGTCCGAAGATCGACCCAGTCGTCTGGCACGCGCCCCCGCCGGGGCCGCTCCCAGAGCCGACACTGCCCCCGCTTACCGTCCTGCCGGTCAACGGGGCGGGAGCGGAGGACGTGCTGGTCGACGCCTCAGGCCACATCTACACCGGCGTGGACGACGGACGAGTCCTGCGCCTCACGCCTGACGGCGGGCGGATAGACACCGTCGCCGACACCGGCGGCCGTCCCCTGGGCCTGGAGCACTACCCGGACGGCCGGTTGCTGGTCTGCGACGCCCGGCGCGGCCTGCTCCTGGTCGACCGCGTCGACGGCGCGGTCGAGGTGCTGGCGCCCGCCGGACCCGGCCTGCGGGTCTGCAACAACGCCGGGGTCGGGAAGGACGGCACGGTCTACTTCACCAACTCCACCGACCGGTTCGACCTCCCGCACTGGAAGGGCGACCTGCTGGAGCACCGGGGCACCGGGCGGCTGCTGCGCCGCGACCCGGACGGCACAGTGGACACCGTGCTTACCGGCCTGCACTTCGCCAACGGCGTCGCCCTGGCCGAGGACGAGTCTTATGTTGTCGTGGCGGATATGGCGGAGTACCGCCTTCGGCGCGTCTGGCTGAGCGGTGTGGACGCCGGTAAGTCGGACATCCTGGTCGACAACCTCCCGGCCTTCCCGGACAACATCTCCACCGGGTCGGACGGCCTGATCTGGATCGGCATGGCCAACCCGCGCAACCCGCTCCTGGACCGGCTGCTGCGGCTGCCGCCGGTGCTGCGCAAGGCCCTGTGGGCGATTCCCGAGCGGTGGCAGCCCCGCGAGGCGCGGACGGCCTGGGTGCGGGCGGTGGACGGGCGAACCGGGCGGATTGTCCACGACATCTACGGCACGCCGGACAACTACCACATGGTCACCGGCGTCCGCGAGTACCACGGACGGGTGTACCTGGGCAGTCTGCATGAACCAGCGGTGGCTTTTTTCGACCTCAGTGGACACATGTAGTCAGCCGGACCTCTCGAACGAGGAAAGTCGTTCCCTCACAAGGGTTTATCCCGGCATCGCTCACCACTGACGGGGGCATCCTGACACTGACGTGCAAGCACCTCGTCAGGAGGCCCCATGTCCATTCTCGCGCGCGCCGCCGCCATCACCGCCCTCCTGTTCGCCGCGCTGGCGCCGCCCGCCCACGCGGGTCCCATGGTGGTGGGCGGCACCCCGGCGCCCCCGGGCGCGTATCCGTGGGCCGTTCGCCTGTCGGTGGGCTGCGGTGGCTCCCTGGTGGCCCCGCAGGTGGTCCTGACCGCCGCGCACTGCGTCCGCGCGACCGGCCCGGACACCGAGATCACCGCCACCGTCGGCGTCGTCGACCTGTCCGACCCGGCGGCCAAAGTGGTCTCGTCCACCTACGTCCACCGGGCGCCCGACTTCATCGACGTCACCCAGGGCAGCGACTGGGCGCTGATCAAGCTCGCCGCGCCCGTCGAGCAGCCGGTGCTCGAACTGGAATCCGCCGTGATCGGGACCGGGGAGTTCGCGATCATGGGGTGGGGCGCGGACAAGGAAGGCGGCTCCCAGCAGCAGGTCCTCCTGCACGCGAAGGTGCCCATGGTGGACGACAAGGCGTGCGGCGACCGCTACCAGGCGGCGGGCTACCCGTTCACCCCCGCCGCCATGCTCTGCGCCGGACTGCTCGACACCGGCGGCGTCGACACCTGCCAGGGCGACTCCGGCGGCCCGATGGTCCTCGCGGACGCGGCCGGGGTGCTCAAGCAGGTCGGGATCGTCAGCTGGGGGATCGGCTGCGCGCGCCCGCAGTACCCGGGGATCTACACCGAGGTGGCCACCTACAACTCCAGCATTAAGGCGGCCATCACGTCGCTGCCATGAGCAGTTGGCCCGGCGTAGCTGTTACCTCCCGTAACATCCGCCGTGTCCGTCGCGGACTCCGGGGAGCAGGGGCTCACGGAGACCGTGGCGGCGGTCGGGACCTGTGACGCACACCTCAGTGGCGCGGTGGGCAGGCGACTCTCGACATTTCGGACACCACGCCCCCCGTGGGTTGTTTGGTGTCCGGTCGAGCGCCTGGTTTGCTTACCGCCGAGTGGGTACCGGTCCCTGGAGGTACTCGTCATCGAAGCTGGAGGCAGCACATGACCGCGACCGTCGAGGGCAGCGGATCGCCGGTGGACGCTGGAGCGCCGAAACCGATCTATGGCGCCCCGCGCGCCAACTGGCCGCAGTTCGGCACCTACCTGTTCATCCTCGTCCCCTTCGTCGCGCTCGTCGCCGCCGTCCCGTTCGCCTGGGGATGGGGCCTGGGCTGGGTCGACGTCGCGCTCGCGGTGTTCTTCTACACGTTCACCTGCCTGGGCGTGACCGTCGGCTACCACCGCTACTTCACCCACGGCGCCTTCAAGGCCAAGCGCCCGGTCCGCGTCGGACTGGCCATCATGGGCAGCATGGCCCTCCAGGGCCCGATCCTGCACTGGGTGGCCGACCACCGCCGCCACCACGCCTTCGCCGACCGCGACGGCGACCCGCACTCCCCGTGGGCCTTCGGCACGTCCCCCGTGGCCCTGGTCAAGGGCTTCTGGCACGCCCACATGGGCTGGGTCTTCGACCGCAAACTCACCAACGCCGAACGCTTCGCCCCCGACATGCTCGCCGACAAGGACATCGCCCGCGTCGACCGCCAGTTCGGCCTGTGGACCGCGGTCACCCTGCTCGCCCCCGCGGTCCTCGGCGGCCTGCTGACCTGGTCCTGGTGGGGCGCCCTCACCGCGTTCTTCTGGGCGGGCCTGGTCCGAGTGTCCTTCCTGCACCACGTGACCTGGTCGGTCAACTCCATCTGCCACATGATCGGCAACCGCCCCTTCAAGTCCCGCGACAAGGCCACCAACTTCTGGCCCCTGGCCGTCCTCTCAATGGGCGAGGCCTGGCACAACCTCCACCACGCCGACCCCACCTGCGCCCGCCACGGAGTCCAGCGCGGACAGGTCGACGTCTCGGCCCGCCTCATCTGGATCTTCGAAAAGCTCGGCTGGGTGAGCGAGGTCCGCTGGCCCACTCCGCAGCGGCTCGCGAAGCTCGCGAAGTAGGTCTCTGTCGCTGTCTGTCTGTCTGCTTGATGGGGTGGAGTGGTTTCTTCGGGGCCCCTATGAAGGAAGATCGCCGTGTGAAAGACGGGTGGGATGCCTTCGGCCTCACACGTGCGGAGCCAGCTTAGCGATCTTCCTTCTCCCCCGAAGAAACCACTCCACCCCATCAAGCACCTGGCAGGGGCGGTTCGGCCTGGCAGGAACGCGGTTCGCTGTCTCCGCCTTCGTTGAGTGCCTGGCAGGAGGGCGGGTTCGCTGTCTCCGCTCCCATGGGGTGGGTGCCTGGCAGCTTTGGGTTGCCGGGTTGGCAGGTAGGAAGGTTTGCTGCTCCATCTCGTGAAGCACCTGGCAGGTAGGTGGATCAGGCAGGCAGGCGGATTTGATCGGGCTTAGGGTCGGGGTATGTCGCCGCGAATCGCCACCGCACGGATGCCGGAGCGGGCCGAGTTGTTGGACTTTCTGCGGGCCAGGACGCGGTGCGTGTTGGCGACCACTCGCGCCGATGGGCGGCCGCAGATGTCGCCGGTCACCCACGGGGTCGACGCCGAGGGGCGGGTGGTGATCTCGACCTACCCGCAGCGGGCCAAGGCGCGCAACGCGCGGCGCGACCCGGCGGTTTCCCTGTGCGTGGTTTCCCACGATTGGAACGGCCCATATGTCCAGGTCGACGGTCGCGCCGAGGTCCTCGACCTGCCGGACGCGCTGGAACCCCTGGTCGAGTACTTCCGCGCGGTTTCCGGTGAGCACCCGGACTGGGCCGAGTACCGGCAGGCCATGGTGCGCCAGGGCAAGTGCCTGATCCGGATCGCCATCGAGCGCTGGGGGCCGATCGCCACGGGCGGGTTCCCGCCTGAGGTGGCGCGCTGAACCCGGTCGGGTCGGGGGCGCGCTTTTCGGTCGTCGGAAAACCGCCAATTACCCGTAGCGGAGCAATTCTTTACCACGATCGTGGGCGTTACTACTTCAATCGGGTGGCGGTAGAGGCTTTCGGTAACACAACGCTCTGCGTGGTCGATCGACTCGGTATGTCAGTCGAACTGAGGGACCTCGCGTGGGCCAAAGCCGCGCTGGAGTGGCGTGCCCGGACACGGCGGCATGACATCGGCGAGTGTTCGCGGGACGAGCAGCGCCTCGTGCCGGACATCGCGGAAGCCCGTCGTCGTGCGCGGCGGTGACGTTGACATTGACGAAAGCGACAGTCGCCGTTGTCGTGATCAACGAATAGGGGTCCGCGCGCTGTGGTCTTGGGCACGCGGGAGTGTCGCGGTGCGGGTACGGTGAATAGACGGCGTTATAGTCCCTCGGAAATCGAGCGGCACGCCGCGTCGGTGATCATCCGCCCCAGCCGCTCGCGCAGGCGGTCCTCCCGCGCGCAGGCTTGAGAAGTCCGGGAGGCCCGCCGTGCAGTCGCGCGAGCCGTTGGTGGTCGCCACGCGCCGGACGCGTTCGGCCGTCGTGGTCTCGGCGGCGGGCCGGATCGACCTGCTCACCGAGCGTCCGTGGCGCGAGCAGGTCGAGGACGCGTGCGCCGAGGACACCGTCAAGCGCTTCGTCGTGGTCGACCTCTCGCAGGTGACGTTCATGAGCGTGGGCACGGCTCCGCTGCTGATCCGGGCCCACTACCACTGCCTGCACCGGGGCAGGCTGCTTCGGGTGGCCGCCCCGCTCGGGCCCGCGCTGCACACTCTCCAGGTGACCGGGGTCCGCGACGTGGTCACGGTCTACCGCGATCTCAACGCCGCGCTCGAACCGGCGGTCCGCTCCTCCTGGTGACGGTCCGTTCATTCGGATCTCGCGCCGAAAGCCGAGTCGCTCGTTCGAGTGTTTTTCGCCGCCACGGTAACAGTTGAGCCCAACGGGTGATCTTGCCGCACAGACGGGTAACTCACACGGCGCAAAGCTCGTGATCGTGACTGCGCTATCCGTGACAGGCCCGACGCTTCACGCTTCCGGGGGTTGGGGTCGGTTATTCGAGTGCGGTTCGCATTGACTCCGAGGCTCATCACTTCAGGTGATCGGATGGTCACGGTTCGATCAACCTGGTAGCGATTGGCCCGCAAGTCGAACCCTTTTGGAGAGGAACACTCGTATGAACCGTCACCTCGTTCGGATCGCGTCCGCGGCCGCGACCGTGGGTGCGATGTCCTTGGCCGGAGTGGGCCTCGCGGCCGCTGACACCCCTGAGTCCGCGCTCCCGGTCTCGGCCAGCGCGTCCGACATCGATGACAAGACCATCACCGACGTCGCGAAGACCGGTGCGACCGAGAAGATCCTGCCCTCGGGCGTCATGAGCCTGCTGCAGAGCGTTCTCGGCCTCGGCGGGGGCAAGGGTCCCCTCGGCGGTCTCATCGGCGGCAACGGCGGCCCCCTCAGCGGGCTCACCGGCGGCGGCTCCGACTCTGACACCGCCTCGGACACCGCCTCGGACACCGCGTCCAGCGGTTCCGAAACGGACGCGGCTTCCGGCACGGACGCTGCCTCCGGCACGGACGCGGGGACCGGCACCGAGACCGGAACTGGCTCCGACGCCGCCGCGGGTGAGTGATCCCCGCATCTCCGCCAACGTGTCCTGAGGGAACGCGAGCCGTGCGGCCGTGACCTTGTGACGCGGTGACCGACGAGCCCCGGCGACCTGGACAGGTCGCCGGGGCTCGGGTGCGCTGGGGTCAGGCTGTCGAGGCGCGCAGCGGGGCGCCGACCTCGTGCAGGTGCCGCAGCACGTGCCCGTAGGAGGCGAACAGGCCGCACTGGGCGTACTCGATGCCGTGCTCGGCGCAGTGGTCGCGGACGATCGCTTGCGCGTGCCGCAGGTTCGGGCTGGGCATGTTGGGGAACAGGTGGTGCTCGATCTGGTAGTTGAGCCCGCCCAGCGCGATGTCGGTGACCACTCCGCCGCGCACGTTGCGGGAAGTCAGCACCTGCTTGCGCAGGAAGTCGAGGGTCTGTCCGGCGGGGACGGTGGGCATTCCCTTGTGGTTCGGGGCGAACGAGCAGCCCATGTACACACCCCACAGGCCCTGGTGGACGGCGATGAACGCCAGGCCCATCAGCGGCGGCAGCACCAGGAACACGGCCGCGAGGTACACGACGGCGTGGCCGATCAGCAGTGTCTTCTCGGTCCGCCGGGCGGACTTCACCTCGCCGGACCACACGGCCTGCGCGCTGGACACGTGCAGGTTGAGGCCTTCGAGCAGCAGCAGGGGGAAGAACAGGTACGCCTGGTTGCGCACGGTCCAGCGCACGAACCCGCGCTTGGCCTTCGCGTCGGCCACGGTGAACGCCAGCGGGCCGATGTCGAGGTCGGGGTCGTCCTCTTCGTGGTTGGGGTTGGCGTGGTGCTTGTTGTGCTTGTTGACCCACCAGCCGTAGCTGAGCCCGACCAGGGCGCCGTGCGCGAGGCCGGTGATGTCGTTGGCCCGCTTCGTGCGGAAGATCTGCTTGTGCCCGGCGTCGTGTCCGATGAACGACAGCTGGGTGAACATCACCGCGAGGAAAGCGGCGACGGCCAGCGTCCACCAACTCGCGCCGAGGAAGACGAAGGCGCCCCAGCCCGCGGCGAGCGCGATCAGGTTCAGGGTGATGCGGGCGATGTAGTAGCCGCGGCGTCGTTCGAGCAGGCCTGCCGCCCGGATCCGGCGTGACAGCGCGGTGAAGTCGCTTGCTGTCGCCGGTGGCGGCCCGGTCATGGTGGCGATATCGGATGAGGTCATGTAGTTCTGTCTTCCCGTGGGTGGGCGGCGCGTCCGCGGGCGCGAGGACGAGACGCGTCGAAAAAAGTCGCGGAGAACTTCGGCGGAATTCGCCGGAGACTTCGCCTGGCTCGCGGAAACGGACCAGCGCCGAGTAGCGGGCGAGGCGGGGTCACGGCACCTCCGTGACCTGGGTTCAGCGTCTCATCGACGTGGGGGTTCGGCAAGCGCGGAGGTCAACGCCTCGGCCTGGGAACCTCCCGCGCGCCCCACCTCGCGCCCCGGTCGCCCGACGACACCGAAGCGCTCACCGGACGGCGCCGAGGTGTTTGCCCCACAGCACGGAAGCGCTCGCCGAACGGACACGGGAGGCGTTTGCCAGCGGGTACTGGAGCGCTTGCCGAACGGCACGGAGGTGCTTGCTGGCGGACGGTGTGGTTGTCGTCGGGCGTGGAGGCGGTTGTGCGGCGGCGCGGAGGTGGTTGCCGGAGGGCCGGGGAGGAAGTTGGCGAACGGACACGGAAACGCTCGCCGGTTGCCGTGGAGGTGCTCGCTGGACGGGGCGGTTGCTGGGCGGTGTGGAGGCCGCCTGCTGGCGGCGCGGTGGCGGTTGCTGGGCGGCGTGGAGGTGCTTGCTGGACGGCGTGGCGGCGGTTGTTGGACGGCAGGGAGAGTGCTTGCTGGACGGCGCGGCGGTTTGCCGAACGGGCAAGGAGGTGCTTGCCCGGCGCATGGATGCGCTCGCCGGACGGCACGAAGGCGCTTGCCTGCTGCCTCAGCGTCCCTCGGGCGCCAGCCGGGCGTGCCGGAACCGTGGCGGCGCCAGGAGAGGATCACCCCGCCGAACACGCCGCCGCATGTCGCGTTCGCGCCAAGTGGACGGCCGCCATCGCCGTCCCTCTCCGCCGCTGAACGGGATCGTGCCCGTCCCGCGCCGAAGCCGATCGTTAGGCTGTTCCACATGCGCCGCATCACCGGAAAGCAGGTCGTAGACCTCAGCGGCCCGGACTTCGACACCCTGCTGTCCCAGCACGACGGCGTGACCCTCGACGTCGGCACCGGCGACGGCAAGCACGCCTTCCACCTCGCCAAGGCCCACCCCGACCGCCTCGTGATCGGCCTCGACGCGGCCAAGGACAACCTGCGCAAGGTCGCCACCAAGGCCAGCGCCCGCAAAGGCGGACTCCCCAACCTCCTTTATCTCTGGGCCGCGGCCGAACACCTCCCCGCGGACCTGCACGGCGTCACCGACCTGCATGTCCTCATGCCCTGGGGCAGCCTCCTGCGCGGCATGCTCGGCTCCGACCCGGCCATGCTGCGCGGCCTCGCCGCCGTCTGTGTTCCCGACACCACCTTCCTGATCACCCTCAACCTGCACGCCTGGCGCCCCCCCGTCCCCGAGGTCGGCGACCACCCCGAACCAACCCCCGAGTCCGCCGCCACCGACCTGGGCCCAGCCCTCAAAGCAGCCGACTGGCGCCTGGACACCGCGGAATACCTCGACGCAGAAGGCATCAGCGCCCTCGCGACCTCATGGACCCGCCGCCTCAACTCCTCCCGTGACCAACTCGACGTCCTCGCCCTGACCGGCCTGATCAACCCCACCCCGGACAGCGCCGCCTGACCGAGCCGTAGTGATCGCCCGGACGCGCCGCAGCCCCACCCGCAACCCACCCGGCGAACTCGCCATGCCCGGCAACCCCACCCGTCGGCGCATCTCGCACACCTGAGCCTTTGCCGCCGTGAGGCTCGGCGTACCCGGCGACCCCGTGCACCAGCGAAGCCCGCACACCCGAGCGTTGTTGGTCGCAAGGCTGTGCCCGCGAATGTCCGCTGGCGATTCCCGCGCACCCGAGCCTTGTTCGCCGCGAGATTCCGCGTACTCGGCCCCACCGTTTACTAGCGAATCCCGCGCGCCGAGCGTGTTGGTCGCGAGGCTCCTGTGCACGCGCCCCTGTCCACCAGTGGTTCCCGCACATCGAAGCCTTGTTCGCCGTGAGACTCGGCGTACCCGGCCACCCCATGCACCAGCGAAGCCCACACACCCGAGCCTTCTCCGCCGCAGGGCCCCGCGTGTCCACAACCTGTCGCCAGCGAGTTCCAGGCACCAGAGCCTTCTCCGCTGCTCCAAGTGCCTGCGACCTGCCGGTGAGCGAACCCCGCGTCCCCAAGCCTCGTTCGCACATAGCTCCGCGTGCCCGAGGCCCCCCCTTGTCCGCTGGGTCCCTGCGCCTTGAGACCCATAAGCGCGTCCAGGACGCCTACTAACCGGGAGACTCTCATGCGCCCGAGACTCCGCTTGCCCGATAACTCCGTTCCCTTGAAACCTCCTCTCCCCCTGACCCCTAATGGCCGAAGGGCAACCAGCGATGTCGTCTAGTGCTGCGGCAGGCATGTTCCCAGAAGGGTGGCGGCCCCTGAGTTCCTGCCCTCTTCCAAGTTATCGACGCGGGTGCCCGGCGGCAAAGGGATGCGCGCTGCCCTGTGGATAACTCGGGTTTGGCCTGGTCAGCCCCTGTGTGGACGGTCCAAGCCGAGCACGAAGTCGTAGGCCTGCTTGCGTGACCACCCCGGCTGTTCCGCGAGCGCGCGGGCGAGCGTCTTCGCCGACACGTCCTGGGCCAAGAGCGTGGTCAGCAGCGCGGCGGGGGTCAGATCCGGCGCGGGATCGGTGGGGAAGTTCTCGACGGGGTCGAGCGCGCACAGGACGTCCCCCGAGCCGCCGATCTCGCGGATCCGGGCAAGCGGCCCCCACACCGGAAGCTCCCCGCCATGCGGCAGCACAGTCGCCGCCTGGGTGCCGATCGCGCGTTCTGCGTCGTCCAGGTGCCGGGGCAGTTCGCTTACCGGGCAGCGGAAGACCACTGTGGACGATCGGTGCGCCGTCGCCAGCCGCACGACTTCGCGTCGGGCGAATGCGGTGGCGAGCAGCACCGGTCCGCCGAGCGGGGACGCCTTCGCCACCGCCAACTCGGGTGGCAGGCCGAGCACCTCGACCACGGGCCGGTCGGCCAGCAGCGCACGCACGGCCGGGCTCGTGGTGTCCACGGTCGACACGGCCAGGATTCGTGCGTCGGAAAGGGGCGCCTCGGCGCCGACGATCCCACCGTGCGCGGTAACGACCGACCGGGCGGCGGGATCTTCGGCGAGGATGACGTCCGCGGCCGCGCATTCGGCCGCGAGCCGGTCGTCGTGGCCCTGGCCTGCCCGGTAGCGGATCAGCCGCGGGTCCGGCCGGTCGTCGCGCTCGACCACGACGTCGATCACCGCGGCCGGGTCGGCCATGGCGGCGGCCAGGGCGCGCGGGAGGTCGGCGGAGGCGAGGTCGGCGTCGGTGGCCAGGGTGTTCGGTAGCCGTTCGCCGCTGCGGCGCACGACGGCCGTGTCGCCGGGTCGCCAGCGGGAGTTGGCCAGAGCGCGCACGGTCGCGGTCTCGCCGCCCGCGCTGATCGTGATCAGCACGGGGCCCGCGAGGGCGGGCGGCGGGTCGCCGACCAGCGCGCTGTCGACGCCGACCACGCACGTCGCCCGGCCGGTGATGTCGGAGTCGACGGCGAACTCCAGGGTTTTGGCATGGGTCGCCCGGATCAGCGGGTGCCCTCGGCACCGCAGCCGCAGCAACTCGTCCGCCACCGTCCCCGCACCTCTCCCTGGTCCGATCGAGCATAGTGACGCGGGCAGTATCAGCACCGGGCTGGTGTCCTGTCACAACGGTCGAGGTGGGCACGTCACCCCTACGACGGAACCTGATCGAAGGATGTGACCGTGACCGACAGCGACTGGCTGGCCAGGCGATTCGAGGACAACCGCGCCCACCTACGCACGGTGGCCTACCGGATGCTCGGCTCGCTCCCCGAGGCGGAGGACGCCGTCCAGGAGGCGTGGCTACGGCTCAGCCGCGCCGACACCGACGAGGTGCGCAACCTGGCGGGCTGGCTCACCACGGTCGTGTCCCGGGTGTGCCTGGACATGCTCCGCTCCCGCAAGACCCGCCGTGAAGACCCGGTCGGCGACGACATCCCCGAGTCGCCCGCCGTGGAGGCTGGCCCGGAACACCAAGCCGTGCTCGCCGACACCGTGGGCCCGGCGCTGCTGGTCGTCCTGGAGACTTTGGCCCCCGCCGAGCGCCTGGCGTTCGTCCTGCACGACATGTTCGCCGTCCCCTTCGACGAGATCGCGGCCATCATCGAGCGCTCACCGGCCGCTGCCCGGCAACTCGCCAGCCGTGCCCGCCGCCGAGTCCAAGGCGCGTCTTCCGCCCCCGAGGTGGACCTCGCCAGGCAACGGGAAGTGGTCGACGCCTTCCTAACCGCCTCCCGCGGCGGCGATTTCACGGCCCTGCTCGCCGTCCTCGCCCCGGACGTCGTGCTCCGCGCCGACCCGATAGCCATCGCGGGCGCCACGGCGAGCCAGGCGGCGGGCGCGCCGGTCCTGGCGCCCGAGGTCCGCGGCGCGGCGTCGGTGGCCAAGGCGTTCACCGGCCGCGCCCGCGCTGTCGGGTTGGCGTTGGTCAACGGAGCGGTCGGGGGCATGTGGGCGCCCAACGGCGAGCCCCGCGTCGTCTTCGACATCGTCGTCAGCGGCGGGAAGATCGTCGCCATCGACGTCGTCGCCGACCCTGCCCACCTCGCCGAACTCGACTTGTCGGCCCTCTAGCGACTACTGGAGAACCGGTAGGGCGGGTTCCCGTGGCCGATCGGCGGCCTCCTGGAACACGTGGACGGCGGCGAAGGCCAGCAACACCAGGCCGACGGTCACGTGCAGGGATTGCAGCGCGGTCACCGCGGCGGTGGGCAGGCCGTCCTTGGCGAACAGGAGGCCGGGAAACGGGAGGCCGATGTTGGTGCCGATCGGCCACGCGAACAGCAGCAGGTAGCCCGCGACCGTCGACGCCAGCATCAGGCGGGAGCGGTTGACGTAGGCGGCGTGGGCGCCGAGCACGAGGAAGGGGACGAACCAGACCCAGTAGTGGGACCAGCCCATGGGCGCTACCAGGACGCCGGTGACGCCGACTGTCGCGACGGCGAGAAGCTCGTTTCCCTGCCTGCTGGCAAGCACCGCTACCGTGAGCGCGACCATCGTCACCAACCCCGCGACGGAGAGCCACAGCAGGGTTGGAGGCTCTTGGTCGCCCAGGGCCCGGCCGATGACGCCGCGGAGGGTCTGGTTCTCCGAGGCGAGGGTGAACGCGGACCCGACGATGCGGTTGGCGTCGGCGAAGTTGCCGGTCCAGAACCGCCACGACTCGCCCGCGAGGACCAGGAACCCGACGCCGACCGTGGCCGCGACCGCCGACGCGGAGACCGCGGCGGCCCGGAAGCGCCTGGTGAGCAGCAGGTAGACGATGAAGATGCCCGGGACGAGCTTGATGCCCGCCGCGACGCCGACCAGGACGCCCTTGGCGCGGTGGCGGTCGGGCAGGGCGAGGTCGAGGACGACCATGGCCATGAGGACGAGGTTGACCTGGCCCCAGGTGTTGTTCCACAGCACCGGTTGCAGCCCCAGGCTCAGCGCGCCGAGCGCGGCGGTGGCGGCGAGCCTGCCGTGGTCGATGGCGTGGCCGAGCATGCCCCAGCCTGTCCACACCACGGCGAGCAGGGCGAAGACGTTCGCGCCCAGCACAAGGGCGGGCGCGATCGACACCGGAATCCCGACCAGCGGCACGAACAGCACCGCGGCGAACGGGGTGTATTTGAACGTGCCCCCGATCGTCGGCAGCGCTGCCTTGCCCTCTTCGTAGAGCGGAGCCCCGTCGAGGACGGCCTGCCCGGCGGCGACATAGGACCAGAAATCGGTCAGCGCGGAGCGCAGCGGAACCCAGCGGATTCCCCAGGCGTGGTAGACGTACAAGGCGATCAAGAGAAGCATGCCCGCCCCGGCCAGCCAGGCGACGGAACCGGGTAGGGCGCGCGGTCTTCTGGTGGAGGAATTCCAACTCACCGCGGTGACTTTCTCACGGCTTCCCCGCCAGAACGCGCGGAAAGGCCAACGACCACCCGGACGGGCGAATTCTCGGAGTGTCGCGGTCGGTTTTCCGCCAGCCGACGGCCTCTGGCCGACCACGTCATTGGTGAGTGCATTCGACATTCGCCGCGCGCTTTCCACCGCCCGCTCGCCCCCGGCGGGCGCCGGGCTGTCGGTGGTGTGGGCGAGAATGACCCACATGGGTGTGTCCAGCGGTGAGTTCCTGCGGATGGTCGACCGTCTCGCCGAGGTCGAGCGCGCCAAGGCGCGGGACTACATGTCGTTCAGCGTGTGCGGCAAGCGGTTCGGCTACCACTGGCCGAGGACGAGCACGGTCGGCCTCAAGCAGACCCTGTCCGAGCAGATCGCCCTGGTCGCCGAACGCCCCGACGTCTTCGAGGTCCAGTTCACCGCGGGCGGCTTCGGCTGGATCGTCGTCCACCTCCCCAAGATCGACGCCGACGAGCTCCTGGAACTCCTCTACGAGGCTTGGCGCCTGTCCGCCCCCGAACCTCTCGCCGACGAACACCCGCTCCCGGTGAGTGACTAACTTCCGATCGTGAACCTCCCCGCTCGGGCCGGGACTCTTTCCCGGCGGCTTCTGGCGTCGAGTGCCCGTTGAGCGCGGTCGGTGACTTCCAATGAGGACTTTGTCGCAAATTCGCTTGCCGAGAAATCGTTACAGGCCAGCGGGAACGATGGGATGTCGATTCGATCACGTGGTTGTCGTCCTGTCCAGTGATTGTCCACTTTTTCGCATGTTCGGAGTCTGTTGTGCGCGGTCTCGCTGCTTTACGCTCGGACCGCCCAACAACAGGTCCACGAAGGAGCGATGGCGCGCGTGTACGAGTACGACGTGTTCATTAGCTACCGGCGCCTGGGCAAGGTGCCCGAGTGGGTTCGCAACCATTTCATCCCCAACCTTCGGGACCTGCTGATCGACAACCTCGACTACACGCCAAAAATCTTCCACGACGAGAAGATCCGTGGTGGGGTGGAGTGGCCGCTGGAGTTGGAGTCGGCCCTGCGGCGAACCCGCGTCCTGGTTCCGGTGTGTTCACCGCAGTACTTCCGGTCCCCGTGGTGCCTGGCGGAGTGGCACTCCATGGCGCAACGGGAGAAACTTCTTGGCCTGGCCTCACCGGAACAGCCTCAGGGGTTGATCTACCCGGTGCTCTTCTCCGACTCGGTGAACTTTCCCGACTACGCCCGCAATCGGCAGATGCAGAACTTGAAACCGTGGAACCTGCCGTACGCCCAGTTCCAGCAAAGCATGGACTTCCTCGGGTTTCACCGAGAGTTGGAGAAGATCGCCATCGAACTCGCGGAACTGCTGCAACGGGTGCCCGAGTGGCGCCCCGATTGGCCTGTCGACCGGCCGGAACCCCCGCTTCCCCCGCCGACGCCCCTACCGAGGCTCTGACGCCATGGCCGGGACTGTCGTGACGTTCTACTCATACAAGGGCGGTGTTGGCCGCAGTTTCACCCTCGCCAACATCGCCGTGCTGTTGGCGCGGTGGGGCCACCGCGTGCTGTGCGTCGACTGGGACTTGGAGGCGCCTGGCCTGCACGACTACTTCCGGCCCATGACGGAGACCGAGCCCACCAGCGGGACCATCGACCTAGTGGACGACTTCCTGTCCGGCGTCGACCGCCCGGTCAGCGACCACGTGACCCCGTTGACCGGCCCGGGAACGCTCCATCTCATGGCGGCGGGCAGGCAAGACGCCGACTACATAACCAAAGTGCAGAGCATCGACTGGGCGAGGCTCTACGACAACGGATTCGCCGATTTCCTTGAACGGTGCCGTGCGCAATGGACGGCCGACTACGACTACATCCTGCTCGACAGCCGCACCGGCGTGTCCGACATCGGCAGCATCTGCACCGCGCATCTTCCCGACCGGCTTGTCGTCCTGTTCACCGCGAACGTGCAGAGCATGCAGGGCGCGAAGAAAATAGTGGAACGCGCTGGTCAGGCTCGTGACCGCATGCCATACGACCGGCCGCAACTTCCCGTGCTGCCGGTGCTGTCCAGATTCGACAGTCGGGTTGAGTACGAGCGCGCCGAACAGTGGCGGCGCACCTGTCTGGAAGAAACAAGCGGGCTGTTCGGCAACTGGCTCGACCGGGCCGTCTCGCCCGAGGTGATGTCCAAGCACCTCACCCTTCCCTATGTCTCCTACTGGAGTTTCGGCGAGCAACTGCCCGTCAGCTTCGAGGCGTCCCCGACCGCGGACCAGATCGGCTTCGCCCTGGAGACGGTCGCCGCGGTCGTCGCGCACCACTTCGACCACACGCTGCTGCTGGCCGAGAACCGCGACGCCTATGTGGCCGCCGCCCAGATCGGGAACGGCGAGTTCGCGCACGATGTGGTGGTGAGCGCGCCGCGGTCGGCCCTGGCGGTCGCTGATTCGCTGATCGAGGAACTGCGCGTGCTCGGCGTTCGGGTGGGGCGGTCGCTGTCGGGAGACCGGTCCATGCTCGGCAGGGTGGACGACGCCCGCCACCTGTGCCTGGTGGTCGACGGCGAGGTCAGCCGGTGGCAGTCGGTCGAGGTGGATCTGTTCCTGCGCCGCACTCTCGGCCAAGACCGCAGACTGATCCCGGTGCTCACCGAGAACGCCGACGTGAACTCACTGCCCGGTTACGTCGGCAACCTGCGCTATCTCAGAATCGGTTCCGCACACGGACCCGCTGAAGTGGCGCGCAGCCTGGTGGCCCAACTCGACGGCTCCACATCCATGGATGACAGCGGCGACACGGGTGCCGATCTCGCCGCCCTGCTTCGCCGGACCGCTCGCGCCACCCTTCGCCCGGTGTTGTGGGAACTCGTGGAAGACGCCGTTTTCGCCTTGTCCGCCGCTGTCACGGCGAGGGACGAAGCGCGGATTCACGAGGCCGCGGTGGATGTCGAACTCGCGGGCCGACCCCGGTCTGTCTACGGCCAGGACGACTACCGCGTCGAGGCTCCGGAGGAAATCCGCTTGATGATCGAAAATCTCGTACGGCTGCTCGAAGGACAAGAGGCGAAACCGAACGGCACTGGGCCGTGAGTTTTCGAGGTTTGCCCGAATAGAACCATCTCGGTTTCGGCCCGGCTCGCTCGCTGGGCCGAGAACTCAGGCGTGCCCGGAGGACATCGGATGACTGACCAATTGGGACACAAGCAGATCGCGGCCATGCTGACGCTGATGGCGCTCAACAAGGAGGTGTCCAATCCCCAACTACAGGCCATTCTGGGCTTCGCGCTCGACGGCAAGGACCGCAGGGGGCTCAACGATCTGCAGATGGTCACCAGCAGGAAGCAGGGACGGTGCTTCGTCCACGAGTTGACCGATCGGGGGTGGGCTTGGTGCGGCGACGAACTGGGCACGCAGGCGCCACCTCGGCCCGGCTACCTCGGCGCCGCGCTTTACGTCCTGCTCGGCGGGGTCGGCCGGTTCCTGCGCCGAGAGAACCTTCGGCTGGGCGACGTTTTCGTGGCCGAGGCCGACTGGACGGCGGAAGAGATCGAAAGCCGGATACGCCTGGCGTACCGGAAGCTGGCTCCGTCGCCACGGGACTGGGTGCGGCTGGCCGACCTGCGCCCCATGCTCGATGGCGCGCCGAGAGCGGAGGTCGACGCGGTGCTCAAGGAACTGAGCCGCACCAAGCAGGCGCACCTAGCGCCCGACCCGAACCGCAAGACGCTTACCGAAGCCGACCATGACGCGGCCATCCGCATCGGCGGCGAGGACAGCCACCTGCTTTCCCTGGCGGCGTCATGATCGGGCCAATGGAAGCGTTGCGGGCGCTGCATTTGAACCCGGCCAACACGCCCGACCACGTGTGGCGGGATTCTCCGTACCATGTGGACGGTATGCACTCCGATGTGTCCTCGGCGATCGAAGCGGGCATCGCGGAGGCGGTGGCCAGCGATGGCCCCAGCCCCATCGGGCTGGTCTTGCAGGGGCAGAAGGGGGTCGGCAAGACGCACCTGCTTGGCCAGATCCGCCGTCGAGTGCACTGCGCGGGCGGCTACTTCTTCCTCAACGACATCACCGCAGGCGACGCTTTCTGGGAGAACACCGCCAACTCCCTGCGCGGGGGCCTCGCGCGACCGAACGAGACCGGTGAATCCCAGCTCAGGACCTTCCTGAGGCGGGTATGCGACCGGGCCAAGGTCGGGAAGCAGACCACCGATGCCGTCACCGGCGCGCGGAACCTGACCAGGAAAGACCTCGACGCCTTTGTCGCCGGGCTCCGCGAACTCGACCCCCAAGTGGCGCAGGAGTGCCACGACACCGCGCGGGCACTGGTCCTGTCTGCCAGCGAGGACGCCGACCAGAGCTACATCGGGGATGACTACCTGGGCGGATTTGACGAGTCGGTTCGCGGTGAGCGGCGCAAGTGGGGAATCCGCCGACACCCGAAGTCGCTGTTGACCCAGGTCTACGACATCTCGCAGCTTCTGGCGCTGACGGGTCCGACCGTGGTGGCCGTCGACCAGCTTGACACCCTGATCGCGCGTGAGCCAAAGCAGATCACGCAGCTCAGGGACTCTGGCGGCGAGTCGGCCCTGCTGGTGGCGCAGATCGCCGACGGGCTGATGCGGTTGCGCGAGGTCACCCGCCGGACCGTCACCGTGCTGGCATGCCTTCCCGGCACCTGGGAGCAGATCAAGACCAAGGCCGTGGACACGGTCCCGGACCGCTTCCGCGAATCGCTCACCCTTGGCCGCATCACTGACGCCGCGCTTGGCCGCGCGCTGATTGAGACCCGGGTCGGCGTGGCGTATAAGGACATGAAGTTCACGCCGCCGCACCCCACTTGGCCGGTGGCGCCGTCCGCTTTCGAGGGGGAGTGGCAGCAGTACACCCCTCGTGAGCTGCTGAAGCGACTGGGCAGCCATATCCACACCTGCCTGCGCACCGGGGAAATCCGGGAACTGGCCGGGTTTGACGACCGTGCCCCACGGTTGCCCGTCGTGACGACCGAGAAACCGCAGCCGGATCGCTTGGCCGCGCTCGACGCCCGGTTCGACAAGCTGTGGTCGACCGCGAAGCGCAAGGCGATGCTCGATGAGCGCGCCGAGGACAAGCTGATGCCGGAACTGCTGTCCGCCGCGCTGCGGGCCTGGATCACCGAGGTCGGCGACGACCACATGGAATGGGTCCGCGAGACGGGAAGCTGGGCCAAGCACGAGTTGCACGCCTGGCTCAGCCGCACCGTCGACGAGGCACTGGACTTGCAGGAGCACTGGGCATTCCGGGCGATCTCCGCCAAGCACCACGTGGCCGTGCTGCACCGCCTGCGCAAAGCCCGGTCAGCGGCCGGGGCGCGCCAGGGCGCCGACAACCGCCACCTGATCCTGATCCGCAACGGATCGTGGTCGACGGGGACCGCGACCCAGGCCGAGCTCAGGGAGTTCGAGGCCGCGGGCGGGCGGCGGGTGAAACTCTCCGAGACGGACCTGCGCACGTTCTGGGCGCTCAAGGAGATGTTCGCCAAGGGCGGCAACGACTTGGACGAGTGGCTGGTCGCGCGCAGGCCCGCCAGCCGCTCCCAGTTCCTCTCCACGGTGCTGCCCGTATCCCGAGCGCCGGAGGTGGGAACCCACCCGCCGCCCGAGAACCAGGAGTTCACGCTCGGAACCGTGGCGGACACCGGAGAGCCCCTGCGGATCGAGTTGGCGGCTCTGCGCAAGCACGCGGCGATCTTCGCGGGCTCGGGTTCGGGCAAGACAGTCCTCATTAGACGAATCGTCGAGGAGTGCGCCCTGCTGGGCGTGTCCGCGATCGTGCTCGACCCGAACAACGACCTCGCGCGGCTCGGCGACGCCTGGCCGGAACCGCCAGCGCAGTGGGGGCCGGACGACGCCCGGATGGCCAAGCGGTACCTGGACGAGACCGACGTGGTGGTCTGGACACCGGGCCGGGCGAGCGGCAGGCCGCTGGGTTTCCAGCCGCTGCCGGACTTCGCGGGGGTCCTCGATGACGACGACGAGTTCACCGCGGCCGTGGAGATCGCCGTGGCGACGCTGGCGCCGCAGATCAGGCTCACCGGGTCGACCGCCAAGGCCAGCCTCGGCCAAGCCGTCCTGCGGCAGGCGCTCATCTACTACGCGCGCACGGGGGCACGCAGCCTCCCGGAGTTCATCGACGTCCTCGCCGAACTGCCTGAGGGCGTGAGCACCCTCGACAACGGCGTGCGCATCGCGGCGGAACTGGCGGAACAACTCAAAGCCGCCATGGTCAACGACCCGCTTTTCGCGGGCACGGGCGAACACGTCGACCCAGGTGTCCTCCTCACCCCCGAGCCGGGGAAGCGCGCCCGGGTGTCGGTGATCAGCTTCGTCGGCCTGCCGTCCGACGGACAGCGGCAGAACTTCGTCAACCAACTGCAAATGGAGCTTTTCGCCTGGATCAAACGCAACCCGGCGGGCGACCGCCCCCTGGGCGGCCTGTTCGTCATGGACGAAGCCCAAACCCTCGCCGCGTCGGGCGCCCTGACCGCCAGCACCCGTGGCACGATCGTGCTCGCCTCCCAGGCCCGCAAGTACGGTTTGGGCCTGCTGTTCGCCACCCAGGCCCCCAAGGGCCTGCACAACCAGGTCGTCGGCAACGCGATGACCCAGTTCTTCGGCCGCCTCAACAGCCCCGCCCAAATCGCCGCGGCCAACGAACTGGCCAGAGCCAAAGGCAGCCCGGTGGCCGGTATCTCCCGCTTGGAACGCGGCCAGTTCTCCGTCTCGGGCGAGATGTTCGGGTTCCGCCAGC
>NZ_JBVJIN010000050.1:0-27100 GCF_055586285.1 Actinokineospora sp. NPDC051303
GCTCCCCACCCGTCTTTCCCACGACGGGATCTTCCTTCGTAGGGGCCCCAAAGAAACCACTCCACCCCATCGAGCAGACCCCGGAACCCAGCCCCACGCCCAAGCCCTCACCCGCGCGACAGCAAACCCCACCCTCCCCGGGGGGCCGCCCCGCTCCAGTCTATCGGCCTCAGGGGATTCTGGAAGAGGCCCGCGAAATCTGTGGACAACTTCGGCCAATGTGGACAAACGCCGACGTGACAGGCGGCGAATACGGGATAATCCGCGCGCCAGCGGACCCAGCGGACCCAGCGGACCCAGCGGACCCAGCGGACCCAGCGGACCCAGCGAACCCAGCGAACCCAGCGAACCCAGCGAACCCAGCGAACCTACGCCGCGGTCTCCGAGTGACGGACAGGGCGGATGCGCCTGCGCTGCTGCGCGGGAACAGTCACCCGGCCAAGAGCCGAGTTGACCGCAGCCTCCACAAGAGCCGCGAGTTCCCGGCGATCGGTGGCGCGGCCGGGAGCGACCTCGTCAAGGACATGGACCTCCAAGACCAGACCGCGCAGGCGAGCGACGCGGCGGATCGAGTCCAGGATTGTCTCGTCGCCGATGAAGGCGGGGGCGGTGGTTTCGCGGCCGTCGGCGGTGCGGAAGCGGAGGGCGACCGGGCGCACTGGGACGCCGCCGTCGATGGCAGCTTGGAAGACGGCGTGGCGGAAGCGGCCCACGCCTTGGCCGCACCAGGTTGTGCCTTCCGGGCACACGTAGACCAGGGAGCCGGAGCGCAGCACTTCCGTCAGGTGGGCCATGGTGCCGGGGAGGGAGCGCAGGCTTTCCCGGTCCAGGAACACCGTGCCCGCGGCGGCGACGACGCGGCCGAGGATGGGCCAGGAGCGGATGTCCTTCTTGGCCAGCGCGCGCATGGGGCGCACGGCGTTGACCGCGGCGATGTCGAGCCAGGACACGTGGTTGGTGGCGACGAGCGCGCCGCGGCCGTGGCTCGCGCGCAGGGCGTCGCCGCCAGTCACGAGCAGGCGGACGCCGAAGGCGCGGAGCAGGGAGTGGAAGACGGCTTTGGCGAGCAGTTCGCGGCCCGCGCTGCCGATGAGGGGCATGACCGGCACGGACAGCGCGCTCACCATGAGCACGCCGAGCGCGCCCGCGAGCCGGGCCGAGGCGCGTAGGTGGCTGACGGTGGGCTCGTCGCCGGTGAGGCAGGTCGGGCCGCACGGCGAGGTGGGCATCCAGTCGTGCGCCATGGCTATTCCCCCAGGAAGAACTTCAGGTAGCGCTGGTCCACGTCGGCCAGCCCCAGCAGCACGAAGAAGTCGGCGACGCCGAAGTCGGCGTCGAGGGCGGGTGGGCCGCACACCTTGGCGCCCAGGCGCAGGTATCCCTTGAGCAGCGGCGGCAGCACGGTGCGGGCGGGCACGGCGGCGGACTCGGTGTCCCATGGGGTCAGCGGCCGGACTCGGTGCTCGTCGCCGGTGTAGTGCTTGTCGCGAACGGTCTGCCACACGCCCGCGGCCAAGGCGCCGCCGTCGTCGAGGGGCACGGACGCGCAGCCCGCAAGCCAGTCGTGGCCGGACAGCAGCATGTACCGGGCGATGCCCGCCCAGACGAGGCTGACCACAGCGCCGGTGCGGTGGTCGGGGTGCACGCAGGACCGTCCGGTCTCGACCAGCGCGCCCCGGATGCCCGCGAGGGCGGCGAGGTCGAACTCGGTGTCGGAGTAGAGCGAGCCAGCGACGGCGGCGCGGTCGGGCGGCAGCATCCGGTAGGTGCCGACGATCTCGCCGGTGGAGTCCTCGCGGACGACGAGGTGGTCGCAGAAGGCGTCGAAGTGGTCGATGTCCAGTCCGGGCGTCGTGGTCGCCAGCGTGGCGCCCATTTCCTCGGCGAACACCCGGTAACGCAGTCTCTGCGCTGCCTCGACCTCGGCGCCGTCGTGCGCGACGAGCAGCGAGTAGTGGGAAGTGTCTGTTCCCGGCTTAGCCGTGCTGACCAGCACCTGGGCCTGCGTCATACGTCAGGTTTACGGGCCGGTCGGCGACCTGCACGTGCCCATTCCCGTGACGGGTCGGTGGAGAATCAGTGAATTGCGGGTTCCGCCGCTTTCGCGGCGCCCGCGAACGTGAAAAGGGGCGGCTCCCCGCGGGGAACCGCCCCTTGCCACTGGCTGGCTGGTGATCAGCCCTTGCGCTTGCCGACCTCGTCGGTCAGCTGCGGGGCCACGGCGAACAGGTCGCCGACGACGCCGAAGTCGGCGATCTCGAAGATCGGCGCCTCGGGGTCCTTGTTGACCGCGACGATGGTCTTCGAGGTCTGCATGCCCGCGCGGTGCTGGATCGCGCCGGAGATGCCGAGCGCGACGTAGAGCTGCGGGGAGACCGTCTTGCCGGTCTGGCCGACCTGGAACTGGGCCGGGTAGTAGCCGGAGTCGACCGCGGCGCGGGAGGCGCCGACGGCCGCGCCGAGCGCGTCCGCGAGCTTCTCCACGACCTCGAACTTCTCCGCCGACCCGACGCCGCGGCCGCCGGAGACGACGATCGAGGCCTCGGTCAGCTCGGGGCGGTCGCCGCCGACGATGGGCTCCTGGCCGGTGATCTTGGTGGCCTTGGCCGCGTCGACCGCGGGGACCTCCACGGTCTCCTCAGCCGCCGCGCCCTGGGCCTCGACCGCGTCGACGCCGCCGGGGCGGATCGTCACGATCGGGGTGCCCTTGGTGACCTTGGACTTCACGGTGAACGCGCCACCGAAGATGCCCTGCACGCCGACGACCTCACCGCCGGTGGACTCCACGCCGACCGCCTCGATGAGGATGCCGGAGCCGGTGCGCACGGCGAGCCTGCCCGCGACCTCCTTGCCCTCGGCGGTCGCGGAGACGAGCACCGCCGCGGGGGACTTGGCCGCCACGAGCGAGGCGAGCACGTCCACCTTGGGGGTGACCAGGTAAGCGGCCACGTCGTCGGACTCGGCGACGTAGACCTTGGCGGCGCCGTAGGACGCCAGGGATTCCTTCACCTTCGCGGCGGTGCCGGGCGCGGCGACCACGACGGCCGCGGGCTCGCCGATCTCGCGGGCCGCGGTCAGCAGCTCGAAGGTGACCTTCTTGACCTCGCCGCCGATTTCGTCGACGAGGACCAGGACCTCGGACACTGTTCTTCCTCCTTCGCTGCTGATCTCAGATGAGCTTTTCGCCGACGAGGTAGGCGGCGATCTTGCTGCCGCCGTCACCCGCGTCCTCGACCCGCTGGCCCGCCGCGCGCGGGGGCTTCGGGGTGGCTTCGAGGACGGCGGAACTCGCGCTGGCCAAGCCCACCTCGCTCGCGTCGATGCCCAGGTCGGCGACGGTGAGGGTGTCGACCGGCTTCTTCTTGGCCGCCATGATCCCCTTGAACGAGGGGTAGCGCGGCTCGTTGATCTTCTCGCCGACGCTGATCACCGCGGGGAGGCTCGCCTGCAGGTGGGTGAGACCGGCGTCGGTCTCGCGCTCCACGGTGATGGCGCCGCCGTCGATGGTGACCTTGCGGGCGTGGGTGAGCTGCGGGTAGCCCAGCACCTCGGCCAGCATGGCCGGGATCGCGCCGCCGCGGCCGTCGGTGGCCTCGTTGCCCGCGATGACGAGGTCGACGCTGTCGACCTTGCCGATGGCGGTGGCGAGGACCTTGGTGGTCTGCAGCAGGCAGGCGCCGTGCAGAGCCGGGTCGGAGACGTGGATCGCCTTGTCCGCGCCCATGGAGAGGGCCTTACGGATGGCCTCGGTGGCACGGTCGGGGCCGACGCTGAGCACGGTGACCTCGCCGCCCTGCGCCTCCTTGATCAACAGCGCTTCCTCGACGGCGCGCTCGTTGATCTCGTCGAGCACCGCGTCAGCGGACTCGCGATCCAGCGTGTGGTCGGAGTCGGAGAGCTTGCGCTCCGAGTAGGTGTCTGGCACCTGCTTGACCAGGACAACGATGTTTGGCATGGGTCTTCTTCGACCTCCTGGGAACGAGCACCGTGTTCGCCGCCGACGGCAGCCCAGCGCGACTACATTTTCGTGCGGTTCGGCTGACCATGCCATGTCGATCGGCCGGTTGGCACGGTGGCCTTTGCCACCGAGATGTTACTCGTGAGTAGTGAGCGCGCAAGCCCGGGGCCCCCTCTGGGGAGCCGTGACGGTTCTCACCAATTCGCCGGTTCGATACCCCCCGTTCGGGTTAGGGTCCCCTCCTATGAGGGTCGCCGTCGTCACCGATTCCGCATCCTGCCTGCCCGCCGACCTGGCCAAGCAGTGGGAGATCACCGTCATCCCGATGCGGATCCGAATCGGCGGACGCCTCGACGACGAGGTCAGAGTGCCCAGACAGGACCTGCTCGCCGCGCTGCGGGCGGAGGAGCCGGTCACCACCGAGCCGCCTGATCCCGCCGCGTTCTACTGGGCCTATCAGGACGCCGCGGCGAGCGGGGCGGACGCGGTGGTGTCCGCGCACGTCTCCGCGTTGCAGTCGAAGACGTTCGAGCACGCGCGCGAGGGCGCCGAGCACGCGCGCATCCCGGTCCGGGTGGTGGACTCGGCGACCTTCGGCATGAGCCTGGGTTACGCCGTGGCGGGCGCGGCGCGGGTGGCCAGCGCGGGCGGCGGCCCGGCGCGGGTGCTCGACGCTCTGCACCGCAGGCTCGACGGCAGTTCCGCGCTGATCTATGTGGAGACCCTGGAGTACCTGCGCCGCGGCGGGCGCATCGGCGCGGCGGCCTCGCTGATCGGCACCGCCCTCTCGCTCAAGCCGCTGCTCACTGTCGCCAATGGCCAGATCGCGCCGCTGGACCGGGTGCTGGGCGCGGCCCGGGGCTTGCGCAAGCTGGTCGACACCGCGGTGAGCCGCGCGGAGGACCGGTCGGTCGACATCGCCGTCGAGCACGTGGGCGTGCCGGAGCAGGCGCGGGCCGTGTTGGACGCCCTGGCCCCGCGCATCCCCGGTTTCCGCGGCGGCGTCATCACCGAGGCGGGGTCCGCCGTGGCCGTCCACCTTGGCCCCGGGACGGTGAGCGTGACGGTCTCGCCCGCGTGAGCACGACGAAGGCCGCCCCTCCACTGGGGAGCGGCGGCCTTCGTGCGGTGACGACCGCGGCGACCGACCAGGCGCGGGTGGTCGGTCGCGGTCGGGCGAACCGGCGCGGACTCAGGCGGTCGCGGGGAGCCACTTCGCCCGGCCCGGCGCGGTGGGCACCCAGCAGCCGTTCGCGGAGGTCTCCGGACGGAACTGGTGGAGCGCGTCGGGGGTGCGGTCGTCGGGCAACTCGATCATCTGGCGCAGGACGTCGGTGGCCCATCCGGTGCGCTGCCAGAGCACGAACTCCGGGTTGAGCACGTCGGCGGCGTCGCCGGGCAGCCGGGAGGCGATGACCTCGTTCTCGGCGTGCAGGCGGACGACGTCGATCACGTTGTGGTGCGCGCGGACGCCGACGACGGCGGTGATCTCGCCGTTGGCGTCGCGCGGGTGCAGGAACTCGAAGCCGCGGGCGACCAGCTTGCGCAGGTAGGTCTCGGCGGTGGGAATCCGGACCACGCCGCCGGTGACGGCGCGGGTGAAGGAGGCGATCACGGGTCCGGAGAACACCAGGGCGGGCCCTTGGACGTTCTTGGAGTCGCGGATGGCCGTCCGCCCGCCCACGACCGGGCTCACCTCGACACAGTTGCCGACCGCTCCGCTGCGGCTGCCCTTGCGCCAGCGCGCCCCCGGCACCTCAGCGGCAGACACTCCGTTGTGGATCTCGGTCACCTCTGGACCCCGCCTTCCCGACTCCTGTCCGCAGTGCAGATGCACGTGCATTTGGTGGTGATGACGGTAACACGGTCGGATGGCCCAGCAAATGCACGTGCATCCGATCGTGTCGCTCGATTGGGTAAACCAATGTGCTTCCGGACACAACAAGTTGACGCGGGGTGAGCGGGTCACCCGGCTGAGCGGTCTAGATCTCCGCGCGCCGCTTGCTCAGCAGCTGCCGGGACCGGCTCGGCGTCTCCGCGTCGACGGTCAGCCGGTCGACAACCCGGCTGTAGCTCTCGATCTCGTCGGTACGGTCCAGGTAGAGCGCGCCGCCGAGATGTTCGATGTAGACCAGGTCAGGCAGCTCCTGCTCGGTGAAGCGGAGCATGGTGAACGAGCCCTCGGCCGCGTAGCCGCTCAGCGCGTACGGCACGACCTGCAAGGTGATGTTGGGCAGGCGGGTCAGCTCAAGCAGGTGCTCGATCTGCTCGCGCAGCACCCGGGGACCGCCGATGGGGCGGTGCAGCACCGACTCGTCGATCACCGCCCACAGCTTCGGCGCGTCCAGCCGGTGCAGCACCTTCTGCCGGGACATGCGCAGCGCGACCCGGCGCTCGGTCTCCTCGCTGACCAGCTCCGGCCTGCCGTGGTTGGCGATGATCCGGGCGTACTCCTCGGTCTGCATCAACCCGGGGACGAACTGCAGCTCATAGGTCTGGATGCGCGCCGCGGACTCCTCCAGCCCGACGAAGTCCTGGAACCAGTAGGGCATCAGGTCGTTGTAGCGGTGCCACCAGCCGGGCTCGTTGGACTGCTTCACCATCGCGAGGAACTGCTCGCGCTCGACCTCGTCGGTGACCCCGTACATCGTCAGCAGGTCGGCGACGTCGCGCTCCTTGAAGCCGACCCGGCCCAGCTCCATGCGGCTGATCTTGGACTCCGAGCCGCGGATGGCGTAGCCCGCGTCCGCGCGGGAGATCTCGCAGCGCTCACGCAGCCTGCGCAGCTGCGAGCCGAGCACGATCCTGCGCGCGGTGGGTCCACCGGTCCCGCCGTCACCACGGCCCTCGGCCACGACCCGTCCTCCCAGTGTTTCCACGTCGAACCCACCGTGGCGTGAACCTTGCGGGCACCCCTAAAGTGACCATACTCCTTGACCGCGCAACGTCCATGCTCCACGACGCTCTGTGAGGAATGATGTCGACCTCCGGTCCCCCAGTGACCGACCACGACACGCCTGTCTATATCGACACTTCCAGAGCGAGTATCGCAAGAGTTTACGACGCGTTTCTCAACGGCAAAGACAACTATGAGATTGATCGCGAGGTCGTCCGCCGCGTCCGGCGGGTGGCGCCCGAGGCGGCGCGGCTCGCGTTCGACAACCGCGACTTCCTGATCAGGGCGACCAGGTTCATCGCGCAGCAGACCGGCATCCGGCAGTACCTCGACCTCGGGTCGGGCTTGCCGACCGCCGAGAACACCCACCAGGTCGCGCAGCGAATCCGTCCTGACTCGACCGTGGTCTACGTGGACAACGACCCGGTGGTGCTCGCGCACGGGCGCGCGTTGCTGGAAGAGAACGACCAGACGCACTTCGTCTCCGGGGACATCTTCGAGCCGGAGCGGATCCTCGAAGACGAGACCGTGCGCAAGCACCTCGACTTCGACGAGCCGATCGCGCTGTTCCAGATGGGCACCATCCACCACTACGACGGCGCACGCGAGCCCGCCGACATCATGGCGGCCTACATCGACGCGCTTCCCTCGGGCTCGATCGTGGGCGTCAGCCATTTCCTCGACCCCGAGACCAGCGAGCACACCCCGCTGGCCCGGCGGATGGAGGAGGTGTTCCTGCACAGCCCGATGGGCACCGGCCTGTTCCGCACGCGTCCGCAGATCGAGGCCATGTTCCCCGGCCTGGAGATGATCGAGCCGGGGGTGGCGGTGTGCGCGGAGTGGTGGCCGGACGGCCCTCGGCTCAAGCCGATGGACCCGGTCCAGTACTGCATCGTCGGCGGGCTCGGCCGCAAACCCTGACCCGTACTGATCAGTAGCGCATCGGCTACGGTGCCCCGGTGCCCACCGACACGACTCCACAGCCCGACCAGCTGCCGCTCACCGGCGAGCGGACGGTGCCCGGCATCGCTCAGGAGAATTACTGGTTCAGGCGCCATGAGGCGGCGTACCTCGACCTCGCCGGGCACTGCGCGGACGCGGTGGTGCTGGAGGCGGGCTGCGGCGAGGGCTACGGCGCCGACCTGCTCGCCGCGCGGGCCGATCTCGTCATCGGGCTGGACTACGACGAGGTGACCGCGGCCCACGTGGCGAAGGCATACCCGTCGGTGCGCACGGTGCGCGGCAATCTCGCCGGGCTGCCGCTGCGCGCGGAGTCGGTGGACGTGGTGGCGAACCTGCAGGTCATCGAGCACCTGTGGGACCAGGAGGGCTTTCTGACCGAGTGCCGCCGGGTGCTGCGCCCGGGTGGGGCGCTGCTGGTCACCACGCCTAACCGGATCACGTTCTCACCCGGCCGGGACACCCCGCTCAACCCGTTCCACACCCGCGAACTCGCCGCGGACGAGCTGGACGGGCTGCTGCGGGACGCGGGGTTCGCCGTCGAGTTCCTCGGCGGGCTGCGGCACGGGCCCCGGCTGCGGGCCCTCGACGCCGAGTTCGGCGGGTCGATCATCGACGCGCAGATGGCAGTCGCGGTGTCCGGCGAGCCGTGGCCCACGGCGCTGCTGGCGGCGGTCGCCTCGGTGACCGCCGACGACTTCGAGATCACCGCGGACGACGTGGCCGCGAGCCTCGACCTGGTCGCGGTCGCGCGGGCATGAGCGAGCTCGCGAGCGAATCACCGGCACAGTGCGCCGAACATGTGAGGTGGCGGGCATGAGCAAGCTTGCGAGCGAATCATCGACACAGTGCGGCGCGAGCGACACCACCGAACTTGTGAGGTGGCGGGCATGAGCGAGGTCGGCGGGTTCGCGCTGGTCCTGCACAGCCACCTGCCCTGGCTGCCGCACCACGGCACCTGGCCGGTGGGCGAGGAGTGGCTTTACCAGGCGTGGGCCAACTCTTACCTGCCTGTCGTGGACCTCTTGCGCCGTTTCGGCGAAGAGGGCAAGCGAGACGTGCTTACCCTCGGCGTCACCCCTGTGCTTGCCGCGCAACTGGATGACCCGTACTCGCTGCGCGGTATGCACGACTGGCTGGGCAACTGGAACCTGCGCGCTCAGTACGCCGCCGTGCGCTGGCGCGGCGCCGACCCGCTGCTGCGCGAGGTCGCGGCCGCGGAGTACCGGGCATCGGACGCGGCGCTGACCGAGTTCGAGACGCGGTGGCGGCACGGCTTCTCCCCGGTGCTGCGGCCGCTGGTGGACGACGGCGTGGTCGAGCTGATCGGCGGACCGGCCACGCACCCCTTCCAGCCGCTGCTGGACGAGCGCGTGCGCGCGTTCGCGCTGCGGGAGGGCCTGTCGGACACCGCGCTGCGGCTCGGCCGGGCGCCCGCCGGGATCTGGGCTCCGGAGTGCGGGTACGCGCCGGGGATGGAGGCCGGGTACGCGGCGGCGGGCGTGGCGCGGTTCCTGGTCGACGGCCCCGCCCTGCACGGCGAGACCGCGTTCGCGCGGACCGTGGGCGACTCGGACGTCGTGTGCTTCGGCCGCGACCTGGAGGTCACTTACCGCGTCTGGTCTCCCAAGGCGGGTTACCCGGGAGACCCCGCTTACCGCGACTTCCACACCTACGACCACCCGTCGGGTCTTAAGCCGTCTCGCGTTACCGGACGGCAGGTAGCACCGGAGGACAAGCGGCCGTACGAGCCTGTCTTGGCGGCTGAGGCCGTGCGGCGGCACGCCGAGGACTTCGTGGACACCGTGGTCCGCCGGTTGCGCGACCTGCGCGAGCGGCACGGCCGCCCCGGGCTGGTGGTCTCGGCGTACGACACCGAGCTGTACGGGCACTGGTGGCACGAGGGCCCGGCGTGGCTGGAGGCCGTGCTGCGCGGGCTGCCCGAGGCGGGCGTGCGCGTCACCACCCTGCGCGGCGCGCTCGACGCGGGCTATCTCGGCGGCCGGGTCGACCTGCCGGTGTCGTCGTGGGGCTCGGGCAAGGACTGGCGGGTGTGGGACGGCGAGCAGGTGTCCGATTTGGTGGACGCGGGCGCGGCGCTGCAACGCGATCTGCTGGACCTGATCGATCGCCAGCCGGTCGGCGTCGGCCGGGATCTCGTGCTGGACCAGGTGGCGCGCGAGGCGCTGCTGGCGCTGTCCAGCGACTGGGCGTTCATGGTCACCAAGGACTCGGCCGCCGACTACGCCCGCCGCCGCGCGAAGACCCACGGCGAGCGGTACGCCGAACTCGCCTCGCTGGTCCGCGCCGGTGCCCGGGACCGCGCGTCCGCGCGGGCCGCCGACCTGGTCCGCGAAGACGGCCTGTTCGGCGGACTCGATGCGCGCGGGCTGCGTACCGGCGAGTAGGGTTCACAGACCCCGAGTGCGAGGATTCCGCTCACCATGCGCGTGCTGATGCTGTCCTGGGAGTACCCACCCGTCGTCGTCGGGGGCCTGGGCAGGCACGTGCACGCCGTCGCCCGCCACCTGGCGGGCCAGGGCCACGAGGTCGCCGTGCTGTGCAGGCACGAGGCGGGCACCGACGCGGGGACGCACCCGACCGAGGACGCCGAGCACGACGGCGTGCGGGTGGTCCGGGTGGCCGAGGACCCCACGCACCTGGTGTTCGAGAAGGACCTGGTCGCGTGGACGCTGGCGATGGGCCACGGCATGATCCGGGCGGGCCTGGCGCTGCTGGCGGACTGGCGCCCCGATGTCGTCCACGCGCACGACTGGCTCGTCACCCACCCCGCAATCGCCCTCGCCGAGCACGCGCGCGTGCCGCTGGTGGCCACGATGCACGCCACCGAGGCGGGCAGGCACAGCGGCTGGCTGTCGCAGCCGCTGAACCAGCAGGTCCACTCGGTCGAGTGGTGGCTGGCCAACCGCGCGGACGCCCTGATCACCTGCTCGTCGGCCATGCGGACCGAGGTGGCGCACCTGTTCGAGGTCGACCCGGCCGCGATCACGGTCATCCACAACGGCATCGAGCCGCGCAGTTGGCGGGTGCCGCCGCGCGCGGTCCGCGAGACGCGCGCGGCGCACAGCCCGGACGGGGCGCCCCTGCTGCTGTTCTTCGGCAGGCTGGAGTGGGAGAAGGGCGTGCACGACCTGGTGGCCGCGCTCCCCCGGGTCCGCCGCTCGCACCCGGGCACCCGGCTGGTGGTGGCGGGCAAGGGCTCGCAGGCCACGCCGCTGGTCGAGCTGTGCCGCAAGCTGCGGGTGCGCCGGGCCGTCGACTTCGTCGGCCACCTGTCCGACCCGGCACTGGGCGCGATGCTGGCCGCGGCCGACGCGGTGGTCCTGCCGAGCCGCTATGAGCCGTTCGGCATCGTCGCGCTGGAGGCGGCCGCGGCGGGCGCTCCCCTGGTGTCGTCCACCGCGGGTGGTCTGGGCGAGGTGGTCATAGAGGGAAAGACAGGACTGTCGTTCGCCCCTGGCGACGCCGACGGCATCGCCTCGGCGGTCCGCCAGGTCCTCGACGACCCGGCGGGAGCCCGGCAACGCGCCCGCACCGCCAAGTCCCGACTCCCGGTGGACTTCGACTGGGACCGGATCGCCGCGCAGACGATCGCGGTTTACCGGTCCGCGACAGTCGGAGAGCATCTTCCGCTGGGCCGCCCCAAGATCGCGTCGGGTAACGCTTTCGGCCCCTAAGACTCCAGCGTCTTCTGGAGGGCCTTGGCCGCCTTGCGGGCCATGTCGGCCACGGCCACCCGGCGTTCGGCGTCGGCCTCGTAGGCGGTCAACCGGTTGCGGACGACCCGCGCGGGAATGCCCGCTGCGACCGCGAAGTCGGGAACGTCGCCGCGGACCACCGCGTGCGCGCCGACGACGCAGCCGCGCCCGATCCGGGTGCCCTTGGTGATGGTGACCTTGGTGCAGACCCAGGTATCCGGCCCGATGCGCACCGGGGACTTCACGATGCCCTGGTCCTTGATGGGCTGGTGGATGTCGGCGGTCACGTGGTCGAAGTCGCAGATGTAGACCCAGTCCGCGATCAGCGCCGCCTCGCCGAGCTCGATGTCGAGGTAGCAGTTGACCACGTTCTGCCTGCCGAAGACCACCTTGTCGCCGATGCGCAGGGACCCCTCGTGGCAGCGGATCGCGTTCCCGTCGCCGATGTGCACCCAGCGGCCGATCTCCAGGCGGCCGAACCCGGGCCGGGCGTGGATCTCGACGTCCTTGCCCAGGAACACCATGCCGCGCAGCACGACGTGCGGGTTGGCGATCCGGAACTTCAACAGCCGCCAGTAGCGGACCAGGTACCAGGGCGTGTACGCCCGGTTGCGCCGCACCCAGCGCAGGGATTCCCTGGTCAGGAACCGCGCCTGGGCCGGGTCGCGGCGGGCGCGCGACCAGAACCGCAGCCGGGAGGCGACCGGGGAACCCCACATCGACGTCATGGCAGAAGACGTTAACCCAGGGGCAGGCGCGGGACGGCAGGTGGTGGCGGAGCCGGGTGATGGCAAGGTGAGGGCATGGCCCGACTGATCATCGACACCGACCCGGGCGTGGACGACGCGTTCGCGCTGACGCTGGCGGCCCGCTCGCCCGAGGTCGATCTGCTGGCGGTGACGACCGTGTTCGGCAACGTGGGACTCGCGGCGACCACGCGCAACGCGCTGCGGGTCTTGGCGCTGCGGGCGCGAAGACGTGCCGGTGGGCGCGGGGGCGGCGCGGCCGCTGGTCTACCCGCAGCCGTTCGAGGCGAAGGCGGTCCACGGCGAGGACGGGCTGTCCGGGCGCGCCGACTTCCTGCCAACGCGCGCCCGGGACGTCGAGGTCGAGGACGCGGTGACGCTGCTGGCCCGGGTGCTCGGCGAATCCCCCGAACCGGTGACGATCGCGCCGATCGGGCCGCTGACGAACATCGCGCTGCTGCTGGCGGCGCACCCGCATCTCAAGCGGAAGATCGACCGGCTGGTGATCATGGGCGGCGGGCTGCGCGGCGGCAACAGCACGGCCGCGGCCGAGTTCAACCTGTGGTGCGACCCGGAGGCGGCGCGGCGGGTCTTGGTCGAAGAGGACGTTCCGGCGGTGCTGGTCCCCATCGATCTGACTTACCGCTGCGCGGTAGACGGCACGTGGTTGACCAGGTTGCGTGAGTCCGGGCCGCTGGGCGAGGAACTGGAAGCGCTGACCACGGTCTACCGCGCGCACTACAACGAATCCCTCGGTTTCGACGGCACGGTGCTGCACGACGCCGTGGCCGTCGCCGAGGCGATCAGCCCCGGAATCCTCGCCACGACGAAGGTCCCGATCCATGTCGACACCAACTTCGGCCCCGGGCGCGGCTCGGTGATCGCCGACCGGCGGCTGACCGCCGCCGAGGACCAGCCCGGTTTCCGACCGGTCGACATCGCGCTGGAGACCGATTTGGACGGTCTGCGCGAGTTCATCTTGGACGGTCTCCGGTAAGCCACGGCCGCTCCTGAGAAGACGAACGGCGGCGCCCCAGGCCCGGGACACCGCCGTTCGGAAAGCAACCGTCAGAGCGGTTTGCGACCCGTGATGAGCACGTTGTAGAACAGCTCGCGCGGCAGGATCTTGCGCAGCAGGCGCTCGTCCAGCCAGGTCAGCCGCTGCCAGGTGCGGAAGGCGAACATGCCCCAGCCGAACCCGAGCTTCTCCCGGGGAACGGCCGCCTCGAAAGTCCGCACCGGCCAGCCGAACAGGGCCGCGGCGAACTCCTCGGTGACCGCGCGCACCTCGGCCATGCCCGCGTCGCGGGCTGTGGCCTCCAGCGTGGCCGGGTCGAAGGTGTGGATGTCGACCACGGCCTCCAGCGCCGCGGCGCGCGAGGACTCGTCCAGCTCCTCCTGCGGCCTGCGCCACTGCCGCAGCGGGCCGAGCTTGGTCAGGTTCGTGGTGAGCCACCAGGTCGCCTGCCCCAGCTTGCGGGCGTAGCTGTCGCCGATCTTGGTCGGCTCGCCCGCGAAGACGAACCGGCCGCCCGGCTTGAGCACGCGGCGGATCTCGGCGAACGCGGCCGGGATGTCCGGGATGTGGTGCAGGACCGCGTGCCCCACGACCAGGTCGAAGCTGTCGTCGTCGTACGGGATGCGCTCGGCGTCGGCGACCCGGCCCTCGACGTCGAGCCCGAGGCTCTCGGCGTTGCGCAGCGCGACCTGGACCATGCCCGGGGACAGGTCGGTGACGAAGCCCTTCTTCGCGACCCCGCCCTGCATGAGGTTCAGCAGGAAGAAGCCGGTGCCGCTGCCCAACTCCATCGCGGTCTCATACGGCCAACCCTGCTCACCGGCGACTGTCTTGAACCGGCCAGTGGCGTAAGAGATGCAGCGTTCGTCGTAAGAGATCGACCACTTCTCGTCGTACGTTCCTGCTTCCCAGTCGTGATAGAGCACGTTCGCGAGCTTGGGGTCGGCGAACGCCGCCTCGACCTGCTCGGCGGTGGCGTGCGGGTTCGGCGTCGGATCAGCGGCCATCGAACTCAGCCTTCCCTGGGCCGTTCTCGATGAACGACCGCATTCCGGTGGTGCGGTCCTCGGTGGCGAACAGGGCCGCGAACAACGTCGTCTCCAACTTCAGCCCGCTGGCGAGGTCGTTGTCGAGCCCGCCGTCGATCGCGGCCTTCGCCGCGGCCAGAGCCCGCGACGCGCCTCGGGTGAACTGGCTCGCCCAGCGCTTCGCGGCCTCGTAGACATCATCGGGCGCGACGACCTCGTCCACCATCCCGAGGGAAAGCGCTTCCTCCGCCTTGACGAACCGTCCCGTGTAGACAAGGTCCTTGGCGCGGCTCGGGCCGATCAGCCGGGCCAGCCGCTGCGTGCCGCCCGCGCCGGGGATGATGCCGAGCAGGATCTCGGGCTGGCCGACCTTGGCGTTGTCGCCCGCGATCCGGCGGTCGCAGCACAGCGCGAGCTCGAACCCGCCGCCGAGCGCGAAACCGGTGACGGCCGCGACGGTCGGCTTGGGCAGGTTCGCCACTACCGAGAACGAGTTAGTCAGCTCGGGGGCGTAGTCCACGATGTCGTTGTAAGACATGGTGGCGAACTCTTTGACGTCCGCGCCCGCCGCGAACACCTTCGGTCCACCGTAGACGATCACGGCCTTGACGTCGGCGCGCGTGCCCGCCTCCTGCGCGGCCTCGCGCAGTTCGGCCTGCAGTTGCCGGTTGATCGCGTTCATCGGCGGCCGGTCAAGCCGGATCGTGCCGATGCCGTCCTCTACCTCAAGCCGAACGAACTCACCCACGGACATGCCTCCTACCGTGCCGATGCCATCGCCGAAGGTTACCTGCCGGTAGGAACCCTAGCCCCGGCGGCGGGCGAAGTATCGGTCGCCCGAACGCGTCAACTCCAGCTCCTGCCCGAACGTCGCCGACAGGTTCTCGCTGGTCAGCACATCGTCTATCAGACCCTGCGCGACTACCCCGCCGTCGGAAAGCAGCAACAGATGGGTGAACCCCGGCGGGATCTCCTCCACGTGGTGGGTGACCAGCACGGTCGCGGGCGCGTCCGGGTCCAGCGCCAGCTCGCTGAGCCGGGCCACCAGGTCCTCGCGCGCGCCGAGGTCGAGGCCAGCGGCGGGCTCGTCCAGCAGCAGCAGCTCCGGGTCGGTCATCAGCGCGCGGGCGATCAGCGTGCGCTTGCGCTCGCCCTCCGACAGCGTGCCGAACTCGCGGTCGGCCAGCGCCGCGATGCCCATCGCCTTGAGCAGCTCGCCCGCCCGGCCGGTGTCGAGCTGGTCGTACTCCTCGCGCCAGCGGCCGAGCACCGCGTACCCGGCGCTGACCACGACGTCGAGCACCTTCTCCGCGGGCGGCACCCGTCCGCCCAGCGCGGCGGTGGCGAAGCCGATCCGGGTGCGCAACTCGAACACGTCGACCCGGCCCATACGCTCACCGAGGACGTGCACGACGCCGGTCGTCGGATGCAACTCCGCCCCGGCGAGCCGCAGCAGGGTCGTCTTGCCCGCGCCGTTGCTGCCGAGAATCACCCAGCGCTCGTCGAGCTCGACGCTCCAGTTCACTTCTTTGAGCAGGTCGTTGGCGCCACGGCGGACTCCAACGTCCGTCATGCGCACCACCAGGTCATCGTGTGCGTCCGGTCCGGTGCTGGCCTGAGTCTGCGCGGTCACGGGCGCCATTCTGCCGTTGGCCCGCCGTGCGCTCGTGCCGACCCGTGCGGCCGTTTTCACCGGCGCGCCAGCCGACGGCGCACGACGCGGGGAGCGCACCGACATCACAGCGAGCCCGGCCAGATGAGGCACGCGGTCACGTCCCGGTCCGGCGGCGCCGGTCGGTCACGCTAAGCGACCAACCACCGGTTAGTGACAGCCAAATCGCCAGGTCACCGCGCATCTCTGTCTTCTCGTCACCCTGCGGATTTCCGGCGCCGGGCAAAAGCCGTCCGGCTGTCCCTCGCCCGGCTCCTCGATCGCGTGACTCCGCTAGGCCAGGATGGGGGTGTGTCGCACTCAGATCCACGTCCGCTGCCCGGTCACCCGTTTCCGCTCGGCGCACACCCGGAGGCAGGCGGGGTGCGCTTCGCCGTCGCGTCGTCGGTGGCCGACGCGGTCGAGCTGTGCCTCATCGCCGACGGCGACGACGGGCCGGTCGAGCAGCGCATCGAGCTGACCGAGCGGACCTTCGGCATCTGGCACAGCACCGTCCCGGGCGTGACCCCCGGGCAGCGCTACGGCTACCGCGTCCACGGCCCGTACGACACGTCCCGAGGCATCCGGTGCAACCCGGCGAAGCTCCTGGTCGACCCGTACGCCCGCCGGATCGCGGGCACGGTGTCGGACCTGGCCGCGACCCGCGGCTACCGGGGCGACCCGATGACCGGGGGCCCCTCGCGGATCGACTCGCTGGGCTCGGTGCCCCTGTCGGTCGTCACCTCGTTGGGCGGCCCCGACACGGGTCAGCGCCCCAACGTGCCGTTTGAAGAGACCGTGATCTACGAGTTGCACGTGCGCGGCTTCACCAAGCTGCACCCGGACGTGCCCAAGCACCTGCGCGGCACCTACCTCGGCTTGGCCCACCCCGCCGTGGTCGACTACCTGCTGCGACTCGGCGTCACGGCCGTGGAGCTGCTGCCGGTGCACACGTTCGCCGACGAGCCGCTGCTGCTGCGCTCGGGCAGGCACAACTACTGGGGGTATTCGACCCTGGGGTATCTCGCCCCGCACGCGGGCTACGCCTGTCGGCCCGGGCGCGAGGTGGAGGAGTTCCGCACGATGGTGGCCGCGCTGCACGCGGCCGGGATCGAGGTGATCCTCGATGTCGTCTACAACCACACCTGCGAGGGCGGGGTCGCGGGTCCGACGCTGTCGCTGCGCGGCCTGGACGCGCCCGCGTACTACTTGATCGACGACCGCGGGCACGACATCGACCTCACGGGCTGCGGCAACACTCTCGATCCTGGTTCGCCCACGGTGGTGCGGCTGGTGACCGATTCGATGCGCTATTTTGCCGCCGAGCTAGGTGTCGACGGGTTCCGCCTGGACTTGGCCAGCGCCCTGGGCAGGCCGGGCGGCGGCGGGTTCGACCCGAACGCGGCGCTGCTGACCGCGATCACCACGGATCCGCTGCTGTCGAACCGGAAATTGATCGCCGAGCCGTGGGACGCCACGGGCGAGGGCTACCGGGTGGGCGGGTTCGGCGTCCAGTGGGCCGAGTGGAACGGTCGTTTCCGCGACGGGGCCCGCGATTTCTGGCGCGGCGCCACCGGTCTCCGCGACCTCGCTTACCGCCTTTCCGGATCGTCCGATTTGTACGCGGCCAACGGCAGGCGCGCTTGGGCGTCGATCAATTTCGTGACCGCCCACGACGGTTTCACCTTGCGCGACCTGGTCTCTTACGACCACAAGCACAACCACGAGAACGGGGAGCACGGCGCGGACGGCACCAATGACAACCGCTCGTGGAACTGCGGCGTCGAGGGCGAGACCGGCGACCCGAAGGTGCTGGCCTTGCGCGACCGGCAGGCCCGCAACCTGCTGGGCACGCTGCTGTTGTCGACCGGCACCCCGATGATGACCGCGGGCGACGAGCGCTGGCGCACTCAGCATGGCAACAACAACCCGTATTGCCTGGACAACCAGACGTCCTGGGTGGACTGGAACGTGAGCAAGCGCAGCGAGGACCTGCTCGCGTTCACCCGCCGTCTGATCGCGTTGCGCGCCGATTCCCCGGCCCTGCGCCAACCGCTGTTCTTCGATGGCAGGCCCACCCGATCCGGTGAACCGGACCTGGTGTGGTTCCGTCCCGACGGCAGGCCGATGACCGAGGAAGACTGGTTTGACGAGTCCCGCCGCACGATCGGGATGTGGATCGACGGTTCGGAATGCCTCTCCCGCGACCGTGAGGGCGAGTTGGTCGCGGACGACTCCTGGCTGCTCGTCCTGCACGCGGGCGCCGATCAGGTCGAGGTCACCTTGCCCGGCGACCGTTACGCGGACCGGTTCATCCCGGTCCTCGACAGCGGCACCGCACGCGGAGTCCCCGAGGACGACGATCCGCTGCCCCCAGAAAAGCGAATAGTGCTCACCGGACGCACATTGCTGCTGTTGCGCGCTCCCCGTATCAGTACGTGAGACGACTGGAGGCGGTCAAACAGGCCGTGCCAGCATGGCGGTGTGACAAGGTCGTTGTTCTCGTGGCGCGACCGCACGATTGATCTCCACTTAGTGGCCTCGTGCGGCTGTACCGCCACGCGGTGTCTCGGCTCACCCCTCTTCTCGGCTTGAGCCGATTCGCCGCGTTCCGTTGTCGAAATAGGACACGAACGAGGAGCGAAAGTGACGGCTTCGACCACGAACCTGGACATCCACCCCCGACTCGACGTGCCGCTCCTGCGGTCGCTGCTCACCCCGCGCGATCCTCTGTGGACGCCGACCGAACTGCGTGACCTGACGTCGTCCGTGGTCGAGGAACTGCGCCCCAAACTCATCGAGACGGTGCGGTTCTCCAGCCCGCAGCGCTGGTGGACCCGGCTCGCCCTGACCGCGGAGGTCGAGGTGTGGCTGTTGTCGTGGCTCCCGGGCCAGGGCACCGCCCCTCACGATCATGGCGGCGCGTCGGGCGCGTTCACCGTGCTGCTCGGCGCTCTCGCGGAGACTTACCGCTACCCTTCCGGCCCGATCCGCAACCAGTTGCACGCCACCGGCGCGTCGCTCGGTTTTGGCCAGGGCCGCGCCCACCAGGTGCAGAACCTGTCGGCCACCCGGGCCGCGAGCGTGCACGCCTATTCGCCCCCGCTGGTCCCGACCCGCGAGTACGCCAGCCTGCGCGACGTCCCCGACGACATCCCCGCCCTACCGATCCCGAGGAGCATCCAGTGAGCGCCGTCGACGACCAACTGGAGCTGGCCCGCACCGAACTGGATCGCGTCGACCCCCTCCGCGCCAACCGTCTCCGCGAGGAGGGCGCGGTCTTCATCGACATCCGCCCCTTGGTCAACCGCGCCGAGGAAGGCGAGATCCCCGGCTCCATCCCCGTGGAACGCATCCACCTCGAATGGCGCCTGGACCCCCACGGCGACCACCGAATCGACGGCTTCACCGAACACAGCACCGTCATCGTCCTGTGCAACGAGGGCTACGCCTCCAGCTTCGCCGCCCGAGACCTCAAGCGGCTCGGCCTCCCCCACGCCACCGACCTGATCGGCGGCTTCCGAGCCTGGCAAGCAGCAGGCCTCCCCGTCCAGGACGGCGGCACACCCGCAATCCCGTAACCCGTCCCCTCCAACTCCCTTCCGTCGACCGAACCTGGCCGAGCAAACGCTTGCGCCCCGCCAGTCCGGTTCCTTCCACCCCACCCGTCGCATTCCCGTCACAACATCCGCGCGGACCGCTCGCAGCCCAGTGCGCCCGAAGACTCGCCCTCGGCAGCCCGCCACCCGTTTCCTGCGGCAACCACAACCGCTCACGGCCCCCACAACGCTCGCCATCAGCGGAGACAAACGCCGCGAAACAGCGGGGCGGTGGTGGTGCCGCCGCGAATGTCGGCGTACACGGCGGCGTCCAAGGCCGTGTTCGAGGTGTTCCACGAGACGACGCCGCTGGTCGAGGGACTGTCCATTGACGAGGCTTTCCTCGATGTAGGTGCCCCTCACCCCACACCAGTCGGCCAGCCAGCGACCGGTCAGTCGATTCGGTCAGCCACCCGGTCGGCCAGCCAGCGACCGGTCAGCGGATCGGTCAGCCAACCGATCGGCCAGCCAGCGGCCGTCAGCGGCCGTCAGCGGGTCGGCCAATCAGTCGGCCAGCCGGTCATCCAGCAGTCGGCCAATCAGTCGGTAAGCCAGCGGTCAACCAGCAGTCGGCCAGCGGTCGGCCAGTCGGCCAATCGCCAAGTAGTCGGCCAGTCGGTCAGCCAGCGACCGCCAAGTCCCGGACCGCGGTCACAAACTCGCGAATGAGCCCAGGATCCTTCACACCCCGGCTCACCTCCACACCACTCGACACGTCCACACCCCACGGCCGCGCCGCCCGCACCGCGTCCGCGACGTTGTCCGCCCGCAATCCGCCCGCCAACATCCACTTCCCGGTCGGCCGCACGCCGTCGAGCCTGGCTAAGTCCCACCGCTGCCCCGACCCCGCCACCGGCGAGTCCAGAAGCAACATGTCCTCGCCCCAGCCACCGGCCCGCACGTCGGTGCTCTCGCCCAAGGCAGTCGCCCGAATCAGCCGCACCGGCAAATCGGCCAACTCGGCGAACGCCTCCCGCGGATAGTCACCATGCAACTGAATGGCGCCGAGCCCCGCCGTCAGTGCTATCTCTCCGGCCCGACCAGCAGGTATCCCGCTGAACACGCCGACCGTCAACACCTCCGACGGCACCCCCGACGCGAGCCCCCTCGCCTCAGCGACCCCCACCCGCCGCACACTCTCGGCGAACACGAACCCCACAGCGTCGGCTCCCGCCGACACCGCCGCCGCCACATCAGCCGCCGACCGCAACCCGCAGACCTTCACGAACATAATCCGGACACTAACCCACCCCCTTCCCCCCACGACGCGTCAACGACGCCCACCCCAGCACCTCGCCCACCACTCTCTACCTCCAGTCCCTGCATAGTTCGGGCACCTTCCACTACGTAGCTCTAGCCCACCGGTCCACGGCTCCAGCCTCCGCTCCCTGGCACTACCCACCGCCCCTGCACTACCCAACCGCCCCCGCTACCCACCGGTCCTGGCACTACCCACCGGTCCCTGACATCAGCCCACCGGTCCCTGAGGCACTGGCTTACCGGCCCTAGCTCTAGCCACCAATCCCCAACTCCAGCCCAATCTGTCCCGGCCCCTATTACTCCCCGGCACCTAGCCCCACAGCTCCCCGGCTCCAGTCCAACCTGTCCCCGCTCCAGTCCAACCTGTCCCGGCTTCAGTCCCACCGTTCCCCGGCTTCAGCCCTCCCACTTCCCGGCTCATAGCCACTACCGAGGCAACTCCCCGAAGCAGCCCACCCGGCCCCGTTGCCCCTCCTACCGCCATCCGCTGTCTTGTCCGCCTCCCCGCTCCCCTGGCATTGGCCAAGCAGTTCAGCCAGCTATCAGCCCGCCTGCCCCGAGTCTCGCCTTCACCCCAGACCGCCTCCCCGAATGCCCGACCTCACCCAGCCACGATGTCCAAGGAACCGCCACACCAACTCCACCACCGCGTGATCACGGCAGGAATGGCATCCCTGAATCCAAGGCACGATCAGCTGTAACGCTTCGCCCGGGACGGACTGGCCACATGTTCGGCTCACGCCGCACACAGCAAACCGCCCACCGAAGTCGGTGCGGCTGGTGACCTGGCCGCCCAAGCGCTGGACCGTCGTGTAACGCCCACTGAAGTGCCACCCCACCGCCGACGGAACCGCGCGACCAGGCCGCGCGTCTGTCATCCGTGCGGGTCCTCCGAGTGTTGCGCCACCCTGTCCTCCTGCTGGCGATCGCGCCCGGCGCAGTGGCAGGCTTGGCGACGGGCTCGGTGACAGAAGCCGGACTAGGCGTCCTCGGCGCATTGACCGGCCTCCTGTCAGGTCTCCTTTCTCTCCAAATCGGCATGCTGGTCGGCGCACTGATCCTTGGCGCCCGAGTCCACAAAATCGTTATCGGCGTGGGTTCCCGCATCGCCGACTGGACAACCCCGCGGCGAGCCGTCGTATTGCGGGCGGTCCCACTCCTCCTTTCAGTCTCGGTCGGCCCAGGCAAAGCCCCCGCTCGGAAACGGATGTGGGGCTCGGCCCTATGCTCGGCTCTACTCGGATTGGCTTGCTCTGGCATTGCGACCACACTTGCCTTGACGTCGCCCGGCGGGTTCTCGATCGGTTTCGCCACCGCTTGCACCTTGACTGTCGTCCGCGCGCTCGTCCCGAAGAAAACCCCTGGTTCGACCTCGACTGGCTGGCTCTTGCTGAATCTGCCCAGACTGACCGGGGTCAGAGCGCAACAACTCGACGCCGCACCAATCGTCGGCCAAACCGTGGACGCGACCCAGGACGGGAAGTTGGACCTGGCCACCGAGTTGGCGACCCAACTCGCGGACTCCTACCCCAACCTCCGCACCGCCACCGCGGCACGCGTCTTGGTGCTCCAAGCCCAAGGGCGCTACGCGGAGGCCATGATGCTGGCCATGCCTCTTGCCGGAGACCGAGACCAGACGCCCCAGGAAGCGGCCGTATCGTTCGCCGCGCTGGCGGGACTCGCCTGCGCGACAGTCGAGGCCGGACAACTCGACCCGCAACTGGGATTGAACACCGCCGCACAAGCCCTGGAGAACGCGGAGACGCTGGGCTACCCGTCCTACAAGCTCAACGGCACGCTGGCCCTGCGCGAGCTGTTGCTGGGAAACACAGATCGAGCGATTTCCCTCGCACGGCTCTCGGCAGACTCATGCGATGACCGATTGGGCCGTGCCGACGACCTGGCGACCCTGGCGAGGGCCCACATGGCAGCAGGAGACAACCGGGCCGCCCGGGAGGCGATCGCCGAAGCGGAGAGAATCGTCCCCTGGTGGCCCCGCGTCGCCACGACTCGAAGCAGGCTCGATATCGCCTGATGTCGGTCCGGCGTAGTACTACTAGCCCCAACGTGGGCACGAGAGTGAACAGTGTCGCCCAGTGCATGTCACGCTCCAATCCAGTCGTCGCATCGGGGTGATCACAGTGGCGAAGCCGTGAACACCTGTTCGATAGTAGCGATACAAAGCCGGGCGTGAAGTGCAAAAACACATGTTCACTCGATCGTGCCACTTGGTCGAAAAACAGCGGGAACCGTGCCAACATCAATGGCATGACCCACTTCACCATCACATCCCTCGGCGCACCCCTCGAAGTTGGAGCGAGCCGCATGTCCGCCTTGCAGCGGACTATGACGGGCACGAGCAGGAGCGGATACTTCGGCCGCCCCGTGAAACCCGATACCGCATCCACGACCGTCGATAAGAGAGGTCCGACTATCAGACGCGGCGCCTGTGAAGGTTCTGGACTAGATAGCCGCCTCGGCGGTCAAGCCAAGAGCGCCGTTGATCTCCACTGTGGGCAATGGCGTGAGGCCGCGTGCCCACTCCAGCGAGACCGCGCCGCAGCGCCTACGGAATATCGAACGCATATTTCCCTTTGGCCGCGTCCACCATCGAGACGGAGGGCACGTGATCTCACTCCCGCCCTTCGCCTCCAGAGCTCGGACAGCGACCTCAGAGCCGCCATCCAGTTGGTCCTACCGGGCACACGACAAGCGCGCCGCCACACGTGCGGACGTGTGGCGGCGCGCTCTGCGGCTTCTCGTGAAGAAGCTGAGCAGTTAGGGAGTCAGGCGAGTACCACCTTGCCCAGCTCCGCAGGGGTGGCGAGAAGACCGTGTTTAGGCAGCACCCGGGCTGTCACTCCCAGCGCTCCCGCGTGCGGCAAGGGGATTTCCGCCGAGTAACGGTTTTCGGCCACCGGGTGCATCACGGCGGTGACGACGTCGCTCAGCTCGTCCGTGTCGCCGACTCGGCCGACCACTGCTTGGACTTGGACATCGGCCGGGTCGAGTCCGGCGAGGTCCACTGTGGCCTGGATGTGGACGCGGTCACCGATCACCGGTGTGTGGCCGTCGTCCAAGCCGAGTTCGCAGTCGATCACCCGGATGTGCGGCCACGCGCCTGCCAACCGGTTGCGGTACTCGGCGAGATCCTTGGCGACCCGGAAGTCGTCGGACTGGGCGAGCGCCCCTGCCGTGGCCGCGGGCGCGTAGGCCGACTCGACGTACTCGCGCACCATGCGGGACGCCTGCACCTGCGGGCCCAGTGAGGCCAGCGTGTGCCGAACCATCGACATCCACCGGACGGGCACGCCGCCGCTGTCCCGGTCGTAGTAGAGAGGAGCAACCTGTGACCCGAGCAGTTCGTAGAGCGCGGCCGCCTCCAGATCGTCCCGGCGGACCGGATCGTTGACGCCGTCGGCGGTGGGAATGGCCCACCCGTTGCTGCCGTCGTAGAACTCGTCCCACCATCCGTCCCGGATGGACAGATTGAGGCCACCGTTGAGGGCGGCTTTCATCCCGGACGTGCCGCACGCCTCAAGCGGGCGCATCGGGTTGTTGAGCCAGACGTCGCAGCCCCAGTAGAGATAGCGAGCCATGGACATGTCGTAGTCAGGGAGGAACACGATGCGGTGACGCACCTGCGGATCGTCGGCGAAGCGAACGATCTGCTGGATCAGTGCCTTGCCCCCGTCGTCCGCGGGGTGGGACTTGCCCGCGACCACGAGCTGGACCGGCCGCTCGGGGTGCAGCAGCAGGGCCCGCAGGCGGTCCGGATCGCGCAGCATCAGGGTGAGGCGCTTGTAGGTGGGGACGCGGCGGGCGAATCCGACAGTGAGCACGTCAGGGTCGAACACCGAGTCAGTCCAGCCCAGTTCCAGCGACGAGGCGCCCCGCTGGAGCCAGGCCGCGCGGACCCGGCGGCGCACCTCGCCCACCAGGCGCTCCCGCAGCCCACAGCGCAGTTCCCACAGCCGCGCGTCGGTGACCTGGGAACTGTCGTGTCCGTCCTCGCCCACCATCGCCTCGGGGTCGCCGACGATCGCGGTGATCTCCCGGGCGGCCCAGGTCGGCCCGTGCACGCCGTTCGTCACTGACGAGATCGGGACCTCGTCGGTGTCGAAACCGGGCCAGAGACCACCGAACATGCTGCGGCTGACGGCACCGTGGAGTTGGGAGACGCCATTGGCTCGTTGGGCGAGCCGCAGACCCATGTGGGCCATGTTGAACATGCCCGCGTTCTCCTCCGCGCCCAGCGCGAGAACACGACGGAGGTCGATGCCAGGAAGGAGGGTTCCATCGCCGAAGTAATGCTGCACGAGGTCTATCGGAAAGCGGTCGATGCCCGCGGGCACGGGGGTGTGGGTGGTGAACACCGTGCCCGCGCGCACGGCGGACAGGGCTTGGTCGAAGTCCAAGCCCTGACCGGACACCAGTTCGCGCAGCCGTTCGAGACCGAGGAAGCCCGCGTGGCCTTCATTGGTGTGGAACACCTCGGGCTGCGCTGTGCCGGTCAGCTCGCAGTAGGTGCGGACGGCTCGGACGCCGCCGATGCCCGCCAGGATCTCCTGGCGGATTCGGTGGTCCTGGTCGCCGCCGTACAGGCGGTCGGTGACGCTGCGAAGATCGTCGGAGTTCTCCTCGATGTCCGAGTCGAGCAGAAGCAGCGGCACGCGTCCGACCTGGGCTTTCCAGATCCGGGCGCGCAGCACCCGGCCGCCGGGCATGGCCACGTGCACCAGGATCGGGGCACCGGACGGCTCGGTGAGCGGTTCGAGCGGGAGGCCGTTCGGGTCGATCACCGGGTAGTGCTCGACCTGCCAGCCGTCGAGTGACAGCGACTGCCGGAAGTAGCCCGAGCGGTAGAGCAGGCCCACGCCGATCAGCGGCACACCCAGGTCTGAGGCGGCCTTGAGGTGGTCGCCCGCGAGGACGCCGAGGCCACCCGAGTAGTTGGGGAGGGCCTCGGTGACGCCGAACTCCATCGAGAAGTAGGCGATCGAACCCGGCATTCGGCTGCCGTTCAGTTCGCCCTCGCGGCGCTGGTACCACCGGGGCTCGCCGAGGTAGCGGCGCAGGTCGCCGGACACCTCGGCGACTCTGCCGAGGAATGCCTCGTCGCTTGCCAACCGCTCCAGCCGTTCGGCTGGCACCTCGGCGAGAAGGTGCAGCGGGTCGCCGCCGACCCGCTCCCAGATCTCACGGTCGACGGCGGCGAACAGGTCTTGGGTCGGCGGGTGCCACGTCCACCGCAGGTTGGTGGCGAGCGTGCCCAGATCGGCGAGCGGCTCGGGGAGCCCGGCGCGGACGGTGAATCGACGTACGGCTTTCACGGAGTCCGACCCTAGCGGGCAACCTGGATCGAGCAAGCCATCCGGCCGCCAAGCACCCAGCGTGGCGAGCCACCCACACCTCTCTCCGCTGGTCAGAGAGGGGTCGGCGCTCCGAAACAGGTCTGAATTCCGTCGGCGCGCCTGGCTCCCGACGGCAGGTCAGGGGCCGTCAGACGCCGTGGGCGGGCGGCTGACACCACTGGACCGGCGAGGTGCGGTGGACGGGCAGCCGCGATCGGATCAGCGACGTGCGGCAGCGACCGCGAGGGGGCTGGGGTTGGGGGCGGGTTGGGGCCGGGTTGGAGGGGTGAAGGTTCGAGGGGTGACGTTGAAGAGTCACGTTGAAGGGGTGGGTTGGAGTTGGTTGAAGGGGTGGGTTGGAGAGGAGAGGTTTGAGGATGGGCTTGGAGGGTGAGCTTGGAGCGAAGGCCGGGTTTGACGAGGTACGGCCCTTGGAGCGACCGCCAAGAACATGGTGAAGATGAGAGCGGTTGAGACGGAACCGGGGGCGATTTGAGGAAGTCGAGACGAAGGCGGGGACGACGTGAAGAAAGTTGAACGAAGGGGCGAGGCGACGTCGGGGATTTGGTGAGGGGTAGATCGGGTAAGGACGGGCGCCGTCGGGGTTGGGTGCCGGGGGAAGCGTGCGAACGGAACGAGCACGCAACGGCTGCAAGACGCGTCGGCGCGGGAGTGTGGAGGGCGGTGGGCTTGAGGAAGACGCGCACGCGAGTTCGGGGCAGGGGCACCCGTGGGCGTGGGGAGCGAGTGAGAAGAAGACGGCGCTCATGGGCACGAGGGCGAGGACTCGGCGCGACTACGCCTAGCCGGGAGCGCGGGAGCGCGGGAGCGCGGGAGCGCGGGAGCGCGGGAGCGCGGGAGCGCGGGAGCGCGGGAGCGCGGGAGCGCGGGAGCGCGGGAGCGCGGGAGCG